>NZ_JAHQVB010000021.1 GCF_019052655.1 Holdemanella porci
AAGGAGATGTATGTTGTAAATGACCAGCTAGATGGGTCAATTACAATATACCAGGTACATATGGAAAAATTAACAATGCTTGATTATGTGAAAGAAACACCGGGCGTATTAAGAACAAATATTGAACAATACACTGCATTGGTTGAACCATTGATGGAGGAAGTGCAACAAAAAGAAATCAAACGTATTTTACTTGTGGCTTCTGGATCAAGTCATAATGCATGTTATTGTGCTCGAAGTTTTGTGGAAAAAGTGAGTGGTTTAGAAGTTAGAATCATTACTCCATATACATTTACGTATTATGAAAATGATATTAAAGAAAACGACTTAGTCTTAGTGGTTACACAGAGTGGTTTAAGTACAAATGCAATTGAAGCATTAAAAATTATTAAGAAAAAACAATGTAGAGCGATTTGTTTAACAGGAAATAAAAATAGTGATGTAAAAGATGTTGCGGATGTTGTGATTGAATATGGTGTTGGCGAAGAATTAGTTGGCTATGTTACAAAGGGTGTTTCCTCACTTGCGCTATTCTTAGATTTATTCGCAATTGCGTATTCTGGTAAGAGTGAATATTTAGAAGAGTTAAAAAAAGCTGTCCATTTAAATGAAGAAATGATTGGTAAGGCTACAAGCTTTATTCAGTTACACTATAAAGAATTTTCATCTATGTCTTGGGTTTACAGTTGTGGAGCGGGAGCCAATTATGGAACAGCACTTGAAAGTGCATTAAAAATGGGGGAAACCATTCACATTCCAAGTTGCTGCTACGAAATTGAAGAATATATTCATGGTCCGAATTTACAATTAACGCCACAATACAATGTGATTTTCTTTGATGGAAACGATGTGGCAAGTCATCGTGTAGAACAAGTATATAAGGCTACGCGTAAAGTCAGCAATCGAGCATATTTAATTTCAAACAATCCACAATTAGTAATGGATGATCATGTTTTGAGTTTGAGTGATACTGTATCCAGTGAATTATGCCCACTTGTTTATCTACCATTTGTACAACTATTAAGCTTTATTATTTCAAACGACTTACATTCTATTTATCAACATCCTTTATTAAAGGAATTTAAGGCTATTGCGGCTGCAAAAACGGAGAATTTTGTAAATTATGACGGCGATGATTAATACAGTAATTTTTGATATGGACGGATTAATGTTTGATACAGAAACACTTTATATTGATGTATTTGAAGATATTTGTAAAAAACACGATCATTACTTTCCAAGAGAATATTTTTTAGGGATGTTAGGCACAAGTCATTTTGATTGTTCGATCTACCATAAGGACTATCCATGGTTAGAGGATATGTTGGAAATTGCCGATGATGAATTTGTTTCTTATTACGAGAAACGTTTTGCGATTCCAGGCTCTGCCAATAAATATGGCTTGAAAGAATTGCATGATTATTTAAAATCGAATAATTATAATATTTGCATTGCGTCAAGCTCAAGTGTTCCGCACATTAAACGTTTAGTGAAAAATTGCGGGTTTGATTTTAAGGCAGATTTGATGCTTTCATCAAAAGATGCATATGCTTCAAAGCCAGCTCCCGATTTATTTTTGGCGTGTGCGAAAAAGATGGGAGTAAAGCCTGAGAATTGTTTAGTGCTGGAAGATAGTAAAAATGGAATTCGTGCGGCGTATAATGCAAATATGCGAAGAGTTTGAATTCCAGATCAAGTCCCATTTAATAAAGAAGACATGAAATATGTTGATCTTCAGTGTGAGAATTTAAAAGAAGTAATCGATATATTAGAAGCAATGTAACTTTGCTTCTTTTTTTCATGTTATAATACCTTCATGTTTTATGGGAGGATGCACATGTTAGAATTAGTTATTTTTGATGTTGATGGGTTGATGTTAGATACTGAAAGTGTATGGAAAGAAGCTTTTGATCAGGCGGGTAATAAGTATGGTATTCAAAATATGGGTTCTACTTTATTTCCAAAATTGATTGGGAAAAGTGGTAGAGATGAAAAAGAAGTGTTAGATCGATATTTATCTCAAGACATTCAAGAATTGGTAATTAAAGAATGGGAACGCATTGGATATGGTATGTTGGAAAAGGAAGTGCCAGTTAAACCAGGCTTAAATGAAATACTAGATTTTTTGGATGCATATCATATTAAAAAGGCGGTTGCCACAACGACAAGAAGAGAGCTTACAGAAGAAAGATTAAAACGAGTTGGCGTATATGATCGTTTTGATTATGTATTATGTGGGGATGAAGTCAAAAATCGTAAGCCGGATCCAGAAATTTATTTGAGTGTCTTACATAAAATGAACACAAAAGCAGAAAATGCGATTGTATTAGAAGATTCGAGTGTGGGGGTTGAAGCAGCTTATAGGGCTAGTATTGACTGTATTCAAGTGCCTGATCTGATTGCTCCAACAGAAGTACAAAAGGAGCAGACAATTTGTATTGTCAAAGATTTAATGGAAGCTAGAGATTATATTAAAGAGAATAGAATATAAAATGCGACAAAATGATTTTGAAAATACACCCATGTTAAAGCTTGTTATGGGGTTGGCTATACCGAGTATGATTGCGCAACTTGTGAATATTTTATATTCCATTGTCGATCGTATGTTTGTAGGACAAATTGAAGAAGTGGGAAATGTATGTTTGGCAGCCGTTGGAATATGCGGGCCAATCGTTACCTTATTATCGAGTTTTGGAACACTTGTAGGTATTGGTGGTTCGATTTGGCTATCGATGTGTTTGGGTCAAAAGAATGAGAAAAGGGCCAGTCAAATTTTATATAATAGCTTTGTGATGTTGGTTGTTCTTTCCATTTGTTTAACACTTGGATTCATTCTTTTAAAACATAATTTGATCTATTGGTTTGGAGGCAGTGATGCCCTTTATCCTTATGCCAATACCTATTTAACAATTTATACATTAGGAACTTTCTTTGCCCTAATGTCGATTGGATTGAATTATTTTATTACAGGACAGGGTTATGCCACGATTGCGATGTTAAGTGTATGTATTGGGGCCATCACAAATATTATGTTTGACTTTATTTTGATTCGTACACTTAAAATTGGTGTGGCTGGAGCAGCCATTGGTACAGTTGTAGCACAATTTATATCGTGTATGTTTGTGCTTTGTTTTTTAAGATTCAAATCGAAAATCAAACTTCATAAAGAAGAATTATCTATAGAGAAAATGAAGCATATTGTAAAACTTGGATTCTCTCCATTTCTGATTATCGCATCCGATTCAATTATTTTAATAGTGATGAATATGATGCTTCAAAAGTATGGTGGAGATATGGGGGATATTTATATATCGGCTATTACTGTAGCTCAAAGCTATTTCTTATTGATTACAGGACCATTACTTGGTATTAGTTCGGGTACACAACCGATATTTGCGTATCATTTTGGTTCGCAAAATTTAAAGAAGATCAAAGAAGCATTTAAAATTGTGATTTCATTTGCGTTTTTATTCTGTCTTGTTATGTTTATTATTTCAATGTGCTACTCCAATGTATTTGTGGCTATGTTTACTAATGATGCCATGACCATGCCAATCGCAGATAGGGCTATTAAAAACTTTTGTTTAGGTATTTTGATGATGTCCATTCAATATGTTTTAGTGGATGGAATTACAGGATTATCTAATGTAAAATTATCATTATTTTTATCATTAAATCGTAAGCTGATGTATTTGGGGTGTACATGTTTATTGCCTGCTTTTTTAGGGGTTTCAAATATTTTCTATGCACAACCTGCAGCGGATATTTATGCAAGTATTGTGACAATCATTTGTTTTATAAAAATCATACCTTCTTATTTAAAAAGTCATGGAGTGAAGTAAGGCGAGATGAACTAACATCTCGTTTTTTTAATTCTACAGTCTTTTTCTGATATAATAGTGGTGTAGGAGGAATCTGTATGGCTATATTTCTAAATCCTGATAATGCGAATTTTAATGAAGCGGTTCATTCAAAAATATATGTGGATAAAACGGGTTTAATTGAATATACAAATAGTGTGCTTTCAACCACAGCTAAATTTATTTGTAACTCAAGACCTAGACGTTTTGGAAAATCCATGACTGCTGATATGCTTTGTGCTTATTATTCAAAGGGATGTGAATCTAGAGAATTATTTCATCCATATACGATTTCTTCATGTTCTACATTTGAAAAGTATCTTAATCAATATGATGTCATTCATATTGATGTACAATGGTGTAAAGATCAAGTTGAAAATATAAATGATATTGTAAATTATATCAAAGAGAGTTGTATGCATGAATTACAGAATGAATATTCCAATATTGACTATAATGGAATTATTTCTTTGTCTGGTACACTTTCTAAAATCAATGATGAAACAGGCCATCGCTTTGTGGTAATCATTGATGAGTGGGATGTATTGATTCGTGATAATGCGAATAATAAAAAATTACTAGAAGAATATATCGATTTCTTAAAAGGATTATTTAAAGGATCACAACCTTCTCGTTATATCGCATTAGCGTATTTAACAGGTATTTTACCAATCAAAAGAACGATGACACAGTCCGCATTGAATAATTTTGATGAATATACAATGTTGAATCCAGGTCCATTGGCTTCTTTTATTGGATTTACAGAGGGGGAAGTAAAAGGATTAAGTAATAAATACAATATAGATTTTGATAGAATCAAGAAATGGTATGATGGATATTACTTAAATCATCAGCATGTATATAATCCGAAAGCCGTTGTGAGTTTATTTACTTTAGGTGTGTTTCAAAGTTATTGGGCACAGACAAGTAGCTATGAATCAATTCATAGTTTGATTCAAATGAATTTTGATGGCTTAAAAGAAGCTGTTTTAGAAATGTTAAGTGGTAATGAAGTGAAGATGCAGACAACGTCTTTTCAAAATGATATGGTTTCATTTAAAAATATGGATGATGTCTTAACGGCATTGGTTCATTTAGGATATTTGGGATACAATCAAACATATAAGACGGTATTTATTCCAAATGAAGAAATCCGACAAGAATTTGTGAATTCTGTTTCAGAAGATAAATGGAATGATTTAATTCAATTTGAAAGGGAATCGGATACCATTTTAGAAGCAACTTGTCAAATGGAGACAGAAGTTGTAGCTCAACAAATGGAAAAGATTCATAATACGTATGCTTCTAATATTGCATATCATAATGAAAATAGTTTGAGTAGTGTTTTAACGATTGCGTATTTATCAACTTTGAAGTATTATTTTAAACCAATACGAGAATTGCCAACAGGAAGAGGATTTGCGGATTTTGTTTATATCCCTAAACCTGAATATAAAGATTATTATCCAGCCTTATTGGTGGAGCTAAAATGGAATCATAATGTTCAAAGTGCATTAGATCAAATCAAGGAAAAAGTATATCCTCAATCGATTCAAGAATATACCGATAATTTATTATTGGTTGGAAATACTTATGATTCCAAGACAAAAGAACATCGCTGTAAAATAGAGAAGTTTTAATGTATTAAAAATAGGTGATAATTATGTTTTTTAAGAAAGAGAAAGAGAAAAAGATGAATGTTCCAGATTTATGGAATTTTATGACATCCTTAAATAAAAAGGATAAGGCTTTGTTTGAAGAACTATTAGATAATGATAATGAACCTTTGGAATATAAGGGAGATGTCAAACAGGGCGGATTATTAAAGAATAAAAAAATGATTGAAAGAAGAGTTATTGAAAAAGAAGAGGATGGAAGATTACGGGATTATACCCAATATCGTATTCAGCCAGATGTATATGAAGTGTTAAAACCTTCTTATGATCAGTTTTATTCAATTATTGGTGACTAAGCTTGTAGAAATACAGGCTTTTTTTTCTTTGTAGGTGCAAATCATAAGGCAAAAAAAGTCCTTAAAGGTGCAAATGGAAATGAAAATATGCTAGAATATCTTTAGATAAAGCATATTTTATAGTTGGCGATAAATGAAAAAGCTGTCTTATTCGACAGCTTTTTAGAATATTTTATTTTCAAGCATTTGTTCGATGATTGTAAATACAGTCTGTTCCATTCTTCCATCATACAACATTCTGTGCTTGGCACCTTCAATATATATTAATCGTTTCTTTTGGACCGGAATTTTTTTATAGGCATGAGTAGAACTTGATGGAGCGATTACTTCATCACTTGTTCCATGCAACATAAGGATTGGACATTCAATTTGTGAAATAGATTCTTTATATTGAGAAACAATTTTTGTGAAGGCTTGGTATTGCTTTGAACTTGGACCTTTCTTTTCTTTATCCGATTTTTTAAATAAGCCTGTTACTTTTTTGATGTCAAGATATTCAAAGGCCGGTGCACAAAGGATTAAGGATTGCACTTTATAAATGCTAGCCAAATAACTGGCGATTACACCTCCCATGGAGAATCCAATTAGAATGACATTGGGATTTTCTTTAATGGCAAGACTTAATTTGGCTTCACATCTTTGCACCCAATCTTTGTAGTTGGCATCATTTGGATTGTTTAAATCATACATATCAAATTGAATCACTTCATATTTTTTAGCCTTTAAATAGCTCGCTAATGGATCGAATTCATGACTTAGATTTCTTCCAAATCCATGGATTGTTACTATTATAGGTTTCTTTCTTCGATTAAATAAAGACATTCGCATCACCTCGTTGTATAATTATTATAGCATCTATTGAAAGGAAGGTCACATGTATCATGAAGGCAACTTTACTGATTAAAAATATTGAAAATTTATATACATGTGATAAGAATTTTACAATCTTACATCGTGCCTTTATTGCATGTCACCATGATAAGATTATTGAAATCAATACGGGTTCTTATAAAGAATGGCTAGATCCTGCAACACGAGTGATTGATGCGCAAGGTGAATGTGTTGTACCAGCTTTTATTGATTGTCAATTTAAAAGTTTTACACACGTACGTTTGGGTGATCAACTAAGACAAGATATCAATGCGTTATATGCGATGCGTCAAAATGGAATCTTAACTTTGATTTGTGACAATCCGAATTCGCAAAGAATGAAGTTGGAACAGGATGTTTTTTATAAAAAGAATCAGCCTAAGCTTCCGGTTTTACATCGTTTAAATGAATTAAATGATAAAATTCCAGAAACTTTTTTAATGAGTTGTGGATTTGGACTTCCAAACTCCTATGTATATAGTATGGCACCTATGAGTTATGTATTGTTTCAAACACATCGAGTGTGTTCTAGAAAACTACTCGAAAGTATGACGTCTTTACCAGCTAAAGAATTTAATTTATCAGATCGTGGTTCGATTGAAATTGGTAAGACAGCAGATTTTTTGGTTTTACAAGTCACTACGATTGAACATTATTTCCAAACTTTAGGAAGACCTTTGATTCATCGTATGATCAAAAATGGGATTCAATTCTATCCCGAGTGGATGGTTTGTTAGGGAGAGTTTTCTTCCTTTTTTCTTTTTCTAAACAAAAAAAGATGGACTAGTCATTTGTCCATCTTCCAAAGATTCCGCATGGTAATACACTATCATTTGTCGTTACAGGAAGTAGGTTTTCACCACATTCAATGTGTCCGCCTTTTTCTTTCTGAATGGATCTTGATAAAGCTTCATTGAGTGTTGAACAACTAAATCCAGTTGTATAACAGTTCACAATAAAGAATAGGGCATCATCACTTAAAATTTTCATACATTCTTGAATCAATGGGAATAATTCTTCTTCCAATTTCCAAAGTTCACCATTAGGACCTCTACCATAACTAGGTGGATCCATGACGATACCATCATATTTTCTTCCTCTTCTTTGTTCTCTTTTAACAAATTTAATACAATCATCCACAATAAAGCGAATTGTATGATCTTGTAAATTCGAAAGTTGCATGTTTTCTTTTGCCCATTGAATCATACCTTTTGAAGCATCAACATGCACAACTTCTTTCGCTCCAGCTTTTGAACAGGCCATGGTAGCCCCGCCTGTATAGGCAAATAGGTTTAAGATTCTTAAATCATCGCGTTTTGATTCTTTAATCTTATTGGCCATAAAATCCCAGTTGCTAGCTTGTTCTGGGAATAGTCCCGTGTGTTTAAATCCGGTTGGACTGATTTTAAAGCGTAAACCTTTATATCCAATAGTCCAGAATTCTTTAACGGGCTTTTTCATTTCCCAATGACCACCACCCGATTTGGAACGGTGATATATAGCATCGGCTTTATTCCATGCACGCTCATCTTCAATTGGCCAGATTGCCACAGGATCTGGTCTTCTAAGAATCGTTTGATTCCATCTTTCTAATTTTTCTTTATTTCCAGTATCAATAACTTCATAGTCTTGCCATTCTTTAGCAATTTGATTCATACTTAGTTCTCCTTTAACTTCTTGATTATACCATACATTTGTCAACTATGATATAATAGAGTGTGACTCTAGAAGGAGGTTTTAACATGTTTGTTCAAATGATTTGTAAAGATCGAAATGAAAAAGAAATGAATGAATTGTATGAAGTTTTAGGCCTTATCGCAAGACGAGAAGAAGTGCAAATTGAAGATCGTTATGATCATGTTGATATCTTGGTTTGTCCACAAGGAAAGATTGTTGTGACAGAAGAAGATGGTGATATGGTTTTACGTGCCAATACCCGTCATGCAGGCCCAGGATTTCATGCATTTGTGGTAGATATATTTAAAGATATTCAGGAAGAAGTTCCTGGAGAATATGAACTAATGGATGATATGGAATTTGATAAGGATGAAGATTTTGATCGATTAAGTTCTATGTATGAGGATGAAATGGATTATATTCGTGGTGTTCTTTTAGAAAATGAAGTGATGCGCCAACAGAATTATATGTATGAAGAAACTTACTTCTTGCCGCTTCAAAAGGAAGATCGTATCCTAACAAGTCAGGGAGATTTGGATTTAAAAGAATTTAAACATATGAATACTCGCGACTTAATGGATTCTTTCTATGTTTGGAACGATTGGCAAAGAGATGCCAAATTCTATAAGAATTGTGCATTGACTTTACTTGCCAAAGAAGGTGTTGGTAAATACACTTTAATGAATGAAAATACTATTAAGCATGCCAATGATATTTGTGAATATATCGAGGCTGCTTATGAAAAAGATCATACAATTGATTTGCCTTTAGATGTATATGCAGATTTGTGTGAACAATTGGGTAGAGATAATAAATTGTCTGATGCCAAAAATATGGAGCAGGAAGCCATTCAATATCGCATTAAAGAAGTGTATCACTTATTTGAAGATGCAAGAGTTGTTGCCAGTGGTGCCGCAGAAAGAAGCTATGATCCAGTAAATCAAGCGCTATGTTTAATGTCACCATATACAGATGAAGCACAATGGGATTGGTTGATTCAGGCCAGTAAACAACCGGGTATTGTCACAAACTTAGATCATATTATGGAACAAGATCCGATTCAATATGATAAGAAGACAATTTGGATGGATTCATGGCAAGAAGATGGTATCTATGTATTAGAAGCTGTGCTTCGTTATAAAGAAAAATTCTTATATTTCCACGATGTATGTGCCAAGGAAAAGGATTTAGCTTTCTTAGAACAATGCATTAAGGAATCTGGTTTTACGAAAACGCAACAAGACTAGATAAAGTGTTAGAAAAGACAACAAAAGTACATGGCTATTCATTTGTTGATACGATGTTGATGAATTATAGATTCATGCCTGCTGTTTTAACGCCAAAACATAAGAAGCTAGAAATTGTCAAAGCTATTGTGAAGAGTTTTACCAATAAATAAAGTAAATACGAAGGTATTCGTTTTCTGAGGTTTTGAGTGCTCATATTTCTGAGCACTTTTTTTGGGTTTATGGTAAAATTGATACGGTGATTAAAAATTATGAGTAACTCAATATTAGATACATTAAATGAAAATCAAAGAACGGCAGCAACGACAATTAACGAACATGTTCGTATTATTGCGGGGGCTGGTAGTGGGAAAACGCGTGTCTTAATGGCACGTATTGTTTATTTGGTCCAAGATTGTGGTATTTTACCAAATCGTATCTTGGCTATCACATTTACGAATAAAGCGGCAAATGAAATGAAAACGCGACTAACAGCACAACTAGGCAGTATGGCAAGCGTAGTCCGTATTTCAACCATTCACTCTTTGTGTGTAAGAATGCTTAGAGAAGATGCGGATTTGATTGGGTATCCAAAAACATTCGCAATTATGGATCCAGAAGATCAAAAGGCCATTTTAAAACCAATTTATAAAACATTAGAAGTGGATAAAACAACCATTTCTTATAACCGTGCACTCGGTGCTATTAGTGCTTATAAGACAAACTATATTGATCCACAAATGGCAGGTAATATGGCAATGGATGATGTCAGTATTACTTTAGCTAAAATTTATGCCGGTTATGAAAAACGTCGTAATGAAATGAAGGCTATGGACTTCGATGATTTGTTGCTAGAGGGACACCGCTTATTAAATAGCGTATCTTCTGTTCGTGAGAAGTGGCAAAACCGTTTAGATTATATCCACGTAGACGAGTTCCAGGACGTTGACCCTATCCAGTATGGAATCATCAAGCTATTAACAGGTAAAAATACACACTTATGTGTTGTAGGAGATCCAGACCAAACTATTTATACTTGGCGTGGAGCCAGTGTTGACATTATTTTAAAGTTTAATAAAGACTTTGAACCATGTAAAACTGTAATTTTGAATGAGAACTATCGTTCAACACAGCCAATTCTAGATGCTTCCAATGCAGTTATTAAATACAATAAGGAACGTATTGATAAAGATTTATACACAAAACTTCCTGGTGATGAAAAAATCACAATGTTTGAAGGCAAAGAAGATAGTGAAGAACCAATCTTTGTTGCTCGTCAAATAAATGAAAAACACAAAAAAGGTTTAGAATACAAAGATATGGCGATTCTTTATCGTTCGAACTATTCTTCACGTGCTTTTGAACGTATCTTTAAATCGGTCGGCATTCCATACGTAATCTATGGGGGTGTTCGTTTCTATGAAAGACAAGAAATCAAAGATGCCCTATGCTATTTAAGATTATGTACAAACCGTAACGAAGAAGATCCAGACCAAATGGCATTAGATTTAGCTGTACTACGTGTGATCAATGTACCACGCCGTGGGATTGGTGCACGTACAATTGAAAATCTTCAAAAACAAGCCGCTCAAAGACACATGAATCTATATGATGTCATGAAAGATCCAATTGGATTAAGTACGGCGGTTACGAAGAAATGTGAAATGTTTGTAGATTTAATTGAAGATCTACGTGAAAATAGGGAGCATTATGCGTTAGAAGATTTCTTGGATTATGTATTAGATACAACAGGCTATATTTCGATGTTGAAAGAAGATCGAGAAAGTGGTCAGGACCGTATTGATAACTTAAAGGAATTAAAAGAAGACATTGCCCAAAGTATGATTGAAGATCCAGAAATGACTTTAGAATCTTATTTACAAGATATTGCCTTGTTTACGGATAAAACACAGGAAACAAGTGAAAATACAGTAAGTTTAATGACGGTGCATGCCGCAAAAGGGCTAGAATTTGACACAGTATTCTTAGTTAACTTTAACGATGGTGTATTCCCAAGCTCTAGAGCATGTGATGAAGGTGGTATGAAGGCATTAGAAGAAGAAAGAAGACTTCTATATGTTGCGATGACACGTGCTAAAAAAACACTATATATTTCATGGAATACAGGCTTTAGTTATATGCAGGATGCGTTTAAAACACCAAGTCGTTTTAGAGCTGAAATCCCAATGGAATATATTGAACAAGAAGAAAAAGAAGAAGCACCAAAACAACCAAAGGTTGTTGTGTCTCAATCCTTAACAGGAAGACCATCTAAGCTGGGTGCGAATAAAAAGAAAGTACGTTTACGTAAAGGGGATGCCGTTGAACATGCGATTTATGGTCAGGGTGTTGTACTTGAAATTCGTGGAGATGTCGCAACCATTGCCTTTGGTCACACAATTGGTGTGAAAAAATTAAATGCAGCACATCCTTCTTTAAAGAAAGCCTAGGTGAGTATGATGGATGAAAAGGCAAGAGTTTTAGAATTACGTAAAGAATTAGAAAAGTATTCTATCGAATATTATGTATATGATAATCCAAGCGTGACCGATCAAGAATACGATCGTTTCATGCAGGAATTAATGGTACTAGAAGAAAAGCATCCAGAAATGTATGATGCGAATAGTCCTAGTCAAAGAATCATTGGCTCTGTACTTGATGGCTTTGAAAAAGTGACACATGATGCGCAGATGCTTTCTTTGGGAAATGTCTTTAATAAAGAAGAAATTGAAGAATTTGTTCAAAGAATCTCAGAAAGTATTTCGAATCCAGAATTTGTCGTAGAATGCAAATACGACGGACTTGCGATGGCATTATTATATGATGATGGTAACTTTACTCGAGCTGTGACCAGGGGTGATGGAATAGTTGGAGAAGATGTTTCAAACAATGTTAAAACCATCCTTTCCATTCCTATGCACATTCCTGAAACGCGACATGTTGAGGTTCGTGGTGAAGTGTATATGCCTAAGGCAAGCTTTGAACTATTAAATAAAAGACAAGAAGAAAAAGGGTTAGCCCCTTTTGCGAATCCAAGAAATGCAGCTGCAGGAAGCATTCGCCAATTGGATTCCAGTGTGTGTGCAAGTCGTAAATTAGATGCCTATTGGTATTACTTCCAGAATGCGTCTGATTTTGCGGTACAAACACAAGAAGAAGCTTTGGAAGCCATGTCTAAGATGCATTTTAGAACAAATCCATTGCGTAAAGTTTGCACGACCGTCGATGAAATTTGGAAATTTATCCAGGAAATTCAAGAAAAACGTGAGAATCTACCTTATGAAATCGATGGTATGGTCATTAAATTAAATAATTTAGCCGCTCAAAGAAGACTGGGAAGCACCGCGAAAGTACCGCGTTATGCGACTGCCTATAAATTTCCAGCCCAAGAAGTTTTAACACGATTAAAAGATATAGTGATTACAGTAGGACGTACCGGAAAAATTACGCCTAACGCTGTGTTAGAACCAGTTCGTGTTGCCGGAACCACGGTGAGTGCGGCTCAGTTACATAATGAAGATATGATTGCCAATAAAGATCTTCGTATTGGTGATATTGTTGTTGTTCGAAAGGCTGGAGAAATTATTCCGGAAGTGGTAACAAGTGTTCCAAAAAGAAGAGATGGAACACAAGTGCCATATCATTTCCCGACAACATGTCCAATCTGTGGTTCTCATTTAGTACGACTACCTGATGAAGCGGCACACTATTGTATCAACCAAGATTGTCCTGCTCGTGTTGTCGAAAGTATGATTCATTTTGCTTCAAGAGATGCGATGAATATTGATACTTTGGGTGATAAGAAAATTGAGCAATTACACGAATGGGGTTATTTAAATTCGATTGAAGATATTTATTTTTTAGATCGTTACTATGATGAATTGATCGAAAAACCAGGCTATCAAACCAAGTCGGTGGATAAGCTTCTTGAATCGATTGAAAATAGTAAAAAACAACCATTGGGTGTCATCTTATATGGACTTGGAATTCGTCAGGTTGGTAAAAAAGCCGCAATGATTTTAGCTGAACAATTTGGTGACATCGCTACTTTAATGCATGCAAGTATGGATGATTTAGTTACGATTCATGATATTGGGTTAATTACAGCCCAAAGTGTTGTAGCTTTCTTTAAGGAGGAAAAGAATGTTCATTTAATTGAAGTGTTAAAACAAGCTGGATGTAATTTTACACAAGAAAAGAAAAAAGTTGTACAAAGTCGTTTTACAAATAAAACATGTGTATTAACAGGAACTCTAGAACATTATACGCGTAATGAGGCAAAGGCCATTTTAGAATCCTTAGGTGCCAATGTGTCGGGTTCTGTATCTAAAAAGACAGATTATGTTATTTATGGTACGGCAGCTGGATCAAAACTTACAAAAGCACAAAGTCTAGGCGTTATGACAATGAGTGAAGATGAGTTTGTGCAGGAGGTAGAAAATGCGAAAGAGTAAATTATTGATTGGTTTATTGGCATTGAGTTTATGCGCTTGTTCTACCGGAAATAAAAATCAGGCAAACGCATTGGATGAAGATTCGTATCAAGCTATTTTACCTTATGAATCCAGTGATACTAGAAGTAAACATGTTGGTTTGATTCAAGATACGGATTTGCGTGTAGAAATGGAAAGTGGATTGATGGATCTATCGAAAAAGTATTTTTCACCAACTACAGTTGGCTATAAGACACATCAATTCTTAGATTATGATGAATTGGATGCGACAGACGGTTCTAGAGGATTATTAGGAACAGTTCGTGATGGAAATCCAAATGGTCTAAACCCAAGCGCTGACGAAGAATTTGATACGGGAAATGGAATTGTGACAAATGCGACAATTTTAGTTGATTTGTATGAATTAGATTGGTACACAAACGATAATCTAAAAGGAATTTCATTAGGCCTTGTTGTAAATGGAGAATTAAACGCATCCGATGGGTCAAGTGTAGAAATTACGGATGAAAAGATGCAAAACTATTTGGAGGTTACTTTTTCTAAATTAGCTTCCTATATGCATGAGCGTTTTAATGAAATCAATAAGAATATTCCAATCTTTATAGCGGCTTATCGCTTGGATGATTCAAATACCGCTGGTAAAGGTGGCTATATCTATGAAGGATATTATAAGGGTGGACAAGGAAGTTTTACTTCTTTAAGTCAAGAATGGACACTGGTTCCAAGTTCACGCTTTACAGAATTGGATTCATCAGCAGCAACGGAGTTTACGTCATTCAAAGAAGAGATTTCAAGAGTTCTTCCAGATAACACGTATATTACGGGTGAGGCTAAGTTTGAATCTAAAAAATTAAAGAAATTAAATTTGACAATTACAGCACACGGAAAGACGGCCGGAGAAATCTTGGCCGTGATTGAGGATGTAAAAGATCAGATGGATACATTTAGTTCAAAAAAAAGTGACTATTTGATTACCATTCTAAATGATGATACAGTGTATGCATTGATAGAGAGAGCATCTGGTTCAAGTGAATGTAATGTGATCAGTAAGATATAGGAGGAGAATATGGAAAAGTTCAGTACAGAATATTTTCACAAATTGGCAAACGATTTGAAGTTTGATTTGAGTGATGAAGAAATCGAAGAATTGAAAAAAGATTTCGTTGCCGTCGAAGAACAAGTATCCCTTTTTGAAAAAGTGGACACAGAAGGCGTAGAACCTATGGTCTATCCTTTTGAAGCACCTACAACATTCTTAAGAGAAGACGTTGTAAGTGATGTATTAACGCAAGAAGAAGCGTTGAAGAATGTAAAAGATGCGCGTATGGGACATGTTCATGTTCCAAAGGTGGTGAAGTAAGATGGAAATTTCAAATTGTGTAAATAAAAACGTGGCTATTGAAAAAATTAATGCGGTTCAACCAAAATTAAATGCTGTAGTAACTATGGTGGATGAAGCTGATAACACAAAGGAAGGAAAACTTTCAGGTGTTCCAGTCGCATTGAAAGATAACATCTCTACTTGTGGTATTCGTACAACTGCAAGTAGTCGTATTTTAGATAACTATGTTCCTGTTTATGATGCGACAATCGTAAAAAAATTAAGAGAGGCAGGAGCTGACTTTGTATGTAAGGCAAGTATGGATGAACTTGGTATGGGTGGAACCAACAAGAATGCCTACACAGGTGCTGTACACAATCCTTATGATCTAGACCGCATTCCAGGTGGGTCAAGCGGTGGATGTGCTGCTTTAGTTGCTGCAGGATGTGTACCTTTGGCTATTGGTACAGATACAGGGGATAGCGTTCGAAAACCTGCTGCATATTGTGGTGTTGTTGGTGTTAAACCAACATATGGACGTATTTCACGCTATGGCATCATTCCTTATGCAAGTTCATTAGATCATGTTGGATATTTTACAACAAACGTAAAAGATGCTGCATTAGCTCTAGAAGTACTTGCCGGTCGTGATGATCATGATATGACTTCAAGTTATGAAGAGGTTAAAGAATATTCAAAATTATTGAATGGTGATCTAACAAACAAAACAATTGGTGTATTTAAAACTGTAATCGATGAAGTGGAAAATGAAGAATTAAAGGCTCAATTTAACGCTTTAGTTTCTAAATTAGAGGAAAAAGGAGCTAAGATTGTTGAAGTGGAAATGCCAAAAGAATATATGGAATTGATTGCTCCTGTCTATAAGACAATTGCGAATGCAGAAGCAACAGCTAACCATTCAAATCTGGATGGTATTCGTTTTGGAATGCGTGAAGAAGGTCAAGATTTAGAAGAAGTCATGACAAATACTCGTACAAAAGGTTTCTCAAGCTATGTTCGGGCCCGTTTCGTGATTGGTTCATATTCTTTGTTTGAAGAAAATCAAGATCGTTTATTTAGAAAAGCCCAAAAGATTCGTCGCTTGATCGTTCAAGCTTACGCGAAGATGTTTGAAGAATGTGATGCTGTATTAAGTGTTGCAGCACCAACGATTGCACCATTGATTAATGAAAGTACAAATGTTCGTTTTGGCGTATCTAGTTTTGCCGAAGAACACATGCAGTTGCAAAATTTCTCTGGTTATCCAAGTATTACACTTCCACTAGGAAAAGTAGATTCTATGCCTGTGGCTGTGAATTTAACTTGCAAGCCTTTTGAAGAACAAAAAATGTTTGATGTATCCAGTGCGATTGAAGAATGCACAGGTTTAAAAGGACAATGTTTGGAGGGATAGTAATGAATTATTTTGTGACGATTGGTATTGAAATTCACTGTGAATTAAAGACAAATACAAAAATGTTCTCTGGTGCTCCTGTGCGCTTTGGAGAAATCGCAAATACATGTACAAGTGTTGTGGATTTAGGACATCCTGGATGCTTACCATGTGTAAATAAAGAGGCTGTAGCCTTAGCTATCAAGGCATGTACAGCTATGCATTGTGATCTTGAAACATTGGTTCGTTTTGATCGTAAAAACTATTACTATTCAGATTTACCAAAAGGATTCCAGATTACGCAACAGTTCCATCCTATTGGAACAAATGGATATGTAGAAATTGATGTAGATGGAGAAAAGAAACAAATTCGCATCGAACGTATTCATATGGAAGAGGATACCGCAAAACAGTTCCATAAAGATACAGGTACATATATTGACTTTAACCGTGCTGGAACACCATTGATTGAAATCGTATCAAAACCAGATATGCATAGTGCTAAAGAAGCAGCAGCTTATGTGGAAACACTTCGTAAAAATCTTTTATATCTAAATGTCAGTGATGTTAAGATGGAAGAAGGAAGTATGCGTTGTGATGTAAATATTTCTTTGAGTAAAGACAAAGATACTTTGGGAACAAAGACAGAAATCAAAAACTTGAACTCCATTGCGAATGTTCAAAAAGCGGTTCAAGCAGAAATAGAACGTCAATCTGCATTATTGGATGCTGGTGAAAAAGTAGAACAGGCGACTCGTCGTTATGATGAAGCACAAAAAACTACAATTCTAATGCGTAAAAAAGAAGGAAATGTTGACTATAAATATTTTCCAGAGCCAAATATTTTCCCAATTCAATTAGATCTTGACTGGGTTAAATCGATTCAGGATAATCTAGAAGAGCTTCCTGATGCTCGTTTAGCTCGTTTCATGAAGGATTATGAATTGAGTGAATATGATGCAGGTGTATTGGTTTCTGATCGTGAAATGGCTGATTTCTTTGAAGAAGTATTAAAATCAACAAAATTTGCGAAAAAAGCATGTAACTGGATCATTGGAGATGTTTCAGCTTACTTAAACAAAAATAACTTAAGTTTTGCGAAAGTACCTTGTTCAAGTGAAAACTTAGCTAGCTTGATCAATGTGATCGAGGCTGGAGAAATCAGTGGAAAACAAGGTAAAGTTGTATTTGAAGAGGTTATGCAAGGAAAAGATCCTAAGAAGGTTATCGAAGAAAAGGGTATGAAACAAGTAAGTGATGATGGTGCTATTTTAGCTATCGTTAACAGTGTTTTAGATGCCAACCCTCAATCGATTGAAGACTTCAAAAATGGTAAAGATCGTGCTGTTGGATTCTTAGTAGGCCAGGTCATGAAGGCGAGTCGTGGTCAGGCAAATCCTAAGCGTACAAATGAGTTGATTCAAGAAGAATTAAAGAAAAGATAGAAGTCTGATTCATTCAGACTTTTAATGTTTTCAGGTACTGTGTTATAATAAATACGTTGTTAGGAGGTTTTTTAATGGCCAAGATGAAGCATAGAAGACATACATCCAATAAACCTACAGGTCAAGGACACAAGCTTGTATGGTTTACTGTTATTATAATTATGATTCCTGTTGTGATTGTAGGATATGTTTTGTTGACAAGTTTAGGTGGACAAAATCGACCTGTGGAAGGTAGTCGTTTTTCAAAAACGGATTTAGATCCTGCCATTACAAAAGACAATATCTCATCTCTTGAGAGTGCTCTAGGAAACATTGATAATGTAGAAAAGGTAAGTGTGAATTTATTAAGTGCAACACTACGTGTACATATTGATCTAGTAGATAGTGCAACGGATGATGTGGCGAGTGCAGCACTTGATAGTGCATATAATATTGTGAATGAACAATTGCCAATTGATACATATTTTACAAATAAAGATAGTTCAAAGATGTATGATCTAGAAATTGATTCTTATAATTATTTGATTGATGATACACATACGGCAGATGGCTGGACATATTTAAAATTGTCGAAGACCGGAGCTAGTGATGGTCCTGTTACAGATAATATGACAACGGCTAAAGATCCTGAGCTTTCAAATCAATTAAAAGCAGCAAGTGAACAGATTCAACAAAATATCGCAAATGCGCAAAACGAAGATGATGGACAATAAGCGTCCATCTTTTTTCTTGAAAGGAGCCAAAAAATGAAATTATATATTGATGAGAATAATAAAGTATTCACCATGCATGAGGCAACGAGTGATATGAAGTGTTTTGAAGAGTTTGAAAATAGGAAACCCTATTCTTTTGTTGGAGTAAAAGAACTTGAAAATTGTATTCATCCTATTCATGTCTTATTGAATACGAGTATGATCGATGAAAAGTGGATATATATGAATTTAAAATCATATATATCTAAAAATGACCGTGTTTGTATCCTTCCATTTAGCTTTTTTAATGATACTAAAAATGAGTCTGATTGGAATAAACAGTATGCGCCTGGACAAGGGATATGGTATCGCTCTAATCAAGATGTATTCTACAAGTATGGAATCGGTAAGGAACAAATAGTATGGGTCAATTACTTTAAAGATTCGATGGATGAAATGAAGGAAAAGATTTTAAATAGTTCCATTTTGATGTTGACAGGTGGAGCTCCTGATTTAATGATGAAGCGAATTAAAGAAAAGAAATTAAAGAAGTTAATTAAAAATTATAAGGGAATTATGATTGGATATAGTGCAGGAGCCATGATTCAGCTTGACTCTTATCACATAAGTCCGGATGAGGATTATCCAGGATTTTTGTATCAGACAGGTTTAGGTTGTTTATCTGGTTTTGCGATTGAACCTCATTTTAGAAGTAGTAAAGTGCAGCTGCAAAGTATTGAAAAGGTAAAATCAGAGAAACAAATTCCTGTGTATGGCATCTATGAAAAGGGTGGAATGATCATTGATTCAAGCATTAAATGTTTCGGTAAAATAGAGAAATTTGAGTAAAAAATCATTAAAAGGTACTATATATTTGCACAAATTAATTGAAAATTTGCATAAATTAACAAAGAGTTAGCATTTAATGTTAAATTCACATAGATATGGGATACTATTGGTATGAGCCAAATGTGAAATGGTTAGCTAAAGGAGATAAGTATACATATGAAGTTTTGTAAGTTGATTACAGAGGTCGATTTAGAACTGCTCGAAGAGTTAGTCGATAATGGATATCCTGTGGATCGCATTGAAGAGAACGGGCAGGTTTACTACAAAACACCAGCTATGTTATGCCAAAATTTAAAAGTGAATGATGAAGTGAGAAATTACAGCAACGGTTTGATTTCAATGTCCATTGAAAATGTTCGAAAGAAAAAGGGGTTATATAGAACGGGGAATCTATTGATTGATATGGATTCTAATATTATCCAAAAGGGTAAAGAAAAAATCTTTATTCCTAAGGCAAGTTTTACAATTATTTCAACACTGATGGACGTTCCTCACAAAACTGTATCTAGATCGGCGTTGGTTTTTTACTTGGAACAGGCGTATCATCACGAAATATTGGATAACACTTTAACGGTTCATATCGCTTCAATTCGTCGCCTTTTGGGTGATGAATACATCAAAACCCATAAAACTGTTGGCTATTTTTGGGATTTCGATGTTTTTAAAGTGGGGTAAAGTTGAAAAATGGCTTGAAATAAAGGTATAATGTAAAGGCGTGGAAGGAGATTTAGATTATGCCACATCTATTTGAGTCTAAAGATAGTTTTAAGGAAAGCTTTAAAGAAGCTGTTTCTGATGCCTATGGACGTGATTTTGAAGAAACATATCCTGAAGAGAGATATATTATCCTGGGCAAAATGATTCGTGATTTTGCTGGAGAGCATTGGAGAGAAACTAAAAATGCGATCAAGAAAACAGAATCAAAGCAGCTTTATTATTTTTCTATGGAATTCTTGATGGGTCGTTTAATGACTAGCAACCTAATGAACCTAAACATCTATGATGTTGTTAAAGATGGTTTAAAAGATTTAGGTATGGACATCAATGACATGGAAAACATTGAAAGTGATGCAGGATTGGGTAATGGTGGTTTAGGAAGACTTGCCGCATGTTTCATGGATTCATTAGCTTCTCTTGATTTGCCAGGACATGGTAACTGTATTCGTTACCGTTATGGTTTGTTCAAACAAAAAATTGAAAACAACCAACAGGTTGAATTGCCAGACTGCTGGTTAAAGAATGGTAATGTTTGGGAAGTATGGAAACCTCAACATGCTGTAAAAGTTAAATTTGGTGGTTACGTAGATGGATACATGGATGGATATGGAAAATTCCATGCTCAACATCATCCGGAATTGGTCGTACGTGCTGTACCTTATGACGAACCAATCGTTGGATATCATACAACAACCACAAATACACTTCGCTTATGGGATGCAGAAGTTGATGAAGATTCTGTAAACTCAGGTGGATTAAATGAATATTTGAATCAAGTAACAGCTATTACAGCAAATGTATATCCTGATGATTCGACAATCGAAGGAAAACGTTTGCGTTTAACACAAGAATATTTCTTTGTATGTGCTGGAATTGATCAAATTATTCGTTCACACTTACGTGTATACCCAAGCTTAGATAATCTAGGTGATAAAGTTGCGATTCAGTTAAATGATACACACCCTGTATTAGTTATTCCTGAATTAATGCGTGTATTACTAGATGATTACTTCTATGACTGGGATGATGCTTGGAATATCGTGACAAAGACTGTTGCGTATACAAATCACACAGTTATGGCAGAAGCACTTGAAAAATGGCCTCAAGACATGGTTCGTTCATTGTTGCCACGTCTATATATGATCATTGAAGAAATCAACCGTCGTTTCAAATATGACGTAGATCACAGAGGATTATGTGGAATCTTCAACAATGTTTCAATCTTAAAAGAAGGACAAGTTCACATGGCTAACTTGGCTGTTGTTGGTTCTCACAGTGTAAATGGTGTTGCGAAACTTCACTCTGAAATCTTAGTAAACGATGTATTCAAAGATTTTGTGACAATTTATCCAGATAAATTCAAAAATAAGACAAATGGTATTACTCACCGTAGATGGTTATTGTTCTCAAACCCTCAATTGACTCAGTTGTTAGAAGAAACAATTGGAGATGAGTTCAAGACAAATCCAGAAAAATTAGAAGATTTAATGGCACACGTTGAAGATGAGGCTTTACAATCTAAATTCATGGATGTGAAACTAGAGCGTAAAAAGATTTTGGCTGCTTATGTAAAAGAAAAATTAGGTATTGATATTGATGTTAATTCAATCTTTGACTGCCAAGCTAAACGTCTTCACGCATACAAACGTCAATTATTAAATATCTTCCACGTTATGTATTTATACTTAAGAATGAAACAGGATCCTTCATTTAGAATTTACCCTCGTACATTCTTCTATTCTGCAAAAGCAGCAGCAAGTTATGATTTAGCGAAGGAAATTATTAAATTGATTAACATGGTTGCCAATGTTGTTAATAATGACCCAGAAATTTCTAAATACATGAAGGTTGTCTTCATTCCTAACTACTCTGTATCCATTGCTGAAATCTTATTGAATGCGGCAGATGTTTCTGAACAGATTTCTACTGCTGGTAAAGAAGCAAGTGGTACAGGAAACATGAAGTACATGATGAATGGTGCAATCACTCTAGGTACACTTGATGGAGCTAACGTAGAAATCGTTGAGCGTGTTGGATACGAAAATGCAGAAATCTTTGGTTTACATGTAGAAGACATCAATGAACTTCGTCATGAAAACTCATACAACGCATGGAACCTATACAATTCAAGCTACAATATTCGTATGGTAATTGATTCACTTAAGAATTGTACATGGTCAAATGATCCAAACGAATTTAAGTTGATCAACAACGACTTAATGATGCGTAACGATGAATTCTTCGTATTAGCTGACTTTGATGCATATGTATATGCTCAAGAAAAAGTACAAGCTCGTTACATGGACAAGAGTCGCTGGGCTAAGACGATGTTAGTAAACATTGCTAAATCAGGATATTTCTCTAGTGATCGTACAATTAGCGAATATGCTAAAGAAATTTGGGATTTAAAACCATTGTCATTTGAAGACTAATTAAAAAAACAGATCATATTTACCGATAAAGGGGATATGATCTGTTTTTCATGATAAAATGGTTTTATAAACTAAATTCGTTTTGCGTAAATCTACTATATATGTGTAGCTATCATGTTGATTCTAGGTTTTAAAACCTATCATTCCATGATGAAAAACAGTCAAATAGTTAGTTTTTTGCAGTTGTCTTTGTACATGTATTATATTTTCAAACTGATTTAGTACGAATGACGACAAATGGTCAGGACCTGTTTCTAAATGAAATGAGCTTCCTGTTCTTTTCGCTATGCATACTTTCTTGGTTTAATTACATCCAAATAATGTTTGAAGTTCATTGTTTAAAGAAATCGCAAACGATATTCGCAATGATTCCTGTGTTCGCAAGCGTTGTCCTTTTACTTGTGAAAACATTGGATGGATGTTTATTTCAAATCGATTCATATGGAAAGTTTCGAGAAGGACCACTCTATATTTTGCATGTATTTATAAACGATCTCTATTTTATGGTTGGAGCCTATCAAGCTTGTGTGTATAGCCGTAAGGCAAAGAATTATCAACAAAAGAAATCGAATCAAATTTTAGGCATTTATATGGTGTCACTATTGTTGATTGGCATAATGCAAGATTTTTTTCGTGACATTCCAGTTTTTTGTGTAGGAACTAGTCTTTGAATCCTTATTGTATATATTAGTTTGGAAAAACAAATGATTTCTATGGATCCATTAACACAATTGAATAACTGTAATTGTAGGGAACAGCATTTATTTGAGTGTGGAAGAAGTCAAGATTTAAATATGTACTTGTTAGTGCTGGATGTGAATAGATTTAAGAAAATCAACGATGAGCATGGACATGTGCAAGGGGATTTAGCATTAAAGGCCATTGCGAACTATTTAAAAGAATCTTGTATTGAAAAAAGTGATTTTATTGCTCGCTATGGTGGGGATGAATTTGTGATTGTGTATAAAGGAAATGATGTAGAAGGTTTGTGCCAAAGAATTCATGCGTATATAAAAAAACTATCTTTTCCCTTTGACTTAGATGTGAGTATTGGATGTGCACCATACCACAAAGATATACATAAATGGAATGATTGGTTTATTGAAGCTGATAAACAATTATATAATGAAAAGAAAAAATTGAAAGACCGGTGATCCGGTCTTTATTCATACTAAGCAATCGCTCGAATAGGAATGCCATCACAGTTTTCAATTTTAAGTTGGAAACAACTAAACCAAAATAATTCATCACCACATTGTTCTAAATGCGTGAGATTTTCTATATTCACAATATCTGTATCTTTAAATAACGCTTTGTGTCGTGTCAGATTTTCATCACACAGGGGGTCTTCTAATCCCATTACGTCAAAGCCAATGCCTTTGAAATTACTATTTAGAATGAATTCTAATACTGTGTTATCTATGCACGGGTAATCATTAAAATAGGTATCTAAATTCCAACGTTTATCCCAACCAAGATTAAAGAGAAGAAAATCAGCCAACTTGGCTTTATCTATATCGATTTTATCGATTGTGATGGCTTGTCCTTCTTTTAAATCTCTACAATCAACGACAAGAGCTTTGTCGATGAATTGTTCTGGGGAAAATTGATCTAAAGTCTTTTTGGTTCGTAAAAATATGGGCAGGTGGATCCATGTGTGTTCCTACATGAGAATACATTTGAAGGAGTGTTTCTTTAAAACCATCCTTTTCGTAGGTGCTTTTTGTGGTTAATTTTGGTGTTTCACTACCCGGAAAGACGGGCATATCTTCCGAAATAGTATGTGTTAAATCACTGCCTTTCATAATTTACCTCCAATTACTATTTAACCACATCTTTTATCTGTATTGTGTTAAAATGATAAGTACAGGTGATGAATTATGAAAAGAATACTATTATTAGGAGCTACAGGCTCTATCGGTTTACAAACAGTGGATGTGATTGAACAACATCCAGACCAATTTTGTCTAGTTGGTATTGCGGCTGGACATCAAGTGGATGTAATGCAGAAAATTATTGATAAACATCCAACCATTCAGGTAGCTGGTATTTCAGATGTTTCAAAGGCCAAAGAATTAAGTGGTGTTACTGTTTATAGTGGCAATGAAGCCATGGTTCAATGTATTGAAAACTGTGAATATGATTTGTTGGTGAATGCCGTTGTTGGATTTAGAGGATTAAAGCCTACATTAACATCTTTAAAAAAAGGAATTGATGTGGCATTGGCTAATAAAGAAAGCTTGGTTGCGGGCGGTGTTTTGGTGCGTCAGGCATTGCAGGAAACAAACACCAAACTATATCCAATCGATTCAGAACATTCTGCCATCTTCCAATCCTTGCAGGGAAATCGTAGTGAAGATGTGAAACGTTTAATTATTACGGCAAGTGGCGGTAGTTTTAGAGATAAGACAAGGGATGAGTTAAGCGATGTAACAGTAGAACAGACTTTAAAACATCCAAACTGGAATATGGGAAAACGAATAACAGTGGATAGTGCAACAATGGTCAATAAAGGTTTTGAAGTGATTGAAGCACACTATTTATTTGATTTGCCATATGAAAAAATCGATACAGTGTTACATCGTCAAAGTATCGTGCATTCTATGGTTGAATACAATGACAACGCAATTATTGCACAACTTGGATCTGCGGATATGCGTTTACCAATTCAATATGCGTTATGTTATCCAGATCGTCCGGGGTTAAAGGAAGATCATCCTTTGGATATGACAAAAACAATGAATTTGAACTTTAAAGAAATGGATTATGTTCGTTATCCAATGTTGAAACTAGCCTATGAAATTGGTAAAAAAGAAGGAAATCTAGGTGCCGTATTTAATGGAGCGGATGAACAGGCAGTACAGCTGTTTTTGGATAAAAAGATTTCATTTTTACAAATTGAAGAAAGTATTGAACAAGCTTGTAAGCAGGCAAAATATATTGAAAATCCTACAATTGATCAATTAGAAGCAACGGATGCGTGGGCTCGAAAGTTTGTTGTTGAATATTGGGACTAGACCAATTGATATTTTGGGAGTAAAATAGTGAAATGGAATGGAGGGTTTGTCGTGAATAAAGCAAAGGTTTATTGTGTCGCAAGTGCTGTAGCAGTTTGTGTGGCTTCAAATCCAAATATGGATGTGCTTGCCAAACAAGTACAGCCAGTAAAATTAGAAGAAAAAGCCCAACAGACAATTACTGCAGATGATTTTATCAAACAATATTTGAGTACAAAAGAAATTGTTAAAGATAGTACAAATAAAGATGTAGAAAAATATACATTGATCACTAAGGTGGATGAAAAGAATTATTCCTTCGTATTAACAGGAGATCAATTGTTCAAAGTCTTGACTAAAGAAAATCAGGATCAAATCAAAACAGCTTATGAAACAGCATACGCAAATGCAGGTATGAAAAAAGCTGAAGGATGTAAATTAAGCGCATATGAAATTGTTGTAGCTGAGGCAAATACATTGGTTTTAAACGCTAAAACAGCTTTAGATACATCTTTAAAAGATGCACAAAGTTTAGATTCTACAATCTTTACTACAGATAGCTATGCCGCTTTAAAAACGGTGATGGATGAATCCAGCCTTTTGGTTCAATCAACAAGTTCAACTTTAGAACAACTTACACAAGAGTTAGTGAAACTGGATAATGCAAAAAAAGCATTGATCAATGTTTCTGGATTAAAAGCTATCGTAGATCAATCAAGTACATATGTAAAGGATAGCTATACCAATAGAAGCTTTACGGCATATGAAACAAGTTTGAATGAAGCTAAGCAAGTATTAGAAAATGGTGCAAGTACTGTTGAAGACATTGAAAAGGCACGGTCTGCTTTAAATGCGGCAGCTGCTTCCTTAGTTAAAAAAGCGGATTTCTCTAAATTGAATGAAAAAGTGCAGGAAGCTAGTGAAGTCTTAGAATCCAATAAGGATATGCTTGAAGAAGAGTCTTATAATAACTTCAAGAAAGAATTGGATGATTGTAGTCTTGTACTTTCAAATGATGAATCAACACAGGCAAAAGTGGATGAAACGCTAGCACATCTAAATGCATATTTAGACGATAATACAAACTTTGTATACAAGGTGGTTACTTTAGAAGAAAAGGTTGCACCAAAAGTAGAAACAAGTAATGAATTATTAGCGCAAACATCCGTTGTACAAGAACAGCCGCAAGTTGTGGCTCCAACTGTAGAAACAAAGAAGGTGGATGCCGCAAAAGTGGAAACGGTAGTCAAACAAGAGATTACAAGTACGGCAGCTGATAATTTCATTAAGACATATTTAACGAGTACAAGTGGAAATATCTTTACAAGCGCCAACAACTTGAATTATCAAAAGATTCTTTCTGCGATGCCTAGCTGGGTAAAATTATCTGCAACTGATAAAAATGCAGTGAATGCAGAATTGGTGAATAAAGTTGGTAAAAAGTATCAGCGTTTATTGCAGGAAGCACAAAAATTTAGTATGAATGCAGGAAAATATACGCCTGTAAATACATCAACAAACACAAATATGACGATTTATTCATGGTTATGTATGATGTCTTTAGCGGCATTAACATTTGCGCTAAAACGTTTAAGAAAACAAGATTAAGGGCTATGGCCCTTTTTTTCATGCTTAAAAATTGTTATAATAACGAAAGAAAGGCTTATAATTTTATGAAACAACAGAAATACAATTTTAAAGATCTAACTCTAGCATACTTTCAAAAAAAATCGAAATTGTATCGTGCAGGTGGATATAAATATGCCACTCCATTAAAACGGAATCTAAGAGATTACCAAAATCATTTCTTTGCGTTTTTGATGGATGTCAACATTTGCTTATTGCCTGTTTATATATGGGTTCTTGAGTTTTTATTAATTATGTGTGGATTGATTCCACCACACTTCTTTGATTTATTATTCTACTTAATGTTTGCCTTGTTATTTGTATCTAGTGTATTATTACTTGCGTTTTTTACAGCACGAACAAATGGGCAATCATTTGGATATGCCATCATGGATTTGAAATTGGTTCGTAGAAATAAAAAAGAGGCGATGCCAATCAATTTGATTTTGCGACAAGCATTGGGATTTGGTCTTCCTTTGATGATTTTAGGGTTCTTCTATCAAGTGCCGGGAGTCATTTTATGGTGGGTCATCAATGGTATTGTTGTCCTAATCACTCCAAACCAACAAACTCTATTTGATTTGATTTTTGGTTTGGTTCCTGTAAATGAACCAGATCAGGAAATTCGTTTTGAAACAAAGGTAGAACCAGCTTTAGTAAAAGAAGAGTTGGTTGTGACTCCAATCGATTTACATATTCGTTCAAACTACAGTGATGATGGTTATTATGATGTAGAAGAATTATTCAAACAAGCCAAAGAAAATCGCTTGGAAGTTATCTCAATCACAGACCACAACTGTGCAAGGGCAAATGCGGCAGCGGTTCGTTTTTCAAGTTTGTACAACATTCAATATATTCCAGGCGTGGAAGTGGATGCACAATATAAAAGAATGCGAGTACGTATTCTAGGTTATTATATTGACTGGACGAATGAAGCGTTTGAAGTGTTAGAACAAAATTCTTTGAAGCGTGAAAAAGATTTATCCATGGAGCGTGTTGAAAAATTCGAAAATTACTCAGACATTCGTATTGATGTAGATTCGTTAATTTCAAATTCTCGTTTCCAAACTATTACACCAGCAGAAATCACAAAGATGGTGTTCCATAACGAAAGAACGCGTTTATTGCCTTTTGTGAAGAAGTATATTGATAGTTGTGAAAGTGAGAGTGTTGCGATGTCTCGTTTTGAAACCGATGTATTTGGTAAGAATGGACCTTGTTATGTAAAGGCTAACTATCCGGATGCGAAAGCAGTAATTGATGCGATTCATAGTGCTGGAGGTATTGCGATTTTATCAAGCTGGCATTTAGATTATATTTCAGATGATGTTTTAGAAGAAATTGTGGATTTAGGTATGGATGGAGTGGAATGCTTCTCTAATGATATTCATGAACAAACGGTTGCGGCTGCGTTGAAAATTGTTCAGAAACGCAAATTATTCGTATCTTGTGGTAGTGATTATCATGGTCCTACAAAGCCAAAATATCATATGGGTGTTTCAAATTGTCCTGAAAAAGCTTTACCATTGGTAAAAATTTTGACAAAAGCTGCGAAATAAATTTGCTCAAAATACGTTGTATAGCGTATAATAAACAAGTCAATAAGCTTAGAAAAGAAGAGTATTTATATGGCGTACTAAAGAGAGCAGATGGTTTGGTGTGAATCTGCGTACAATATATAGAGAAGATGGTCTTGGAGCTTCTTTATCGATAGGTAGGTAAAGACGTATGCTGGCGTTAACAGCTTGAGGTGTGAAAACACAAACTAAGGTGGTACCACGAAGCTTTCGTCCTTGGATGAAGGCTTTTTTTATTTGTATGATAGGAGGAAATAAAGATGACACAAAAGAAAGAACCATTTTATTTAACAACGGCAATTGCGTATACATCAGGTAGACCTCACATTGGGAATACATATGAAATTATCTTGTCGGATGCGATTGCTCGTTTTAAAAGAGCACAAGGATATGATGTATTCTTTCAGACAGGTACAGATGAGCATGGTGTAAAAATTGAAGAAAAGGCAAAAGCTGCAGGTGTAAGTCCACAAGAATTCGTGGATGGTGTGGCTGCTCAAATTAAATCAAACTGGGATTTAATGAATACAAGCTATGATTATTTTGTGCGTACTACAGATGATTATCACGTAAAAGAAGTACAAAGCATTTTTAAACGTTTATATGATCAAGGAGATATCTATAAAGGAACATATGAAGGATGGTATTGTACGCCTTGTGAATCATTCTGGACAGAATCTCAATTGGTAGATGGATGTTGCCCAGATTGTGGTCGTCCAGTTAAGAAGGCAAAAGAAGAAGCCTACTTCTTTAATATGCAAAAGTATGCGGCTCGCTTAATTAAATACATTGAAGATCATCCTGATTTCATTCAACCAGAATCTCGTAAGAATGAAATGCTGAATAACTTCTTGCGTCCGGGATTACAAGATCTTTGTGTATCTCGTACATCATTTACATGGGGAGTTCCTGTTGACTTTGATCCAAAACACGTTGTATACGTTTGGATTGATGCATTAAGCAACTATATCACTACACTTGGCTATCATGCCAATGGTGTTAGTGATGAAAAGTTCAACAAATACTGGCCTGCAACACACATTATTGGTAAAGATATTTTACGTTTCCACACAATTTATTGGCCAATTATTTTAATGGCTTTGGATTTACCTTTACCTAAGAAAGTATTCGGGCATCCATGGTTGCTTACGGGAAGTGACAAAATGTCTAAATCAAAAGGTAATGTGATTTATGCCGAAGATTTAGTGGCTCACTTTGGTGTAGATGCTGTTCGTTATTACTGTTTACACGAAATGCCATTTGCGCAAGATGGAACGATTACTTGGGAATTAATGATTGAAAGAATTAATTCGGACTTGGCAAACATTTTAGGAAACTTAGTATCTCGTACAATTGCGATGTCAAATAAATATTTTGGTGGTTTAGTCAAAAATCCAAATGTATGTGAAGCAGTCGATGAAGAATTAAAAGCCTGTGCTTTAGAAACTAAGAAGAAAGTAGAAGCTAAGATGGAAGAACTTCGTGTTGGTGATGCATTAGATGAAGTATTCACATTGCTTCGTCGTACAAACAAGTACATTGATGAAACAATGCCTTGGGTACTTGCAAAAGATGAATCAAAACAAGATCGTTTAGCTACTGTTTTATATAACTTATTAGAATCTATTCGTATTTCAGCAGTATTATTACATTCATTCTTACCTGAAACTGCAGAAAAGATGTTTGCATATTTAAATACAAAAGTAACGGATTTAGATTCTTCTGAATCTTTTGGAAGCTTAGAAACAGATATTCATGTAGTTGAAAAGTGTGAACCATTGTTTGCACGTATTGATGAAAAGAAATTTATGGAAGAGTTTAATAAAGAAAAAGAAGTAGCTAAAAAAGAAGCACCTAAAAAAGAAGAAAAAGTAGAAGAAGTTACGATTGATGATTTTGCAAAACTACAATTCAAAGTAGGTACGATTTTGAAGTGTGAACCACATCCAAAGGCAGATCGTTTATTGGTTGAACAAGTTGATTTGGGTGGTGAAGTCCGTCAAATCGTTAGTGGTATTGCGAAACACTACAAGCCAGAAGAATTGATTGGAAAACAAGTTGTCGTAGTGACAAACTTAAAACCAGTAAAATTACGTGGTGTAGAATCATATGGTATGATTTTGTGTGCTACAGATGACAAAGACTTGTCATTTGTCACTGTCGCAAAAGAAATGCCTAATGGTGTAACTGTTCGCTAATGAATGATAAACAAAAGGTTGTTTTTAAACAATTACAGCTGGCTGGACTTGGCATTGTCGTCTTTGTTTTTGGCTTGTTGTATCAAGAAAAAGCCATTTCCATTGTAGGAATCTGTATCTTGATCTTTGGCTTACTAAGAACCTATTACATTAAAAAAATAATTGAAAAACTAGATGAGTAAATAATTGCTCATCTTTTCTTGTATATTAAGATTTTGGTTTCGGAACAGAGAAATACGACATGTGAAATGGTATTAAAACATCACAATCTAATAGTGATAAAGTTTCAATTGGAATGTTTGGATGATAAGTTGTGTCCATAATTGAAGTATAGAATGAAACCCTTCCAAATAGAATAAAAATGCAGTGTCAATGTGAATTTAATGTGAACATGTGAGAATATGGGGAATATCACATATTTACATTGATGATATTATAACACAAATAAAATAATTTATGAAGTCTCAAATCTATATATTAAGCTTGCATTAAATATAGTATAATAGAGTCAGATAGAACAGGAGGACTTGTCTTATGAAGGTCTTTTCAATGTTGCAAAGAATCTATTATAAAGATCTGGAACCAGAAGCAGAATTGATCATTAAAAAGAATCTTGAACTGTATAATTGTATGCTTCATAAGGCATTCAAGATCTGTTTTGATCGTGCCTATAAGGATGTTACTTATTC
>NZ_JAHQVB010000154.1 GCF_019052655.1 Holdemanella porci
AAAAAAAAAAAAACATTACTCCTCGAAAATTAATCTACGCGTGCGGAGACCGCCGTCCGAAGGCGAAGGCGCACGAAGGTACGTCGAACCTGAGGAAAGGCGGTATACGCTCCGCCAATCAGTGCTGGTTGTTGAGACGGTGGTACATCTCGGACAGCTCCAGTTCCTTCTCGAACTGGCGAGCGGTGGTGTTCTCGTCGATGACGGCGAGCTCAACACCGGCGATGCGGGCGAAGTCTTCCCAAGCCTCACGACCAACGGAGGTGGTCATGCAGGTGTGGTGAGAACCACCGGCGGTGATCCAGCACTCAACAGCGGTCTTCAGGCTCGGCTTCGGCTCCCAGACGGCGCGGGCGCACGGAAGCTCCTTGAGAGAGCCCTGCGGCTCAACGACGTCGACGACGTCCATGAGCAGGCGGAAGCGTTCGCGAACGTCGGACATGGAGACCACGACGGCGTCCTTGGCGGGCTTGCCGGAGAAGACCAGGCGGACCGGGTCGGCCTTGCCGCCGATGCCCAGCGGGTGGATCTCCAGCTACGGCTTGGCGATGGTGCCGATGGACGGGGAAACCTCGAGCATGTGGGAGCCCATGTCGA
>NZ_JAHQVB010000022.1 GCF_019052655.1 Holdemanella porci
TATGCTTTTTAACGTAATCACGATATCGTTCGCAAAAGTAGCTATACTGGTAAAATGGACTCTTGATTGACCGACAATCATCAACATATGCTTCCCATAGCAGTTTGATTGTGGTTCCTGGCTTTAATAGTTCCTTATGGATGTAATCAAAATCAGGTTGCTTAATGGATAAATTGATTTTCAACTCCTGTTCAAATAATAAATTTTGGACATCTGATTTACTGAGATCTTTAATAGATGACCAACACACTTTCTTGTCATCAGCTACATTAAAAATTTTTCTTATTGTATCCCTTGAAATTTTAAGAGATACAGAAATCTGTCGTTGAGTATAGTTTTGTGATCTCATTTCCAAAACTCTTTTAACATCCCGCATAAAAAAACGCCTCCTAATCGCAAGACTAGATAAGTATACTTACCTGTTTTTATCTTACAACAGGAGGATGATATTTTATATCTACAATATGGGTGTGGACTTATACAACGGATTCAATTGCCTTCGTCGCCGTATCAACTGGACTTATTTTACCATTCAGCTGTGACCAACTTTTAAAAACGATCCTGAAAAGATTCTAAATCGCTGTTTGGATTTTCAAGTTGAAGACGAAGTTCTTCTGCCATATCTGAAAATTTCATGATTTTGTTACTTCTGTAGTTCCTATTGACGACAATACATTTGAATGGTACCTTAATCTTAGCGGCGAGAGTTAAGTAAAAGCAAGAATGAATCTCAGTGGTACTAAAAACAAAAACACCATGAAATTAGAGGAAATTGAAGATATTTCCTCATTACATATAACGGATGAAAAAAGACAGTCCAGAATATTTTCTTTACTTCATAGGCTGCTATTAAATTCGAAAAATAAAACACGTAGGAGTTGATTGATTTCAACTCCTTTTTCCTTCATAATACTTTTATTGAGGTTAATGTATGGATTATGTATATGTGACAAAAGAAAATATTGAACAAGAACACATTTGTTGTGCCATTAGTAGTAATTCAGATGTCCAAGTAAGATCAAAGAAAGATTGGTTGTCTGATCGCTTTGAAGAAGGACTTGTCTTTATTAAATCATCTGTAAGAGGGAAATGCTTTATTGAGTATATTCCTGCAAAGAATGCGTGGATTGGTGTGGACGCAGAAAATTATATGTATATTGATTGTCTATGGGTTTGTGGATCTTTAAAGGGTCATGGCTATTCGAGTGAATTATTAAATATGTGTATTGAAGACAGTAAGAAGAAGGGAATGGATGGAATTTGTATCTTATCTACAAAAAAGAAGACGCCGTATCTTGCAGATCCTAAATTTTTAACATATAAAGGTTTTAAAATCTCTGATGAAGCGAGTAATGGTATTCAATTGTGGTACTTGAATTTTAATGATTCAAAAGTTCCTCAATTTAAATCTTGTGCAAAAGAATGTCATATCGAAGAGTCTGGCTTTGTCTTATATTATACAAGTCAATGTCCTTTTAATGCGAAGTATGTTCCGATTATAGAGAATGTTTCAAAAGAACAAAATATAGAATTTAAAGCGATTCATATAGATACAAAAGAAAAGGCGCAGAATGCGCCAACTCCTATCACTACCTATGCCTTATTCTATAATGGTGATTATATAACGAATGATGTAATGAATGAGAAGAAGTTTTTAAAACTTGTTGAAAAGCTAAAATAGGCACTAATTATCTTGAGACATGATGGTTTTAAATAATAAATATACCAAGTAAATTGTGTTTAGTGCAAATGGAACAATCAGATTGGTACTAATAAGGCTTGCAAAAAATAGAATGTGGGATAAGGAATTTTCTTCTCCACTCACAATCACATATGGAGACATTGCCATAGTTAAAAAGATCAAAAAATAGATTGCTAAAATGACTAGAAATGATTCTTGTCTTGTTTCATTCGTAAATTCCTTCTTGATCTCATATTTGGCTTGCACTTTAAATTGTTTTGTACTAAAATTCTAAATGTAGTAGATAAATCTGGGGAGCTATTGCTGAGAGGAAGTTCGACTTCGACCCATTAAACCTGACGGATAATGCCGGCGTAGGAAGTATAGATTTTTTTGACCTGTCTTTTTACGTTGCAGGTCTTTTTATTTTATTGCCTTACTGTAGGGGAGCGCCTAGAGTATAGAAAACAAGCGAGGGAGCCTGAATTGACAGGATGAGAGAGGACTGTTTGTCTAATACCGAGACCACAGATGGTTTTTTGCGTGTTTTCTAGGCCATCTGTATCTGTAGGAGGTAGTATTATGAATAAACACAATTACTTATTAAGCTTAGTCTTTTTTTCAATGATGGTAGCTGTTGGAGTAGTCATTTCTCCAATCTTACGTGTAGAAGGAATGTGTCCTATGGCACACTTGATTAATATCACAATGGCTGTATTTATGGGGCCTTGGTATTCATTTCTTTGTGCTTTAGCTATTGGTTTAATTCGTATGACAGTTATGGGAATTCCACCATTGGCTTTAACTGGTGCCATTTTTGGAGCTACATTATCTGGTATTTTATATCGTGTTAGTAAAGGAAAAATCTGGGCTGCCGTACTTGGTGAAGTCATTGGTACAGGTTTAATTGGTTCTGTTCTTTCATATCCAGTGATGACATATTTATGGGGAAGAACTGGACTTACATGGATGTTCTATGTACCTAGCTTTTTAATGGGTACAATCATCGGTGGAAGTATTGCGTATGTTTTATTGAAGTCGATGTCTCGTAGTGGAATCCTAGAAAATATTCAAAGAAAGTTAGGAGTGCAAAAATTTGTTGAAACAAACGAATAATTTGATTCACTGTATCACAAATCCGATTTCAATTAATGATTGTGCAAATCTTATATTAGCTTTAGGAGCGAAGCCAATTATGGCTTGTCACCCCGATGAAGTTGATGATATCACTTGCCATTCTGCGGCTTTGGCATTAAATTTAGGTAACTTTGATGATGTAAGAGCTAAGTCTATGATGATTAGTGCAAAATGTGCCAAAGAAAAAGGAATACCATTCATTTTAGATTTGGTTGGAGTGGCTTGTTCAACACTTCGATTAAATTATGCCAAAGAACTTGTTTCTTTATATTGTCCAACCGTCATTAAAGGGAACATCAGTGAATGTAAAGCTTTTTATGGGATGACAAGTCATGCGCACGGTGTAGATGCGGATGTTCTCGATGAAGAGAATATCTATGAAAGCGCAAAATGGCTAAAGGACATGGCTTTACATCTTGGTTGTGTAGTTGTTTGTAGCGGCAAGATTGATGTCATTACAGATGGTAAAGACGTGAATTTAATTTCAAATGGTTGTGAAATGCTTTCAAGAATCACAGGCACTGGATGTATGTTAAATGTGGCAATCGCTACATTTTTAGCTAGTTATTCTCCATTATTGGCTTGTATTAAGGCAACTTGTTATTATGAAGTTGCTGCAGAAAAGACGAAAAGTGAAGGACCTGGAACTTTTCATATGCATTTTATGGATGAGATCTATAAACTTACCAGTTTTGATGAATCTTTGTTTAAAATTGAGGTGTTAGGATGAAAAAAGTAGATTATACATTATATTTTATTACCAATTCAGATGGTTATGATGAAGAAACTTTTTTAAATAAAGTTAAAGGGGCATGTCTAGGTGGAGCAACCATTATACAGCTTCGTGAAAAAAATAAGTCGACTTTAGAGTACTATGAACTCGCTTTAAAAGTAAAAGAGATTACTGATTTTTATCATATTCCATTAATTATTGATGATCGAATCGATGTCGCAATGGCTGTAGGATGTGGTGTTCATTTAGGAAATGAAGATATGCCAATTTCTGTAGCTCGTAAAATAATGGGAAAAGATTGTATTATTGGGGCTACCGCAAAGACTGTTGAAGTTGCAAAAAAAGCAGAGGCTGATGGTGCTGACTATTTGGGTTGTGGTGCTATTTATCCGACAAAGACGCATGTGAAGACGACGATTACGAGTGTGGAAACATTGAATGGCATTTGTTCGGCTGTCAAGATTCCGGTCTGTGCGATTGGAGGATTAAATAAAGACAATCTTTCTGTTTTAGAAAAGAGTCCTATTCAAGGTGTTTGTGTTGTATCGGCTATTATGGATCAAGAGGATACAAAAAAAGCAGCTGAAGAATTGAAGAAATCGATTCAAAAAATCGTGGCATAACAAATGCCACTTTTATTTTTGAAAAATATAACCTAAAATAGTAATTGCGAGAGAAAGAAAAATATTAGTGCTTTCAATCACCATTGTTGCCCTCGTATTGATTCTTGAAGCATGTATATTAAGATATGTAAATGAAAAGAATGTGCAAACCACATCCTATGTATTATTGGATCGTGTGATTGCGGATCTTGATAAAAATGAGTCGAATGAAGAGCGATTTGTGAAATAATTAAAAGATGATTATATAGTACGTGCTAAAGCCATATCTTATATTGTGGATGCCAAGCCGGAAGTTGAATATGATATTGATAAACATCAAAAAATCGCATCTTTAATGTCCGTGGATGAAATTCATTTTATTGATGATACGGGAACGATCTATTCGGGTTCGATACCTAAGTATTTTGGATATAGCTTTGATTCAGGTGAACAAATGGCTTTCTTTAAACAGATGTTAAATAATAAAGATTTAACATTATGCCAGGATGTCACGCCAAATACGGCTGAAGCTAAAGAGATGATGTATGCGATTACTTGGAATGAGTCGAAAACGCATATGGTTCAAGTGGGTATTACGCCAAAGCGTCTTTTAAAGGAGTTGAAACAAAACTAAATTTCAAATGTTGTAGCTGATATGCCTGTGTATAAGGGAATGGAAATTTATGTGGTGGACGCAAAGACAAAAAAGATTTTGGGAGCAACAGATGCATCGTGGGTTGGAAATACGGCTCATTTCAATCATAAAGGCTATCGATTTGTAAAACGTAAACATGGAGATTATATTGTAGCTGTATGTATGTTGGAGTCAATGAATGCTCAAACTAATATTGTTGCGATATTGATTGTCGGTATTTATCTAACTTCAGCTTCATGCTTACTTGTTTTAATGCTTTCTAGAGTATTAAAGGAGAAGTATGAAAAAGAAAAGTATATGTATACTTCAAATACGGATGAATTGACGAAATGTTTCAATCGACGTGCGTATGATACGGATATGGAACAGTTAGATTTAAATACGGAATGGGCTTATATATTTTTAGACTTAAATGGTTTAAAACAAGCCAATGATTCACTTGGGCATAGTGCAGGAGATGAACTGATTTGTGCGGCTAGTAACTGCATGAAGTTTGCGTTTGCCTCTTATGGAAAAATATATCGTATTGGTGGAGATGTATTTGTCGTATTGATTCAAGAATCTGTATCGAATATCGATTCTATATTACAAGTATTTGATGTGACTATTCATGATTGGCATGGTAAGTATTCCAATTCAATATCTGTATCATATGGTGTCGTCAAGTCTTCTGAACAAGATTTTGATTCAATTCATTCTGTTTCTAAATTAGCGGATGAAAGAATGTATAAGAGTAAATCTGAGTATTATAATATAAGTGGTAATGATCGAAGAAGCTATAACGAATAAGTGTTTAGCTTCTTTTTTTTGTTAATTTTTAGTGTAAGCACTAACAATTGGTAAAAATTTTCATAAATTGAGAATTGAATTATCGGAAGAAGAAAATAATTTTCTAAACAAATATGACATATTGAAAATGAATTTTATGTCACTTATGATGAATTTGCGAAATGACAAAGAAAGGAGAAATGATATGTTCGATCATTTGTTTCAACCCATTAATATCAATGGAATGATTTTAAAAAATCGAATCATTGCGACACCTACAGGGGATGATTTTGAAGAAAAAGCTATGGGAGGTGCAGCCATGGTGATTGCGGGTCATGCCATTGTAGAACCAGGCAAATCAAGTTTTTCCAGTCCAGATGAACCCTACTTATTTTCAAAATATGAAAGGGAAAAGACTAGAGAAAGAGTTCTAAAAATTCATAAAGGTGGTGCTAAGGCATCAATTGAAATTTTCCATGGTGGACAAGATGCAAGAGTCCATGGATACGCGAAAGGGCCAAGTGAATTTGTTCGTGATGATGGTGTAGAAGTTAAAGAGATGGACGAAGAAATGATGGAGGAAACGTTAGATTGGTTTGCACAAACTGTACAAGGTGCTAAAAAAATTGGTTTTGATAGTATTTTCTTACATTTTGGTCATGGTTGGCTTCCTGCTCAATTTTTATCTCCACATTATAATCATCGTACAGATGAATATGGTGGAAGCATTGAAAATCGTTGTCGCTTTCCATTAAGAATTTTGGAAACTGTTCGAAAGGCAGTTGGGAATAATTATCCAATTGATATGCGAATTAGTGCATATGAATGGATTGAAGATTCAATTTCGTTTGAAGATGTTTTATACTTCTTGAAACAGGCTCAAAAATATGTAGATACAGTACAAGTTTCTTCGGGTATTGATAAAATTTTTGAGGCAAACGTTCATTGTATTACAACAAATTTAGAGGAAGCAATGCCGAATCTTAAATATGCGAAGAGAATCAAAGAAGAGCTTGATATTCCAGTTTCAATGGTAAGTGCCATTCTGACGCCTAAGATGGCGGATGAAATCATTGCAAAGGGATATGTAGATATGGTGGCTTTTGGTAGGTCTTTATTAGCTGATCCATATTGGCCAAAAAAAGCAATGTTAGGACATCCTGAAGATATAGTACCTTGTTTGCGATGTTCAAATTGTTATCATATTGCAACCGATCATTGGAATGTAGGATGTTCTGTAAATCCTAGATTTCATAATGAAAGCTTTGTTCCTTCACAAAGATGTATTGGTAAAACTTCTGAAAAGAAACATGTGGTAATTATTGGAGCGGGTCCAGCTGGATTAAAAGCAGCTATTACAGCATCAGATCGTGGTCATGATGTGACTTTAATTGAAAAAAGTAATTCTTTAGGTGGTTTATTAAAGGTTATTGCCAGTGAAAAACATAAAGAAGAAGTACAAAGATTATTGACATATTATCGAACACAAATTGAGAAGCGTTCGATTCGAGTCTTATTAAATACTGAGGCTACTCCAAAAATGATTAAGGAATTAAATCCAGATTCTATCTTAATTGCGATGGGTGCAAAAGAAAGAATTCTTCCAATTCCTGGAATTGATAATGAAAAGGTTGTATTGGCAACAAAAGCGATTCTAAATCCTGAAATGTTAGGCCAAAAGGTAGCAATTCTTGGTGGTGGAAGTATTGGTTGTGAGATTGCATTAGAACTTGCAGAAGATGGAAAAGATGTCTCAGTAATAGAAGTAACAGATGTCTTGGCAGCTAATGCAAATTCGTTATATCGTGAGGCGTTAAGACAAAAATTTTTACTTCATGATAATATTCGCTCTTTATTAAGTTGTAGTTGTACGAAGATTGAGGATGTGAATATTTGGTATAAGGATAAAGATGGAAATCAGTTGAATTTACCATACGATACTTTGATTTTATCGACTGGACTTGTTCCGCAGATTGATTTAGTTGAACAATTCTATGGTATTTGTAGAGATACGGTGGCGATTGGAGATTGCATTAGACCATCAAGTATAATGAATGCAAACTATGAAGGTTTTGTGAATGCTTTAAATATTTAAAAAGTTAGAATAGTAAAGGAGAGATGAAAAATGAAAGATTATTCAACTTTGATTCAAGAAATAATTAAAGGAGTAGGCGGTACAGATAATATTGAAAACTGTATTCATTGTGCCACTCGATTACGATTTACATTAAATGATGGAAGTAAGTTTGATGAGAAAGCATTGAAGAATGTAAAGGGAGTTCTTGGAACTTTAGTGAGTTCTGGATATTATCAAGTTTTAATTGGAACACATGTTACAGATGTATACAATCAATTGATGGAACTTCCTGAATTAAAAGCAAAAGGATTAACAGCATCAAAAGAAGTGGAAGTAAATGAAAAAGTAGGTTTGCTTGATCGTTTTTCTAGATTGATGTCAGATGTATATGCACCATATATTCCGCTTTTGGCTACAGGAGGTATTGCTTCAGGTCTTATTGGATTACTTGCCAATATGGGACTTGTAGATAGTGCGGGACTTACATATCAAACATTCTATGCGATTTTCTATGCGTTGATTAACTTCTTCCCAATTTTATTAGCATTTACAGCCGCGAAACACTTTAAATGTAATCAATATGTAGCTGTTACTTTAGGAGCTGTCATTATGTATCCAGGTGTTTCTAATTTGTTGGTTACGGGTGAAAAAGCTTCATTATTAGGTATTAATTTTACTGCATATAACTTTACAGGATCATTTATTCCTATTTTATTAGCTATTTTCTTTATGAGTTATTTTGAAAAAGCATTAAAGAAATATTTGCCACAAGTTACACAATTTATTTTAGTACCATTATTATGCTTAGTTGTTTTTGCTCCACTAACTATCTTGGTATTTGGACCTGTTGGTGGAATGATTGCAAATGGAATTACAGCTGTTTATAACTTGATTTGCGCAAATACAATTTTGGTAGGCGTTGTATTTGGTGCCTTCTTCTCATTGGTAATTCTACTTGGTATGCATTGGGCTATTACTCCAATTTTGTTAGGTGTTATGGCAGAACAAGGATTTGAACCTGCACTAGCTGCTGGTGGTATGGGTAACTATGCTGCTTTAGGTATATGTTTGGCCGTCGCATTATTTGCTAAAAATGCGGGTGATAAAGCGACAGCTGGATCTGCAGCATTCACAAATGCTTTATGTGGAATCACAGAACCTGGACTTTATGGTATTATTTTGAGAAACAAATGGTTAATTGGATCTATGATTGTTTCTGGAGCTATTGGAGGTTTAATCTTAGGGATTGGTAAAGTTGCAGCAACTAACTTTGCATTCTCTGGAATCTTAGCATTTAGTGGATGGTTTGGATGTGTGAACTTCCCAATGTATTGTATTGGTATTGTGGCAGCAATTTTAGTTGGATTTGTAACAACAGCATTCTTGTTAAAGAGCGGAAAAGTTAAAGAATTTGATTAAAATTGTCCTAATTTAATTTAAGTTCTCTCCTTATACTGGTTACTGTATTTGATATAATGGAATTGTTAAGGTAATGATAGGGGGAGAACTTTTTATGATTATTGATAAACTAATAAAACATGAAGAATTTACGGATATTGAAAAAAGTATTGCAGATTATTTGTTAAGAAATGGATACGAAGTAAAAAATATGTCTATTTCATCTCTTGCTCAAGTCACATATTCTTCAACTTCAACAATTACAAGATTTTGTCATAAATTAGGATTGGATGGATATAAGAAATTTCAAATCTTATTTAATTCAGAGTATGAGGCTTATGCAAAAAATGGTGTAGTTAACGTAAATTATCCTTTTACCGGAGAAGATTCATATGAACAAATTGCTAAACAATTGGAAAGATTGAATCAAGAAACAATTGCGAAAACGATATCTTGTTTTAACTACAATCAGTTCCATCGAATTGTTAGAAGAATGGATAAGGCAGATATGATCAATATATTTAGTGTAGGCACATCAGTAACTGTAGCTATGGAATTCCAACAAAAGATGCTACGCTTTGGTAAAATTGTGAATTTAACACAGGAAGCATGCTTTTTACCGGGTTATGCTTTAGCTGGAACTGAGAATACAGTAAATCTAGTGATATCTTTATCAGGCGAAAATCGAGATGTTGTTGAAAGCTTGCATTTATTAAAAAAACAAGGACGTTATACTGTTGGTATTACTTCAACTCCAAATAGTACGGTAGCACGTGAATGTAAAGAAGTTATCTTAGTGGATATTGAAGAAAATAATTCATATGAGGCAAAAATAGATACATTCGCAATATATAGTGCTTTTCATTTTGTTTTAGATTGTCTATTTTCCTTTTTGTATCAATATAATTATGATAGTAATACGAAAATCACAAAAGAAAAGGCTTATATGATTGAAAGAAATAAAAATAGAGGTGATGATGATGGCATTTAAAAAAGATTTTTTATGGGGTGGAGCTTGTGCTGCTAACCAATTTGAAGGTGCATGGGATATCGATGGAAAAGGAATCTCCGTTTCGGATATGTGTACGAATGGTACAAAGTTAAATCCTAAAAGAATTACTACAAAAATTGAAGATCATACTTTATATCCAAGTCATGAGGCGATTGATTTTTATCATCATTATAAAGAGGATATCGCATTGTTTGCTGAAATGGGATTTAAAGTTTTCAGAACTTCCATTAATTGGACAAGAATTTATCCTACAGGAATGGAAGAAGAACCGAATGAAAAAGGTTTAGAGTTTTATGAGAATGTTTTTAAAGAATGTAAAAAATATGGAATCGAACCCTTAGTTACTTTGAGTCACTATGAAATGCCATACGCATTAGTCGAAAAGTATAATGGTTGGGCAAGTGTTGAGGTGATTTCTCTTTTTGAAAAATATTGTCATACTGTCTTTGATCGATATAAAGATTTAGTAAAATATTGGCTTACATTTAATGAAATCAATGGAGGAGTCACAAAACTTGGAACCGTTTTATCTTTAGGTTGTGTTAAAGATTATAGTGGTCCTGTTGTAGAGGCGGATTGTAGTCCGCAAACTCGTTTTAAAGCCTTACATCATCAGTTAGTCGCATCCGCAAAAGTAATCGCATATGCACATAAAAATTATCCTCAATTTAAGATGGGAGACATGAATGTTTTCTTAACGTCTTATCCTAGAACTTGTGATCCTTTGGACGTTTTAGAAAATCAAAAACATAATCGTGTGTTGAATTGGTTTTGTTCGGATGTACAAGTTCGTGGTGAATATCCTTCTTATATGAATCATTATTTTAAAGAGCATTATATTGATTTAAAAATCAGCGACGAAGATAAGAAAGTTTTAAAAGAAGGAACAGTAGATTTTTATACGTGTTCATATTATATGTCGTCTTGTATTACTACACATGATGACGATGAAACTGTAGAAGGTAATTTAGCGGGTGGCGTAAAAAATCCTTATCTGGAGGCATCTGCATGGGGATGGCAAATTGATCCAGATGGACTTCGATATAGTTTGAATGAGATTTATGATCGTTATCAAATTCCAATTATGGTCGTAGAAAATGGCTTAGGCGCATATGATACGAGAAGTGATGATGGTAGGATTCATGATTCATATAGAATTGATTATTTACGTAGTCACATTGAAGCTATGGAGAATGCAGTTGAAGATGGTGTGGACTTAATTGGTTATACACCATGGGGATGTATTGATTTAGTCAGTGCTTCGACTGGAGAAATGGCAAAGCGCTATGGCTTTATATATGTAAATAAATTTGATGATGGTACTGGTGATTATTCTCGTGAAAGAAAAGATTCTTTTAATTGGTATAAAAAGGTTATCGCATCAAATGGAATGGAAAAATAAATATGTTTAAGTTTTTTGAAAAGAAAGAAAAATTAGAACCATTAAATGTTGATGACACTTCTGTTGTCGCAATGGCGGAGGGTGAATTAATAGATATAAGTACAGTACCAGATGATATATTTTCAAAAAAATTAATGGGAGAAACAACAGCGTTTGATTTTGGAAATGACAAAGTAACCCTTTGCTCTCCAGCCAATGGGACTTTATCTGTGCTATTTCCTACAGGACATGCTTTTGGAATTCAAATGAAGAATGGTATGGAATTATTGGTTCATATTGGCATTAATACAGTGGAAGCCAACGGAGATGGTTTTAAAGTCATGAATGTTAAACAAGGAGATGTTGTTAAAGCGGGACAACCAATTGTTGAAGTTGATTTTAAAAAGCTATCAAAAAAATATAATATAAATACAATGTTGATTATCACAAATAATTTAGATACGCCTGCTCAATTTACAGAACCAAAATCTGTTAAACGAGGGGATAGTGTGTTAAAGTAATTAAAAAGCATCTCTAGGGATGCTTTTTGTTTTGATATTATTTATTAACGGCTTCTTTTAGAGCTTTGGCAATTTTGAACTTAACAGATTTGCTAGCTTCAATTTGAATCTTTTCTTTCGTTAGAGGATTAATTCCTTCTCTGGCTTTTCTTTCAGTGATTTCAAATTTTCCAAATCCTGCAAGATCTACCGTTTTTCCTTCACTTAAACCTTCAAAGATTTGTGTAAGTGCCAAGTCAACAACTTCAGTAATGTCTTTTTTAGTTAAATGAGAATCTTGGGCAATGTTTGAAATGATGTCCTTTTTAGTTAATTTTTCCATGTTTATAAGTCTCCTTTATATCCCTATAATAAGCCTTTTTTCACCATTAGCCAACCCATTAGATGAATTGGTTGAACAAATTCGTTGTTTTTAATTAAATCATTGATTTCATCTTCTGTATATTCTTTGACTTCTAAAAATTCTGTCGAATCTAGATGCTGATTCGATACTTTTTCACAATCATCGGCATAATATAAATACGCATAATTATCCGCTATGGTAGGATTGCTGGGAATGGTATATATATGTTTCCAGTGATCTGAAACGTAGCCTGTTTCTTCTTGTAGTTCACGCTTAGCTGCTAATAAGGCACTTTCATGTTCGTTTCCTTCAATGCCACCCGCACAAAATTCAGTTGTTATTTTTTTTAGACCATGTCTGAATTGACGAACTGTTATATATTTATCATCTTTTGTTCTTGCGATAATCACGACAAAGTTTCTTCTTGAATAGTTATAGAAAGGGGAGAATTCCTTTCCGTCTGGAAGAATAAATGACTCTTTACGAAAGTCGATCCATTCATCTTGTACAATATGTTCGGTTTTATTTAATTTCCAATTTAAATCCATTTTTATCACCCAAATTATTATAATCCAAATAAAAAAAATAGTGTAACCAAAGTTACACTATTCATTGACTATGCTTGTTGAGCAATTCCAACGTATCTTGAACTTAATGCAGTCGCTAAAGCCATGTTTGAAACAACAGCTACGATGACTTCAGGAATCATATTTGTTCCTATGACACCAGCCATAACACCGTTCAATGCAGCTTGGCTAATGCCTAAAGCTTGTGAGTATTGAGGACCGAATAAGATAACGATCATCCCTAATACCATGATTGTGTGGCATACTGTCGCTACAGCTGCTGCAATACCTGCAGCGACTGGAGTATTCTTTGCGTATTTTTTCGCAAATTTAAATACATAACCAGCAATCACACCCAACAAAATACGTGGTACTAAAGCTATAACTAAACTAAAGAAGTTACCAGAAATTCCACCAACTGTGATAAATGGAGAGAAGACAAAGCTTGTGATTCCAGGTGTCATTGTAGCTCCAATTACGGAAGTACAACCAAATACGAATCCTAAGAAAGCACCGGCTGTAGGTCCCATTGTACTAGCCAAGATAATTACAGGCACGTGCATTAATGTAACACTTAATGCGTTGATACGTAAGTATCCAATTGGTGTTAAATACATGATGATTTCGATGGCTAAAAATAAAGCCAATAAGCACATCTGGCGTACTGATAGTTTTGATTTGTTCATATTTCCTCCTACTTTCGTTTCTTTTTAAGAATACGATGTAACTAATCGAATTGATATCTTCATACATAGATTATGGTCCTTAGATCCATATCCACAAAAAAACATCTTCAATAGTTTACAACAAAAAAAAACAGGAATCAAGTCCCTGTTTTAGTTCCAAAAATCAAATGGAGAAGAATAATCATCCGCATCATTGTTATAATAAGAAGATTGATTTGATGACTTACTTACATCTTTTCCTTCAAGCATAGTATTGATTGAATCTTTGACATCGCTGATCGCAATCGCATAGCCCATACCTTCTACATTCGTATCACTTAATTTGGCTGAGTTGATGCCAATCAATTCACCACTCATATTCAATAATGCTCCACCCGAGTTTCCTGGGTTAATAGCTGCATCGGTTTGAATATACGATTGTGATTTGTCTGTATCTGAACTTGTTGAAACACTACGATTTGTAGCCGATACAATACCTGTTGTAACACTTTGACCATAACCTAAAGCATTACCAATCGCAACGACTTGTTCACCGACTTGTAGTTTGTCACTATCTCCAATTGTCGCAATCGCAATTTGTTTTAAAGTATCTTCACTTAAATCACTTGTCTTAATCGATATCACAGCTAAGTCACGATCTGCATCTACACCTTTTACTGTGGCTTCAACATTTGTATTATCCGCTAATGTACAAGTAAGTGTAGTTGCACCTTCAATGACATGATAGTTTGTCAAAATATCGATTTCACCATTCTTTTTATTAATGATAACACCACTACCGACACTTGTACTTTCTTGTTGCGTAAACGGATTGCTTCTTGAGTTATTTCCATACATACTAAAATAATTTTGTACATCTGATACCGAAACATTGGTAATCGATACAATACTAGGCATACAATTTTGAGCGACTGCACTCACATTTGAAGTCGTTGAACTTGAAGTTTTCACAACATTTGTACTTTGAAGTGTTGTATCTTGTTTATTATAGTTATCAACCACATAGTTGACACCTTGAAAACTTCCGGCCGCAACTACACCAAATGTGGCCGCACTCAATACAAGCTTTGTACCTTTCTTTAATAATTTATGATTAGAATTTGGAATTTTTGGCATTTCATTTTTCATGTCCTTGTACCTCCTTATTTACAATACAAGGATATCGCAATAAGCTTAAATGAACTTTAAATTATTCCATATTTGTGTAACCCATTAAATACGTATCCACTTCTTTAGCACACTCTTTACCTTCGTGAATAGCCCATACAACTAAGGATTGACCTCTATGACAATCTCCAGCTGTAAAGTATTTGTCTTTGACTTGATAAGAATTTGGTTGTGTCACAATCGTGTTTCTTTGTGAAGTTTCCAATTTAAAATTCTTCTTTAAATCATCTTCAACACCAATAAAACCAGCCGCAATCAATAATAAATCACAGTCTAAAATTTGTTCGGAACCCTTTACTTCTTCAAGTTTACCATTGTTAAAGTGGACTTTTACTGTCTTGATCTGTTTCAGATTTTGCTTTTCATCTAAAATACATTCCTTAATTGTTGTTTCGTAGATGCGAGGATCCTTTTTAAAGATGGCAATCGCTTCTTCTTGACCATAATCTGTCTTACAGATCTTTGGCCATTCGGGCCAAGGATTACTTTGAAGTCTTTCATCGGGTGCTTTAGGCATCATTTCAATTTGAACAACACTTGCACAACCCTGACGAATGCTTGTACCAACACAATCATTTCCAGTATCTCCACCACCGACAATCACGACATGTTTATATTTGGCAGAAATTTCTTCTGTGTTATCCAACAAATGTTTCGTAGCCTTTGTAAGGTAGTCCACCGCAAAATAAATGCCATTACAATCACGATTCTTTACATTTAGATCACGAGCCTTTTTAGATCCAGTCGCAAAGACAATCGCATCATATTCTTTTTCCAATTCCTTTTTGGTGATGTCTTTACCTACATTCACATTGGTTTTAAAGATGATTCCTTCTTCCGAAAGTATTTCGAATCTTCTTTGAATGACTTTCTTTTCAAGCTTCATATTTGGAATGCCATACATCAATAAACCACCAATACGATCTTCTTTTTCAAAGACTGTCACAGAATGGCCTCTTCGATTTAAATCATGCGCAAGCGCAAGTCCTGCAGGCCCTGAACCAATGATGGCGACCTTTTTATCGGAGCGTACACTAGGAACATAAGGTGACATCCATTTGTTAGTATAGGCTGTTTCAATCGTATACAATTCATTTTCTTTGATTGTGACTGGTTCTTGGTCTAAACCATTCAAACAAGCTTTTTCGCAAAGAGCAGGGCAGACACGACCGGTAAATTCAGGGAATGGATTGGTTTTTAATAATCTTGATAACGCTCTTTTATCGTTGCCATTATAGATTTCATCATTCCATTCTGGAATTAAGTTATGTAATGGGCAGCCTGTCACCATGTTTTTTAACTTAATAGCTGACTGACAAAAGGGAACGCCACAATTCATGCAGCGTGCACCTTGTTTACGTCTTGTTTCTTCATCTAAAAAAGGATGAAATTCATTAAAGTTTGTGATACGAGAAAGAGGTTGGATGGCCTCGTTTTCTTGTCTTTCATATTCTAAAAATCCTGTTGGTTTTCCCATAATCTTTCATCCTTTCTAAGCATGTACTTGTTCAAAAGCCATTAGACTGGCTTCATCATCATGATAGCCTTTGGCCTTTAATTCTTGAATCAATGTTGTGATCTTTTCATAATCTTTAGGTACGATCTTTTTAAAGTTGGATAATTCATGATCAAGATTTGATAAAATCTTTTGGGCAACATCTGAATTTGTATATTTGTAGTGATTCTTTAATAATTGCGTTAATGTTTCAATATCCGCTTTACCACTCACTTCATACGTATTGACTAATTGTTTATTTAAACGTGTATATAAATCATGGTTAGGATCATAAATATACGCAATACCACCAGACATGCCCGCTGCTAAGTTTTTACCAGTTTGACCTAAAATCACAACAGTACCGCCTGTCATATATTCAAGGCCATGATCTCCAATACCTTCGACTACAGCACTTGCTCCTGAGTTACGTACCGCAAAACGTTCACCGGCCATACCACGAATATAGGCTTCACCACTAGTAGCACCATATAAGGCCACATTACCAATAATGACGTTTTCATTTGGCTTGAAAGTCGCTTCTTTTTTAGGTTGAATGATCAACTTACCACCAGATAAGCCCTTGCCAAAGTAGTCATTCGCATCGCCATGAACATCTAAAGTGATTCCTTTTTGTACAAAAGCACCAAAAGATTGTCCTGCACCACCGTTACAATGAACAGTATATGTATCGTCTTGTAGAGTGTTATTAAATTGTTTTGTGACTACACTGGATAAAATAGTTCCGACTGTACGATCTGTACTTGAAATGGAGATTGTTTCCGCATGAGGCTTTTTCTCATTGAAATAAGGCTCAAACTTAGGAAGCAATATTTTCATATCTACCGTTTTTTCAAGTTCAAAATCGTATGTATCTTTTGGCTCATAATGAATATTGTAAGGTGTCATTAAAATGTTAGAGTAATCCATATTCGCATCTTCATTCACTTCTAGATTGTCCGTATGACCCACCATTTCATTGATTGTGTGGTAGCCAAGATCAGCCATAATTTCTCTTAATTCACGCGCAATAAACAGCATGAAATTCATGACATATTCTGGCTTTCCTTTGAAACGCTTTCTTAATTTTTGGTTCTGTGTAGCCACACCAAAAGGACAAGTATCTAGATTACATACACGCATCATCATACATCCCATAGTAACAAGTGGTGCAGTCGCAAAGCCAAATTCTTCAGCACCTAATAAGCAGGCAATGGCTACATCTTTTCCGGTCATTAATTTTCCGTCGGTTTCAATTAAAACACGACTTCTTAAACCGTTCTCGACTAAGTTTTGGTGGGCTTGGGCCAAACCTAATTCCCATGGAAGACCCGCGTGGTGAATACTACTTTGGGAAGCCGCACCTGTTCCTCCATCATAGCCAGAAATTAAGACGACGGTAGCTCCGGCTTTGGCAACACCAGATGCAATCGTACCAACACCCGCTTCGGAGACAAGCTTAACACTAATTCGAGCTTTTGGGTTGGCATTTTTTAAGTCGTAGATCAATTGAGCTAAATCTTCAATGGAATAGATGTCGTGGTGAGGAGGAGGGGAAATTAAAGATACACCTGGCGTTGAATATCGAGTTTTCGCAATCCATGGATAGACTTTTTTGCCTGGCAAGTGTCCACCTTCACCTGGTTTTGCACCCTGTGCCATTTTGATCTGGATTTCTTTGGCACTGACTAAATATTCTTCGGTGACGCCAAAACGACCGCTCGCCACTTGCTTAATAGCCGAATTCTTTTCTGTACCTAAACGTTCTGGTTTTTCACCACCTTCACCTGAATTGGATTTACCACCCAATCGATTCATGGCGATGGCCATACATGTATGGGCTTCTTCAGAGATAGAACCATAGCTCATGGCACCTGTCTTAAAGCGTTTTACGATTTCGTATTCACTTTCCACTTCCGATAATGGGATTGAATTTCTTGTCTTTTTAAAGTGCAATTGACTTCTTAAATGATGTTTTTGATTATTTGAATTCAATTCACTGGAATATTCTTTAAATAAATCGTAGTTATTGGTTTGTGTAGCTCTTTGAAGTTTCACAATGGTTTCAGGAGAATATAAGTGATCCTCTTTTCCATCACCCTTTCTAAGTTTATGGAATCCAATGGAATCTAGACTTGTATCGGTTGTAAGTCCTAATGGATCATAAGCACGATCATGATGATAGATCAAATCTTTTTCAATATCTTCTAAAGTGATGCCCTCCACTTCACTAATAGTGTTTGTGAAGTAGGTATCGATAACTTCTTTAGAGATGCCAATGGCTTCAAAGATTTGAGCGCCTTGATACGATTGAAGCGTTGAAATACCCATTTTTGCGGCAATCTTAACAATACCTTTTAAAATGGCTTCATTATAATCATCAATCGCAATATTTACTTCTTTATCTAACATATTCAATTGAATCATTTCTTCAATACATTCATGTGCTAAATATGGATAGATGGCAGTTGCACCATAACCTAAAATCGTTGCGAATTGATGAACATCTCTTGGTTCACCACTTTCTAGAATGATGGATACATCGGTTTTCTTTTTCGTCTTAACTAAGTGTTGTTCTAAGGCAGACACAGCTAAAAGACTTGGAATGGCCATGTGACCTTCATCGACACCTTTATCGGAAAGAATCAAAATATTGGCGCCATTTCGATAGGCTTTATCACATTCAATAAATAAGTTTTCTAATGCTTCTTTTAACGATGTGCCACGATAGAATAATAGAGAAATCGTTTCATTTTTAAATCCTGTCTGATTTAATTGACGAATCTTATCCATATCGCGTGATGTTAGAATGGGATTATTGACCTCTAAGACGGTACAGTTGCCGGATTTATCTTGGAGCAGGTTTCCATCACTACCAATATAGATGGTTGTATCTGTGACAACTTCTTCACGTAAAGAATCAATTGGTGGGTTGGTTACTTGGGCGAAGAGTTGTTTAAAGTAATGGAATAAACTTAAATGATTTTGGGAATAAATTGCCAAAGGAATATCGGTACCCATCGCACTTGTTGGTTCAAGTTTTACGCGGGCCATTGGTAAAATAATATCTTTTACATCTTCATAGGTATAGCCGAAGACTTTATAAAGAATATCTCTTTCATGTTGCGAGTGGATGTGTGTTTTTTTATCAGGAGCTGGTAGATCCTTCAGGTATAATAAGTGGTTGTCTAACCATTCTCCATATGGATTTGAAGAGGCATATTCATTTTTAAGATCATAGTCTTCAATCAATTTCTTTTTCTTGGTATCCACAAGTAGCATTTTACCGGGTTCAAGTCTTGATTTTTTTACGATTTTCTTTTCATCAATATCCAATACACCAACTTCACTTGATAAAATCAACATGTTGTCGCTTGTTAGGTAGTAACGACTTGGTCGAAGTCCATTACGGTCAAGTACAGCTCCGACTTTTTGCCCATCACTAAATAAAATAGCGGCTGGACCATCCCATGGTTCCATCATTGTGGCATAGTAGTGGTAGAAATCTTTCTTCTTTTGATCCATGGTTTGGTGTTTCCATGGTTCTGGAATCAAGATCATAACGGCTTTTTCAAGTGGCATGCCATTCATGACTAAGAATTCTAGGGCGTTATCTAACATGGCAGAATCGGAACCCGAAGTATTGATGATGGGTAAGATCTTACTTGAATTTTCATCCAAGAATTTTGAATGCATACTTTCTTCACGTGCTAACATCTTATTGACGTTGGCACGGATGGTATTGATTTCACCGTTGTGGGCAATATAGCGGTTTGGATGCGCTCTTTGCCATGATGGTGTTGTATTGGTAGAGAAACGTGAGTGTACGATCGCAATCGCAGACTTATAGTTTTCATCTTGTAAATCAAAGTAGAATTTTCTTAATTGAGAAACGAGAAACATACCTTTATAAACAATGGTACGACTGCTTAATGAGGCCACATAGGTTTCTTTACAACTCTTTTCAAATTCGCGTCGAATCACATATAGCTTTTGTTCTAGATCTGTATCGCCTTGGACAAAGGCTTGGTAAATGCTAGGCATACAATCTTTGGCTTTTTGGCCGAGGATGGAATCATCACATGGAACTTTTCGCCAAGTGATGAATGTGCATCCTTCTTGTTCGACAAGTTTTTCAAACATTTTTTTGTGTTGGTTTAAAAGCAGTTTATTTCTTGGCAAGAAAAACATACCGACACCATAGTGTTCGGGTAGTTTGATGTTGTCTTTCTTTAATGTGTTGCGAAAAAAGTCATCACTGATTTGAAGGAGAATACCAACTCCATCACCCACTTTACCACTGGCATCTTTACCAGCGCGGTGTTCTAGTTTTTCTACAATGTGCAATGCTTTGTCTAAGACATCATAGCTTTGTTTGCCATCGATTTGAACTACGGTACCAATACCGCAGGCATCGTGTTCGATTTCATAATTCATAATTTACACAATCCTTTCTATTTTCCACTGTCTCCATAGTTTGATAAATAACGAGCACTCGGATCGTTGACGTTACATCCTTGCCAGTTTTTATTTGGCATCCAGAAATCTTTGATCATGCCTGCCTGTTCAGGGTAGTAAGATTCAAAAATTTCACGATATAATAGAGACTCTTTTGTGAATGGAGTACAGTATTTATATTGTTTGATTTTTTCTTCAAATTCAGCATCTGTATACTGCTTTTCGGCATATTCTTTAATATCATCACTTAATGAGTGACCGACCGCATCGGAGAAGGCGGCTTTTTCTCGCATTAAAATATCGTAAGGAAGAATTTTGTCTTTTTCAAACGCATGACGAAGTAAATATTTTCCTTTATTGTACGTATTCATTTTCTTTTTTGGATCTATAGCCATAACGTATTTGACAAAATCTAAATCGCCAAAGGGAACACGGGCTTCAATGGAGTTTGTGGAAATACAGCGATCGGCTCTTAATACATCGTACATATACAGTTCATGTATACGTTTAACACTTTCTTGTTGGAATTCTTGGGCGCTTGGGGCAAAATCTGTATATTTGTAGCCAAACAATTCATCACTGATTTCTCCAGTTAGTAATACGCGAATGTTACTTTGTTCATGAATGGCTTTACAGATGAGATACATTCCAATGCTGGCGCGAATGGTTGTGATGTCAAAAGTAGCCAAAGTTTGAATGACGGATTTGATAGCATTTAAGACATCTTCTTTATTAATAATGATTTCATGGTGGTTAGAGCCAATAAAGTCAGCGACTTCTTTGGCATATTTTAAATCGATCGCATCTTCTTCCATTCCAATCGCATAGGTTTCAATGGGTTTATTGAGTAATTTTTGACTGATGGCACAAACTAGACTTGAATCTAATCCTCCACTCAATAAGAATCCTAGTGGGGCATCGGCATCCAATCTTTTCTTGACACCCTCCACTAATTTATCGTGAATATTGGAACAGATTGTTTCTAGATCTGAAGTGATTACTTCATCAACTTTAGTAATGTCTAAGTAACAAGTGAATTTGCCATCGGCATAATAGTGTCCTGGAGGGAATGGAAAGATTTGTTCGACAATGGAAACTAGGTTTTTGGCTTCAGAGGCAAAGACGATATTATGATTTTGATCATAGCCATAAAATAATGGACGGATTCCGATTGGGTCTCTGGCGGCAATAAAATCGTTTTTCTTGGCATCATAAATAATGCAGGCGTATTCAGCGTCTAATTTTTTAAACATGTCTAAGCCGTATTTTTCATAGAGTGGTAGAAGAATTTCACAGTCGCTTTGTGAGACAAATGTATAGCCGTTTTTTTCAAGTTCATCTTTGATGGCTCGAAAGCCATAGATCTCACCGTTACATACCACATAATTGCCATTTCTTTCAAATGGCTGCATGCCAAGAGGACTTAGTCCCATGATGGATAGTCTTTGAAAGCCTATATAGCCGCATCCGACTTCTTGAATTCTTTCGTCGTCTGGACCTCTTGTATATGTCGCAAGTAATGCTTGATGAATGGATTCTTTATCTACTTTTAATGATTTATATCCAATAATTGTACACATAAATTACATCTCCTTTATAGACGGAAAAACCGGGCGTATGCCGGTTTATTGAATTCCGAATAATAATTTTCCATATGTTGGAAATGGCCAATCTCTATTAGAAGTAATGACTTCAAGTTCGTCGCATGGTTTTCTTAAAGCGGCCATGTCTTGGATAATGAAGTCTCTTACATAGAAGGCTGATTTTTCAAAATCATCAATTTCATGTAGTTTTTTAACATCGTTTTCAAGTGTCATCATAGCTTGGTAAGCTTCGGTTAAATATTCACTGATTTTTTTAGCTGTTTCAAGTTCATAGGTTAAGTCGATACCGATTGCCTTTTTATTTGTGATGGTATCTGTCAATTCTTTAGAGAACTTACTTGCGGCTGGTAAAATGTCTTTTTTCGCGATGTCTAACATGGTCAATGCTTCAATGTTGATTTGTTTTTCGTATTCATCCATTAAAATCTCATATCTTGATTCCACTTCTTCTTTAGATAAAACTTTTTGTCTTTCAAATAGGGCAATGTTTTCTTCGGTTTTGAAGTATGGAAGGGCATCTGGCGTTGTCTTTAAGTTTAATAAGCCTCTAGACTCCGCTTCTTTAACCCAAGAATCATCATATCCGTTGCCATTGAAGATAATGCGCTTGTGGTTTTTGATAGTATCTTTGATCAAAGCATGTAATGTAGTGTCAAAATCATCGCTAGCTTCAAGAATGTCCGCAAATTTTTCGATTTCATCCGCAATGACTGTATTTAACACAATATTGCATCCGGCAATACTTGAGTTAGATCCGGGCATTCTGAATTCGAATTTGTTTCCTGTAAATGCGAATGGAGAAGTACGGTTACGGTCGGTTGAATCTTTAGGGAATTTAGGAAGAACGGTTGCTCCAATCTTCATCAATTCTTTTTCTTTTCCATCATATGGTTTGTCTTCTTCAATGGCCTTTAATACAGCAGTTAATTCATCACCTAAGAAAATAGAGATAATAGCTGGAGGCGCTTCATTAGCACCTAGTCTATGATCGTTACCTGCAGTGGCTACGCTTAATCGTAGTAAGTCTTGGTGTTCATCTACAGCTTTAATAATAGTAGCTAAGAAGACTAAAAATTGTGCGTTTTCATGAGGTGTATCGCCTGGTTCTAATAAGTTGATTCCTGTATCCGTAGATAAAGACCAGTTATTGTGCTTACCACTTCCGTTGATTCCTTCAAATGGTTTTTCATGAAGTAGGGCAACCAATCCATGTTTTTTCGCAACTCTTTGAATCAATTCCATTGTCAATTGGTTGTGGTCTGTTGCGATATTTGTCGTTGTAAAGATTGGGGCTAATTCATGTTGAGCAGGTGCTACTTCATTGTGTTCAGTTTTTGCCAAGATGCCAAGTTTCCATAACTCTTTATTTAAATCGGACATAAATTCTTGAACACGACTTTTGATTGTTCCAAAATAATGATCTTCCAATTCTTGTCCTTTAGGGCATGGTGCACCAAATAATGTACGTCCTGTATAGATCAAGTCTTTTCTTTGTTCATAATATTTCTGGTCAACTAAGAAATATTCTTGTTCAGGTCCGACGGTTGTTTTAATGGTTTGAACATCGTCATTGCCAAATAATTTCACAATACGTAAGGCTTGTTTATTAATGGCCTGCATACTTCTTAATAGTGGTGTTTTCTTATCTAGGGCGTGTCCTGAGTAAGAGCAGAAAGCGGTTGGAATACAAAGAACTCCGTTTTTAATAAAGGCATAGCTTGTTGGATCCCAAGCTGTATATCCTCTTGCTTCAAATGTGGCTCTTAATCCACCATTTGGAAAACTTGAGGCGTCTGGCTCACCTTTGATTAATTCTTTTCCACTAAATTCCATAATGACTTTGCCATCTTTATCTGGATTGATGAAGCCATCATGCTTTTCAGCTGTAACTCCTGTCATTGGTTGGAACCAGTGTGTATAGTGTGTTGCTCCTTGTTCTAAGGCCCATTCTTTCATAGCGTGGGCTACCGCGTTTGCGATTTTGATATTTAACTGTTTTCCATCGCGAATTGTTTTTTCTAATTCGCGATATGTATCTTTTGCGAGCTTTTCTCGCATAACAGATTCATCAAAAACTTTACTTCCAAAAATTTCTTCTACGATCGATTTCATAATGGCTCTCCTTTACATAAAAAAAGGGCAAGGACACTAAAAAAACTAGGGTTTGACCTATGTTTTCTTTGGCGTCCTTGCCATGTATGCATTCATTATAAACAGATATTTTGTGTTGTCAATGAAAAAATGTAAAATGATTTGAAAACAGGATGAAAATAGTGTATTAATTATTTGAGGTGAATTGTATGACGTATAATGATGTATTAAATTTTTGTGAAGAACAAGACGTTCGATTTATTCGTCTTTCTTATTTTGATATGTATGGTACACAGAAAAATGTTTCTGTTTTGCCAACCGAATTAAAAAGGGCATTTGTGGAAGGAATTAGCTTTGATGCCAGTGCCATTGATGGCTTTCTAGATGAAGTGCATAGTGATCTATTCTTATATCCAGATCCAAACACTATGAGTATCTTGCCATGGCGCAGTATGGATGGAAGTGTCATTCGTATGTATTGTGATATTAAATATCCGGATGGGACGCCTTTTGAAAGGGATGTGCGCTATATATTAAAGAAAGCGGTCAATAAAGCGAAAGAAATGGGAATCAGTGTTAACTTTGGTTCAGAATTTGAATTCTATTTATTTAAGCAGGATGAAAATGGAGAAAATACTTATGTCCCATTGGATCGTGCGGGGTATATGGATATTTCACCATTAGATAAAGGGGAAAATGTTCGTCGTGAGATTTGTTTAACATTATCGGAAATGGGAATTGATCCAGAGGTTTCGCATCATGAGATGGGTCCTGGGCAAAATGAGATTGATTTTCGTTATTCAAGTGCTTTACAAGCAGCGGATAATGCGGCTACATTTAAGTGGGTTGTAGAGGCTTTAGCGAATATGCAGGGTTTAGTCGCTGACTTTTCACCAAAACCTTTAGAGGATCAGCCCGGTAATGGGATGCATATTAATATGAGTGTGGATCAACATGAAGAGCTGTTGATGCCTTTTATGGCGGGTATTTTAAATCATATTGAAGAAATGACAGCTTTTTTAAATCCGACAAAACACTCCTACAAGCGTTTTGGGAAGGATAAGGCGCCAAGCTATATTTCCTGGTCGTATCAGAATCGTAATCAATTGATTCGTATTCCGGCTACACATTCGACAAATCGTATGGAGTTAAGAAGTCCGGATTGTAGCTGTAACATATATCTTACGTATGCCTTATTGATTTATGCCGGTTTAGAGGGGATTGAAAAGAACATGGTACCCGATCCTTGTACGGATATTGTATCGAGTGATACAAGAAAGCTTCCTCAAAGTTTAAAAGAGGCAAAGGTAAAGGCTTTGAATTCGGATTGGTTAAAACAAGTTTTAGGAAAAGATGTAGTGGATATTTATGTTGGGTAAGTGCGTATGGAGGCAAGTAAAGTATTAGTGCTTGGAAATGAGAATTTCTTAGCTTTATTAAAAAATACGGCCAATTATCAATATGTACTTTCGAAGACATATAATGATGCATTAAATAAGTTGAGAAATACGCATTTTGAGATTGTTGTGATTTTATATTCGCAAACGACAAGTGGGCTTTTAAATTTTGCGAAGAGTTTAAATACACAAGTTCTTTTGGTGTGCAATAAGGAAATCTATGATCAAGTTTCATATCAGTGTAAAGATAGTGGTATAATAGTTCTGTCGTATCCCATCAAGAAGCAGTTGTTGTATGAAGCATTTCAGATTCTTATGAGTGTGAATAGGCGAATCCGACTTTATGAAAAGAAGATCAGTAAGCTTGAACAGAAATATTTAGAGTTGAAGATGGTGGATCATTGTAAGTTGGTTTTGATTTCAAATTATCATTGGAGTGAAGACAAGGCGCATCACTATATTGAAAAGATAGCGATGGAGCAGAATAAGACGAAATTCTTGGTGGCTAAAGAGTTATTAGAGGAGTTTCAAACATGAAAAAGATTCAAAAGACCAATGCGATGCGTTTTCTAGATCAGCATAAAGTAGAATATGAAGCGCATACGTATGAACATAAAGATGGTGATCCCGTAGATGGTGTGCATGTTGCGAATATGTTACATCAGCCGGTGGAAGCGGTGTATAAAACTTTAGTTACACAGGCAAACACAAAGGAATACTTGGTGTATATGCTTCCAGTTGAAAAGGAACTGGATTTAAAGAAGTGCGCAAAAATAGCCGGAGTCAAATCTTGTGAAATGATCCATGTGAAGGACATCAATAAGATTACGGGCTATATTCGTGGTGGTTGTTCTCCACTAGGTATGAAGAAGCAATTTCGTACGTTTATTGAAATGGATTGTTTAAATCAAGATAAGATCTATTTTAGTGCAGGTAAGATTGGTATGCAGATTGAGATGGATCCAAAGACATTGATGGATTTAATTCATGTTCAAGCAGGCGATATCACAAAGGAGTAATTTTATGTGGGCGTATGAGAGTGTATTTTATCAAATCTATCCTTTTGGAGCTTGTGGAGCGCCATTTGAGAATGATCATGTTCTAGAACATAGAATTCATAAATTAGAGGATTTTATTCCTCATTTAAAGAAATTAAACATTGACTGTATTCTATTGAATCCAATTTTTGAAAGTCGTACGCATGGTTATGATACAACGGATTTTAAAACGTTAGATACAAGATTGGGTACCAATGAAGACTTAAAGGAAGTTGTAAATCAATTCCATGAAAATGGTATTCAAATTATTTTAGATGCCGTGTTTAATCATGTGGGACGTGATTTCTTTGCGTTTCAAGATGTATTAGAAAAGAAGTGGGATTCACCTTATAAGGATTGGTTCTATATTGATTTTAATGGAAACAATCACTACAACGATGGCTTCTGGTACCAGGATTGGGAAGGCAATGACATCTTAGTGAAGTTGAATCTTCAAAATTCACAAGTAGTAGAATACATTTTAAGTGTAGTGGATTTCTGGCAAGAAGAATTTAAAATTGATGGTTTAAGATTAGATGTAGCGTATTGTTTGGATAAAAATTTCCTACAAACTTTACACAATCATGTAGATAGAGATTTCTTCCTTTTAGGTGAAACTTTACATGGTGACTATAATCAATGGATGAATGAGAATATGTTGGATTCTGTCACAAATTATGAGTGTTATAAAGGATTGTATTCGAGCTTTAATTCAGCTAATTTATATGAGATTCTTTATTCATTGAATCGTCAATTTGGCAAAGATCCATGGTGTTTATATACGGGTAAGCATTTGTTTAACTTTGTGGATAATCATGATGTAGAAAGAGTTGCGTCGATTTTAGAGGATAAAAACCAATTGCCTTTAATTTATACCATGTTGTTTACTATGCCAGGTATTCCATGTATCTATTATGGCAGTGAATGGGGTATGGAAGGTACAAAAAATTGGAATGATACAGATCTTAGACCGGAAATCAAGGTATTTGAGTGGAATGAGTTAACGGATACCATTCAAAAGTTAATCCATCTGAAACATAATCATTCCGCTTTATATTATGGAGACTATACACAGATTGGTATCACAAATACGGCTTGTATTTATCAAAGACAAGATGAAAAGGAATGTCTATGGATTTGTATGAATATGAAGAGTGTTGTTCAAACATTAGGTTTTAATGGTCAAGGTAATTTCATCGACATGGAAACCAATGAAGAACTTTATATTCATAACTCACTTGAGTTCAAGCCTTATGAAGTAAAATTATTAAAGAAAGTATCGTAATGGATACTTTTTTTCATATGATATAATTTAGAAGAGGTATTTGTATATGGAAAATTGGATTCGAAATCATGATTCGTTTTATGTAACGAAAGATGATCAAAAAATAAGTTTTAGTGATGATTTCATCAAGTCAGAAGAAAGAACAACAGGATTAGGTAAGGGTATTTATAGCACGTATAAATATTTTGATACATATATTTGGAAAGAAGATAGTACGAATCATTATTATTTTGAGTGGATTCCTAAAGTGGATGAAAATATTAAAGAGGTTCATTTTCCAGATAGTTTTGTATGTGAAGACAAGGATGGCTATTCAACCATTCCTTATATGCAAGGGTTATTGATTCCCAATCGATATGAGTATGATTATAGTCATATTGCCTTTGATGGTCAGTTTACAAGTTGTGCTGCCTATATGCCTTGGCTTAGTCAAACCAATAATGGAAAAGGGTATATCGCAATCAATGAAACGCCTTGGGATTCTAAATATACAATTGATCATGATGATAAGGGGACAAGGCTTCAATTTGTATGGTTAACAAGTCTAGGTAAGATGCGATATAAGCGTGTTGTTCGATATACTTTTGAAAGTAATATGGATTATAATCGTGCGTGTAAGATTTATCGAGAGTATGTTAAAGAAAGTGGCTTATTTAAATCTTTAAAGGAAAAAGAAGTTACACTTTCTAAAATATCAGATCTTCAACAGTGTGCTGTTGTACATACGGGTATTAAGGCACATACGGAAAAGGATTCACGTTTTTATAATGGACAACAGGATGTGATTCATTCTTTTGATTCGGTAAAAGAGATGATTCAAAGTCTTCATAAATTAGGCTCGAACAAACTTTATCTTCATTTGGATGGTTGGGCAGATCCTGGCTACGACAATTGTCATCCGGATTATTTGCCGGCATGTATTGAAGCTGGTGGATGGGCTGGTTTAAAGAATTTACAGGATAATTTAAGTTCTCAAAATGATTTATTTGGCTTACATGATCAGTATCGTGATTATTACTATACGGCTAAAACACATGATGAAAACCAAGCCATTCAATTAGAGGATGGTGAAGTGTTTGAGCATGCCAATTGGGCTGGGGGAAGACAAAACTACTTGTGTGCAAGTCTAGCACCGAAGTATGTAAAAAGAAACTACACTGAAATCTTAAAACATATTAATTTGGATTGTGTATACTTAGATGTATTTTCTTGTAATGAAATGGATGAGTGCTTTAATCCAGAGCATTTGATGACTAGAAAAGAGTGTATGGAATATCGAAGAGCTTGTTTTCAATATATGACAAATAGAGGAATCATACCTTCAAGTGAAGAGTGCGGTGATTGGGCCATGCGAGAACTTGTATTTTCGCATTATGGTCCTTATGAGTTTATGATGAAAGAAGAAAATGAGAAAAGAATGGGAATAGCAGTACCTTTGTTTAATCTTGTGTATCATGATTGTTTCATTTTGCCTTGGCCAATGGATAAAAAACAAGAAGACTATATGTTGTATGCATTACTAAATGGTGGTATTCCATATGTGGTAAGGAATGCACCTTATGATAATGTGGATGGTAATTTTGGCTCTGATGGCTTATCCATAGAAGATCGAATTAAACGTGCAAATGTTGTTCTAGATTTTTATCAAAAAATTAAAAATGAAGAAATGGTAGAACATAAAATCATCAATGATCATATTCAACAGACCACTTTTAGTAATAATATCACAGTTGAAATCGATACAAAGGAGAATACGTATAGAATTGTATGAAAATATTAGTTTTGGTTTTACTATTATTAACATGCTGTACAAAGGCACAACCAGAACTTAGAGAAACTAAAGAAGTTCAAACTTCAATACCTTATTCAGATGAGGAATTGATTGAAAGTGCAAATGACCAAATTGAGGATGAAGCATATTATGTGGATTCAATAACTCAACAGTCGGATACAGAAGTGTGGTTTTCATTAAAGAATAAAGATTTAAACAAGCAATATGTCTTTAAATATGAAGGTGATGAGTTAATTCCAGATCGAATAGAGTAGGTAAGAAGTATGTTAAGTAGAAAACAAATGATTGGACTTGCGATCACTCGAATGATGATGCAGGATAAGTGGGCTGAAAAGTATGATCCGGATAATCGTTTTGGGATCAATCAATATGATTATAATTTGGAGAAAGACTATTTATTCGCGCTTCAAAGGGAATGGAAGAATTCTATTTGGGATTCGGATAAGGTTGAAAAATATGTAATGTTCTAGACTATACAAGCTTTGATGAATATGAAGAGGATGTTGAAGAGTGTCTTGCACGTCTTAAAAAACAGGAAGAGTAAAAGCAGGAAAAGCTCCTAATTAAAGGGGCTTTTGTGCGTTTCTAGACTTTTTGATATGTTGACATTTACAAATGGCAGTTCGATTGGAACTCAATTGATTTTCAACATATTGTTTAAGATTACGATATCGATCAAGGTCATTTGATTTTTCTTTGGCTTCTTTTCTTAAGCTTTCTAATTCAAGACGCTCGTGATTTAGTCGTGATCAAAGCTATTCTTTTTTTCTTGTAGCGTAACTACATCTTCAAGATTCACTCTGTATTTAGAGAATACGGTTGGTACATCCATCAACATTTGCATGTCAATCTTTTGTGGTGTCTCATAAATACAAAGAACGGTATAATCAATGTCTTTTTGTTTGTCCATGATTTGAATATCTGTATAGTGAAGATCATTATTGAGATAGTCAATCTTTTGATGAATCACATTTAACAAATGGAGATGAATTAGACCTTGATACATTAAAAGATAGAAAAAATGCTTTGTTTGTCATTATTTCAGATACAGACGATACATTTAATTTTGTGGTATCAATTATGTATTCACAGTTATTTAATTTACTTTGTGATAAAGCGGATGATAAATATGCTGATAGATTACCAGTCCATGTTAGGTTTCTATTAGATGAGTTTGCGAATATTGGTTTAATTCCTAAGTTTGAAAAGTTGATAGCTACAATTCGTTCAAGAGAATTTTCTGCAAGTATTACATTACAAGCACAATCACAATTAAAAGCTATCTATAAAGATATGGTACTACGTCAAGAAAAAGGACTCATAAAATAGATAAATTTTAAATTCTAATG
>NZ_JAHQVB010000155.1 GCF_019052655.1 Holdemanella porci
TCTTCAACGACCAGACTCTTCTTCTTGGATTTACATTGTTCCATGATTTCAATGGCCAGCTGATACAGTTCTTCATTTCGTTTATTCTTTGTATTCTCTTTATGGATTGGATATTTCTTAATTAGAACGATGTTTCCATCCATATTGGTTTCACATAGTGCTATATGGTCCACATTGATATCGATTCCTACAGCTCCATACAATGTATTAGTCTTTGGAAGATTCATATGTTTTTCAAATATAGCTTTCACAATAAAGTATTCACCATAATCCATCAACTCATAGGCTACTGCCTTATTAGGTGAGTTGTGCTTTTCATTGACTCTTGCGTACAGTTCATCCTTGTACTTATGAAACTGTACTTTGAATACAATATCCTTTTGTGTACTTCGATATGTCAGCATATCATTTTCAACATTTAATTTGAAAAGGTTGTTTGAATACTTGCCTTGTCTTCTACCAGTAATAAGCATTCTTCTTTGTCTTTTGAATCTAAAGGTTTCTAAATCACTTTTCAAATTCTTTTTACCACCAAAACATACAGAAGGCATCTTTCTTTTAAGTTTGAACTCATTTCGATTTTTTCTGAATTTTAGATTGCGAATGATGCTTTTCAATCTTTTGATATTTGGATCCAATACCTGCACCTCATACAAATAATCTTCTTCTGTATATTTCTTTTTCTTGGATCTGTTGATCAGTTTCTCTTTT
>NZ_JAHQVB010000156.1 GCF_019052655.1 Holdemanella porci
TATTATGTCATTGAAATCAGAAAGGAGATGATCTTATGATCGAAAATGATGCTTTCAAGCTGCTGTTAATCAATCTTTTTCACCTGAATCCTGATGATATTGCCAATATTCTCTGTACTACGTTCAATAAGATGATGGTTCTTGTTGTGACTCTTGCAGACAAACATCAGGCTTGTCCTTACTGTGGGTTTACTGCGCCTAAAATCAAGGAATATGTAACCAAGGAGATCACTCATTCGGCTCTTACCACACAGAAATGCATAATAAAATACAGGGCAAGACGCTACAAATGCTCATGTTGTGGAAAGACCTATTATGAATTCAATCCTTTTGTCTTCAAATCCCAGAAAATATCGATTCTTACTGTGCATAATATTCTGAAGGATCTGAAAGATTTTAATGAGACATTTACTTCTGTTGCCAGACGATATCATGTTTCTCCAACTTCTGTATCCACTATCTTTGATAATCATGTGGATATTGGCAGAAACCCGCTCCCGGAAATCATTAATTTTGATGAGGTATATGCCTTCAAATCCGAAAAGAGTAAATATGTCTGTGTCCTGCTTGATTTTAAAAAACAGATTCCTGTTGATGTTCTTCCAAATCGTAAAAAGGAATATCTTTTAAACTACTTTCAAAAGATCCCTTTAGAAGAACGCAAAAAGGTAAAATACGCCTGTTCAGACATGTATGAAGTATAT
>NZ_JAHQVB010000157.1 GCF_019052655.1 Holdemanella porci
ATACCAGCGTAAGCATCGTGATACATCGCTGACGATGTGCATGAGACAAGTCGGAGAGGGGTATGTTCCGTAAGTCTCATGACCTACTCATTGCGGCCGATATGGTCGGTGGGTGAGAGAAAAAGAGAATGTGGGATATGGCGTTGGTGAGATATCGCCGTATCCCGTGGGCTCAAACCGTCCTACCGGTTTGAGCCCCCGTCTACTCAAGCCGCATAGACGGTTGATTTCCGGCGTGAGTCGGAGGAAATCAAAGGAGATTATGGATGAGAGTGTCATCAGGTGATCACGCTGGGCGTGCTTCTGCCCGGACTCGACACAGGAAATGGCTGCGGTCTGGCTTGGCAGCGGTGCTGTCGATGGCCACGCTGGCGGCATTGGCCGCACCGGCAAGCGCCACCGACACCATGCCGTGGGGAGGCCAGTATGCCGATACCAGCCATCCGGAGCAGTCTGCGGGAGCCAACCAGCCATATCAGCATGGCTATACCGGTCTGGATATTCTGAACTGGAACCCGGACGCGGATAAGGACTCGGAATACCTGCGCTCCCGTGTACCGTTGCAGACCCGCATCGCCGCCAACGCCGCGACGCAGAAAGACCCGAACCTGCCGGCCGATACGGAGATGTTCAACCTTGCTGGCTACTATTTTTTTTTT
>NZ_JAHQVB010000023.1 GCF_019052655.1 Holdemanella porci
GTTCTGTTCTAGCAAAAATTCATATGGTAACAAAACTAGACAAGACAGACTTTGCAAAGAGGTTATGTTCTGTTCTAGCAAAAATTCATATGGTAACAAAACTCAAGTTACTGAGCTATTCAAAGAAATTAAGTTCTGTTCTAGCAAAAATTCATATGGTAACAAAACATCCTTTCAATTTGTTTTTTGGCTTGTGTAGTTCTGTTCTAGCAAAAATTCATATGGTAACAAAACGCGCAGATTCGGGATATACCACAAACGCCCGTTCTGTTCTAGCAAAAATTCATATGGTAACAAAACTAGACAAGACAGACTTTGCAAAGAGGTTATGTTCTGTTCTAGCAAAAATTCATATGGTAACAAAACTCAAGTTACTGAGCTATTCAAAGAAATTAAGTTCTGTTCTAGCAAAAATTCATATGGTAACAAAACATCCTTTCAATTTGTTTTTTGGCTTGTGTAGTTCTGTTCTAGCAAAAATTCATATGGTAACAAAACGCGCAGATTCGGGATATACCACAAACGCCCGTTCTGTTCTAGCAAAAATTCATATGGTAACAAAACTAGGTTTAACTGTCATATTTTTCTCCTTTCGTTCTGTTCTAGCAAAAATTCATATGGTAACAAAACCCGCATCCGTAGGCACTTCCCCACCACTTAGTTCTGTTCTAGCAAAAATTCATATGGTAACAAAACTTAATGGAATTGATTCGCCTTCTGCTACATGTTCTGTTCTAGCAAAAATTCATATGGTAACAAAACGTATACAAATCACATCCCACCGTCGAAAGTGTTCTGTTCTAGCAAAAATTCATATGGTAACAAAACTGCCTAACTTAAAATGCATAACTCTTGACTGTTCTGTTCTAGCAAAAATTCATATGGTAACAAAACCTCAAAAATATGGTAGCACATTTTTGAATGTAATAGAATACTAATTATTTAATTGATAAATGATCTAGTTCTTGATAAATATCATGTGTTTTATGAGTGTATATTTGTTGTAAATAATTAATTGTCATTTGTTCTACCTCCTGTAATGTATATGTTTGAAGTGATTTTTGTGATAGATCGTAATAAATTTGTTCCATGTCTGCTAAATCTATTATTTTATCTTGCAATAAAGCTGTATTTTGTACATTCATTAAATCGTTGTAATAATTTGTAAAAATCATTAATATGACATTCTCAATTTTATTGATTTTCTGAAGAATTTTATCACTTAAATTATCTAGTTTGCCAAAAACAAAGATATTATCATATTTTGAATTATGATTGGAAATATATTCAACTAAATCCAATTGAAACAAAATCAATTCATCTCTCGTTAGATCAAATTCATCTTTTTGTAATTCGTCTTCATAATATGGTGACAACATTTTTATCAATTGCTTATAATTAGCTCCATTAAACATAATTTTAAGCGTTGATTCATCATTGACTTCTTCTGATAATGAATTCAACAATATGTCAATTGTACTGATAGTATCAAAATAATCTTGATTCTGAAGTTTAATTTCCAAATACTTTAACATCAATGACTTTGTAGTGAGCTTTTTATCCTCATTAAGAGAGTACATTTCTGATATTTCTATAAACATATTATTTTTAAGTTCTATCTCTTTTTCGTTTATAAGCATTTTCGTACTAATATTATTTTCTGTTCTATTTTCACTTTTATCTTTTGAAGTAAACAATCGAATTGCTTGTAGCAATGTATAATTCGTACTTGAATCTGAAATTATATATTTCACATGATTCATTTGAAGATTCCATTTATTTGTTCCATTTTTTATAGTCAATAGATTCATAATTTTATAAATGCATCGCTATTCACAACTTGTTCTTGATTTGATTTACCACCAACTATTATTTCAATCTTTGCGTATTGTTTTTCTGTAACCAATAGAATTCGTATTTGTCCCTTTTGAGGAACGTTTCTTTGCAAAATACTCACATGTTTTACTGCTGCTTCACGATTTGCAAATATTTTACAATACACCGAATACTGCATCATAATATATCCATTTTTAATTAGATATTTTCTAAATGTTGCATAAATTCTTCTATCTTCTTTAGATACCACGGGTAAATCAAAAAATAATATTAATCGCATAAAATCATATATCATATATTACTGGTAATGGATACAAAATGGAATCTGCTTCACCATCTAAATAATTAAATATAGAATCTAGATAAAAACTAATTGCATTTGCTATTGTTTGTTTTCTTCCATCAATCATAATTTTCTTGTTTGTCAATTGTATTAAAGCTTCTCTATGAGATTGTTTAAAAATAATATCATCCGTCATATTGTTATAAACATAATGATCCACTATTGGTCTAAATACTTCTATAATATCATCACTCAAGTTAAACATATTTTGTTTTCCCTTATGAAAAATACCTATGTTAGCAATATAGCCCTTTGCTACAATAATTGATGTAATCAGTGATCTAAATATAGCATAACCATAATTTAATCCAGCATTTATCACATCTTCTTCAAATCGAACAAAATCATGACCAAAAAGTTCTCTAAAATACATCTTCGCAGCCAAGCCTTCTCTGTTTGTTTTATCACCAGAAACAACACTATCTACAAATTCATACAGCTTCTTTTCCACTTCAAAATCTTTATTATTGACCTTCAATATTTCTATTTGATTTAAAATCTTCATTTTCACAATCATTGCATGTAAATCTTCTTTACGTTTTGAATCCCAACAAATCTGTTTTGAAATATTTCCACTACTTGAAAAATGTCCATTCATCGGCAATATATAACTTTTTGGTAAATGATCCACTCCACAAATAATGGTACACACATTATTATCTGTTAATTTATTAATTAAAGGTACACTCAAATTAGACTGATAATTATCAATCACTAGAATTTGAATATCTGAAACCGGAATCAATAAAGTGTCATTTTTAATTTCCACTTTCAAATTATCTAAATACAGTCTCAAATACTCACATTTTTCAATATATATAACTCTATAGCCCATAAAAAGGGTAAAAGAAAAGGCTCCGAAGAGCCGAATCCGGGATAAACCCTTGTTTTGTTAGGTCATAAAAATTTTTGCTAGAATATAACCGCCTTCAGTATACTCTATTTAAATTCCAATTTCAACTTATTATCCTTCACTTCGTATAGATTTCCCAATACATCTGTAGCATATTTTCTTATATCTTTTGCTGTAGTTAGTACTTTTTGTTGTCTTTTTTTATATGCAAAAATCGGATATAAATTAACTACATTTGTTTTATCGTTACCAGTTAATGCAAACAACAAAATTTCTGGATTTACTCCGTCGTGAAGTATTTTTTTATCCGGTACCTCATCATACACATCGTAAAAATATGGTTGTCCTTGCTCTTTCACAACACCTAAAAGCTCATCCCTATGCATAGAAAATAGGAATTTATCTGTACTTTTAATTCTCTTCTTTTCTTTTTCACCATCGTACCATTTTCTATCAATTACATATGTACCTTTTGTTCTATTGAAAGATACATCTTTGAAATATATTGTTACAAATCTAAACTTTCCGTCTGCACACTTATAAAAATCTGTTCTATATGTCTTAATTTGTTTTAGAATAACTTTTTTATTATTTGTATGATAATTTGAAGAAATATCTAAATGATTACCAAGAACTTCACTTTCAAATTTCATTGTCACAATTTCAGGACCATTTCCCTTCTTAGAATATTTACGTATAGACCCATTTTCTTCTTTATATTTAGTTAATGGATTTTCCCCAACTAAAGTAATAATTTCTTTATCTTTTTTCTTAGTTACTTTATACATTTTTGAATCCGATTTAAACTGTTCGTAATGATATTTCACAATGTCTCTAATTAAATCGAATGTCTGTGGATCATGCTTTGACATTAAATATTTTGTGTCATTTCCATTTAAAATATCTTCTACAAGCCGTTTATCTTTTGAATCGTAAATATTAGGAATTCTTTCAATCAAGTAATCCGTTCCATCTACGTTTCTTGTACTATAGATAGTTTCATCTGCAATCTGACGATTTGGTTTTGTATTCACCTTGTGAGAAATTTTAATTGGATTAAAATGCATATTTTCTTTGTCAATCACACGATTGTAATACTGATTACTTTCTTGATATAACGTTTTCAAATTCACAATATATTGAATATATCTTTCATCAAAGAATACCTTATCATCAGGAATTGTAATAATTTCTCCCGTTTCTTCATTATATAAATCATTGAAATCATGTTCTTGTTTTGCAAGGTATCCATTTAATAGATTCATTTTCTTTACAGAAGCCACAATCAGTGCATCCACTGCATGGTGCAAATAATCTTCATCACGATCTTTTTCTAAATGGATTTTCTTTCTAAACAAATCCGTAACTCGGCCATTGATAGTATGAACTTTTGTATTAATCTCATTATCTTTAAAATAGTCTGATAACGTATTTAAAACAACACGGCAAGCATAACTTGTATCTACTAGATTTCGATTAATAAATTTTTTAGCCACTTCTTCCTTAGTGATATTTTCTTCATTTAATAAATTCAACTTCTTTTTGTATGGAATGTTATCGTTAGAAAGAACATTTTTCTTAAATTCTGAATAACTACATCCCATTCCATTAAATTTATTAGCTGCATATGCCATAAAAGGAGTCAAATTACCTTTCACTTGATTTTCTGAATGTAATGCTAAAACTTTATTATTTTGAGAATCATCTAATGATATAGAGATTGGGATAATATGATCAATTTCAGTATACTTTGAATCTTTAATGACTCGATTTAAATCTAAAGGTTCAAAAGTATATGCACTCTTGCCTCCTTGTTGCAAATATAAACTAATTTTCATTCTTGTTTTTCCATTAATTTTTGTTGGATCATACCCCTTTTCATTCAAAAGTTTATCCATTTCTTTAGATCCATTCTCTCGATTTTTTTGGTAGTTACTAATTCTCTTTTTCTTTTCATCTGAATTCTTATCACGAGTCATCTCAACAACAATGGAATCGAATTCTCCATATTTCTTTCTCAATGCATTTACAACTTTAAAAGTTTCATTCTGCGCTCTTTTTGCCACTGGAGATAAAATAGCTTCTGGGTCTGATTCAATGTTCTTTTTTCCTTTATGAGAAACACGATTCTTGTCAAACAACTTCAATTCATGTAACAGCTGCATTTGATTCATTTCAGATTCAAACAATTCTTTATTTAATAATTTCAATGCTTTAAAAGATAATGAATGATAGCCTGTTATTCCTGTTGTATTTGCTAAAGTATCTACCACTGAATCAGAAAGTCTATACTCCAAATGATACAAGTAATCTTTTCTTTCTTGTATACCCTTTTTATTCGTAAGAATTTCAATAATTCTATCTAGCATTTCATAATCATTTAATGAAATTGAATATCCTTCTTTTTCTAAAATTGATTTAATTTTCTTATATCCCTTGAACTCAGTAAAAATAGCCTTCTGATTTTTGTCTATACGATAGCCTTTAATATCAACTTCATCCACATTTAATTCTTTTGCCAATTGACGTAAAGTAATATTCCCTTTCTGACTAACTATAGTTAAAATTCCCTTCTTCTCCTCTGGACATAACTTATTACCATCTACTGTTAAATTATTCATATCATTTAAGAAATTAAACAAGTCTGCTGTTACCGCCATTTTAGGAGCTCTTAGTTCATCTGGAAATACGCTACATTTCCCACGCATTTTTTCAATCAAATCTATTTCTTTAATTTGCCCATCAACTTCTATAAATCGTCCATATGGTGTCGGTGATTTTTCACTTCCAGGCCCCTCATAATAAGCTCTTCTACGCGCAACTATATCAATAATCTTATTAATAAATTGTTCATCCAATTCTTGATGATGTAATATCTCATTCAATTCGTTTACATAATCCTTTGTAGAAAAATTATTTTCATGCCCACGAATATGATTCTTATCATTTAAATTATCCAATTGAATTTGGCAAATAAATTTTCCTTGTTTAATTAACTGCTCATTATGTTGCAAAGTAGCCTTTAAACTCAATTCGTCGTCACTCTTTTTTGCATCTTCTTCTACAGTTTCAATAACACTACCTCTATGTTTTGTTATATGTAAAATAGCTGCCGTTAATTCATCATTTGTTAGTTTTTCACTTAAACCTTTACAACGCAATTCATATACATTCTGCAAAGGATGATAGTCATTTGACATTATACCGTTTTCCTTCAACAATTTTTGCATGTCCATAACTCGAGTATGACGTCTTGAAGTCAAACGTCTACGACTTCTAGCGTCTCTACGTTTCCCATTATCTTCTGCTGTGCCTTCTTTAAACAAACGCACTCCATAGTCTACAAATTTACCTGTTTCAAGATCTATAATTCCATACCCGCAGCTACTAATTCCTATGTCTAAACCTAATACATACTTATTATCCATTGTAACGCCCTCCATAAAGTAATTATGTTATATGCATTATACCACTTGTGTAAGCCGTTTCCTATAAATTTCTATATAAAAACAAAAATGTATGCTCTCAGCATACACTTTATATAAAGTAGATTTTATATATGTAAGTTATATTTTGACTTTACATCACAAAAGACATTATTCGACATCTTCATAGGTTAATTTTAATTTTTTTCAAGAAGTTTTGAGAGTTAATGTCTTTTTCAGATTGGACCTTTAGAATAGATATTGCTACTAGATATGGCAGGTGGTTTCCTCTGGATAAATCCTTGAGACTTTCGATCCCCGGGATGGAGGAATAGGCGTATGCAAATTCAAGTTAATATTGATATAACTATTGTCTTAATAGCTATTTTACAACTCATACGAGTCATCATTATTATTCATGAAGAAAATAAAAAGCGCTAACCACCTCTCACAAAGGATTTAGCGCTCTTGCAATATCCAGAGTGACCACCATATCTAGTAGTCTTTTCTGTATTTGTATTATAACGAGAAAGATGTTAAATATCAACTTACCGATTTACACATGTATTTTAAAAAAATTTTGAGGTTTAATGTCTTTTTCACATTGGACCTTTATAATTGAAATTGCTACTAGATATGGCAGGTGGTTTCCTCTGGATAAATCCTTGAGACTTTCGATCCCCGGGATGAAGGAATAAGCGTATGCAAATTCAAGTTAATATTGATATAACTATTGTTTTAATAGCTATTTTACAACTCATACGAGTGATCATTATTATTCATGAAGAAAACAAAAAGCGCTAACCACCCACTCACAACGGGATTAGCGCTTCTACCTAATCCAGAGTGACCACCATATCTAGTAGTCTTTTCTGTATTTGTATTATAACGAGAAAGATGTTAAATATCAACTTACTGATTTACACCTCGATATAAAGATGTCATTTCTGAATTCCCCTTTAATTCTGAAGCCATATATTTAACTAAGAATAAGTCTTTATCAAAATTAGAAGCCAATTCTTTCTGGTAAATCATCATGTCTTTATCTTTATAATAAGCACCTTTTTTATCGGTAATTAATACAACTCTAAGATTTGGATATTTATTTAACAATAATTCCAGAAGTCTTTGTTCATCCTGAATTCCATTTTCTAATTTACTCGCATACTCTTTATTCACAAATATTGTATTTACTTTACTCAAATCAAGATGTCTTACTTCATAATCCACCATATGTAAATATACCGTATTTGATTCATTTAAATAGTTTTCTAAATGTTCATCATTATTATCAATAAATACTGTCTCACAATTCTCATTATGTTCCACTTGAAACTGTTTAAATAAATTCCTTAATTTTTCTTCTCTTACATTTAATTCCATACAATTAGCCTCCTTTTCTAGTACAATATCACAATTTTCAAAAAAAGGATGAATACATTGTCTTGAATTTGTATAAAAGCGTATAATACATACAGGAGGAGTTTTAAAATATGCAACCATTTGATAAAGAATATGTCTGTGACATCGCCAAACAAATTTTGAATATTGATTCACCAACAGGCTACACAAAAAGAGCCATCGATTTCATGGACGAAGAAGCTAAAAAATTAGGCTACACAACAGGTCGTAACCAAAAAGGAAATTTATTGATCTATGTAGACGGAAAAGATTCTGAACACACATTAGGATTGAGTGCTCACCTAGATACATTAGGACTTATGGTTCGTTCCATCAAAGACAATGGAAAACTTGCCATTACTAAAGTCGGAGGCCCATGCTTACCAACATTAGACGGAGAATATTGTAAGATCTATACTCGTGATGGAAAGGTATATACAGGAACAATTCTTTCTTGTTCACCAAGCGTACACGTATATCCAGATGCTTCAACATTAGAAAGAAAAGAAGATACAATGGAAGTTCGTATCGACGAAGTTGTACACTCAAAAGCAGATGTTGAAAAATTAGGTATCTGCAACGGAGACTTTATTTGTATTGACACAAAAACACAAATCACAGAAAGTGGATTCATTAAATCTAGATTCTTAGACGATAAGATTTCAGCTACAGCTTTAATGGGCGTACTAAAATACTTAAAAGACAACAACGTCACACCTCAAAGAGACTTAGTCATTATGTTCAGTACATATGAAGAAGTTGGTCATGGAGCAAGTTGTCTTCCAGAAGAAGTCGAAGAATTATTAGCCGTAGATATGGGATGCATCGGTACAGATCTTGCTTGTACGGAACAAGACGTTTCAATCTGTGCAAAAGATTCAAGCGGACCATACGACTACGAAATGATTACTCGTCTAGTTGAACTATCAAAAGAAAACAAGCTTAATTATGCCGTTGATATCTACCCACAATATGGTTCAGATGTCAGTGCCGCATTACGCGGTGGTAACGACATCAAAGGAGCCTTGATTGGCCCTGGTGTTCATGCTAGCCACGGAATGGAAAGAACACACTATGATGGTGTAGAAAACACAATGAAGCTTGTCGTTAGCTATATCACAAAATATTAAAATCCTTTAAAGCAGCTACAATACCCTGTTCTACATTGGACTTGGTCACATGAGCTGCTTTTTCTTTTACATAATCCATAGCCTGGCCCATCGCAAAACTATGAGTTACAACACCAAACATACTCACATCATTTTCACCATCACCAAATGTGAAGACTTTATCCTTATCCCAACCAAACATATCCATCATGCGAACTAAAGTAGCTCCCTTACTATATCCCTTAGGCAAAATCTCTAATTCTCTAGGACAAGTACGGAACACTTCATATTGATCTTTAAATTCATTTTTAATATCCAAAGCCAACTGTGTAGTTACCTCTTCATCCTCAATTGTCTGAATCTTATTTACAGGATATTGAATTTCACTAAGATCCTTAATATACGTAATCTTAGGATATCCATCACGCATATCTGCAAGCCAAGACCAAGGACCACCCGTCCAAGGAAAATCCTCTGGATATTCTTTTGAATTTCTTAATATTTTTTTCTTTTCCATTATATGATCTGGAATATAATCAAATAATCCATCATTAAATACAGCCATTGTCTCACAATTTTTATGCATCAAATACGCAAAAACAGGTTCAACATCTTCCTTATACATCTGTTTTAAAACATGACGCTCATCCTTTTGAACATCATAATATGCAATACCGTCTACCTCTAACAAATAGCCACCATATACATCCATCTCTAATTCTTTAGCATATGAAAGTAATCTTGTATAACTTCTACCACTCGCAAGCACAAGCTTTGTTCCCTGCTTTTGACAAGCAATCAATGCTGCCTTCGTTTCCGGTAAAATTTTATTATTTGGATCCAATAAGGTACCATCCATATCCATTACAATCGCGTCTAACATAGTACATCCCTCCATTTAAAAAATAATATATCATAATTTTATAAAAAGTACTTGCATAACACAACATCTTTTGGTATTATATACAAGCAGTCAAGTGAAAAGCAAATGCCTGAATAGCTCAGTCGGTAGAGCATCCGGCTGTTAACCGGCAGGTCACAAGTTCGAGTCTTGTTTCAGGCGCCACTTGATTATAAAACCAGCTTAGCTGGTTTTTTTATTTCTGAATTGAAATTTGTCTAAAAAATCAAAAAAAGTGCTTGCATAACTCTAATTCTTTTGGTATTATATTTAGGCAGTCAAGTGAAAAACAAATGCCTGAATAGCTCAGTCGGTAGAGCATCCGGCTGTTAACCGGCAGGTCACAAGTTCGAGTCTTGTTTCAGGCGCCACTTGATTATAAAACCAGCTTAGCTGGTTTTTTTTATTATATATGTAAGGAGAAACTATGACAGAATCCGAATGGTTTGAACAACTTTTTAATCGCTTATTCCACTCCAAATTTAGAAGCAGCTTTCATCTGAAACAAAAAGATAAGGAGTATATACAAGCCAAAGGAATAGACACCATCGAAAAACATGCCATAGATTTTGTCGAAAAAAGATTAGCTCCAGCCTATATCCCCAACGATGGGAAACAAACACCTTTCAAAGGACACCCTGTATTCATTGCTCAACATGCTACTGGCTGTTGTTGCAGACAATGTTTATATAAATGGCATAAGATCAAATCCAATCAGCCACTAGGCCCCAAACAAAAAGCATATATTGTTAAAGTATTAATGACATGGATTCATAAAGAAGTCGATTAATTTGACTTCTTTTTTTAGTTGACTATACTATTCATGGAATTAAATATCGAATATATATTTATACTATGCGTATTATATATAAATGATATAGGAGATGATCTTATGAACAACCATATGGAAATTCCGTGGCACGAATATACGAACAAAGATTCAAAAGTTAAGATTGAAAATGCAAGTCTTACAGAAAAATCCTCCATTATAGGAAGAATTGGATTGATGCTTTTAGCCTGTGGTACAGGTGCCTGGCGAGTAAGAAGTTCAATGAACACCATTGCTAGTGAATTAAATATTACATGTATTGCCGACATTGGACTTACAAATATTTCCTACACATGCATTGATGGAATTGAGTCTCACGCACAATCCTTGTCTTTGCATAATACAAGTGTTAACACATCTAAACTTGCTCGTATGGAAGACTTTGTCTATCACTTTAAAGATGAATGTAAAACATGCACATGCAATGAAATTCACAATCAATTAGACCAAATCGAAAGCATTCACTCTAGTTACTCCCCCATTATTCTAGGATTAGCTGCAGCCCTTGCCTGTAGCTGTTTTACCTTTCTACTTGGTGGAGGCCCCATTGAAATGCTTTGTGCCTTTGTGGGGGCAGGACTTGGCAATGCACTTCGAATGAAACTCATCAAACATAATTACACCCTATTTTTAAATGTCGCTGCCAGTGTTTCTTTGGCCTGTCTTGTATATGCCTTATTATTTAATTTTTTAGAAACCTATTTTGGCATATCCACACAACACGAAGCTGGATACATCTGCTCTATGCTTTTCATTATTCCAGGCTTTCCCTTCATCACAAGCGGTATTGACTTAGCTAAATTAGATTTACGATCCGGTCTAGAAAGACTAGCCTATGCCATTATTATTATTTTAGCTGCCACACTTACTGCATGGATCTGTGCTTTAGTTTTACATCTTCAACCCGTTGATTTTGTAAAATTACACATTCCAACATCAACTAAGTTACTTTTAAGACTATTAACCAGTTTTGGAGGTGTCTTTGGATTCTCCATTATGTTTAATAGTTCAAAAAAAATAGCCGCCAGTGCCGGATGCATTGGAGCCATCGCAAACACATTACGACTAACACTTGTCGATTTATCTTTACCTGCTGCAGCCGCAGCCTTTATTGGCGCATTAGCAGCCGGACTACTTGCCTCCATGATCAAAGGAAATACAGGATATCCTAGAATTGCGATAACCGTACCATCCATTGTGATTATGGTCCCAGGCCTATATATGTATCGAGCTATCTATAATCTCGAACTCACATCCACCATGTATATTGGAGCTAACTGGCTCATTCAATCTTTATTGATTGTTTTAGCTCTTCCAATGGGACTTATATTTGCCCGTATCTTAACCGATCCCTCATTTCGATATTGTACATAAAAACGCTGAACTTAATCGTTCAGCATTTTTTGTATACATTCATATAAAATACTATTTGAAACTTCAATATTCTTTTCTAAATTATGTTCGAAATGTGTAAATGGCAAGAATACACCAACACAATACTTTCCTTTAAAATCACCACAATAGAAGAATGCATTATACAACAAATCTTCAAGCTTCATCATAGAATCCCATAAGCCAGAATAAATTTGTGCATCACTTAACTTTTCATGAAGCTCTTCAGGCATTTCTTGGACAACCAAGATACCTAAATGCGATTCATTTTGAATAGTTTGAATGGACATGTCCTCTTTAAAACTATGCTGTTCTAAAAAGCCATACGCTAAGTATCGATTTTTTTCTACAAGCTTTGTAAACATATGCCTCTTTGATTCAGAAATATGAATATCACTTTCTATAATATTTCCATCCTCATCACTTAAAAGAATCGGATTCTCTTTTCCCTTATCATTAAATCGCAATGGAATCAAAAATGCATTTCTTAATAAATCAAACATACTGTTACCGCATACAGCCATTAAAAATGCCGACAGATCTTTATTTTTATATGCAGTAAATAGTGCATTGGTAAATACTTGTTTATCCACAAGTACCCTTTCTTCTTCTACGCTTGAATCCTCATCACAGGCAACACCTTCATAAAAGGCATCCATTAATCGTTTACAGGCTCTAGGATCCTTGACAATTTTATCAAACAAAGCCTCTGCCTTTTCTTCCCTAGGAAAAATTGTTGGCATGATTCTCACTTCTTTTCTAATCCTTTCGGCAAACAGATACAAGAGGTCTTCCTTTAACACACTTTTTGTATCTGTTTTGATGGCTTGCCTATTCAGACTAAAAATATTATACTAACTCCAAGAAAATATGTGAAATGTATATTTTAAATATATATTATACAAAAATTATATGGAGGTTATAACATGACACTAGACTATTACCGCATCTTTTACTATGTGGCTAAATATAAAAGCTTTTCAAAAGCCGCTCAAATCCTACATAACAACCAACCCAACATCTCTAGAACCATGAACAACATAGAAAGTGAATTTGGATGTAAGCTTTTAGTACGCTCTCATTCCGGTATTACCCTAACACCCGAAGGTGAACAACTCTATGAACATGTTGCGATAGCCATTGAACAACTTTACCAAGGAGAAAGTGAAATCCTTTCAAATAAAACCTTAGAACATGGACATATATCAATTGGTGTAAGTGAAACGGCTCTAAATATCTTTTTATTGTCCAAACTTGAACAATTCCACAAAGCCTATCCACAAGTCAAAATCAAATTATCCAACCACTCCTCTATTCAAGCTGTTGATGCCTTAGAAAAAGGTATTGTCGATATTGCGATTGTCACAAGTCCAATCAATATTAAAAAGCCATTACGTGCAACTTCACTCTATTCCTTTGAAGAAGTCTTGATTGGTGGAAAAGAATATGAAAGCTTAAACAACCAGATTCTAGACATTCAACAAATCTCGTATTATCCATTTATCACCTTAGGCAAAAATACAAGTACATATATCTATTATTCAAACTTATTTTTAAATCACAAAATCCCTTTTCATACCGATTTAGAAGTGGCTACTGCCGATCAAATACTTCCATTAGTCAAACACAACCTTGGCATTGGATTCTATCCTAAAGAATTAATTTCTAAGGATTCTGATATTTTTGAAATTCAAACAAATATAAAAAATCCTGAACGAGATATTCTTCTTGTCCAGGATGCAAGTCGTGCAACCAATATTGCCACACGAAAATTTATTGATACTCTTTCTTTATAATTGAATCCATTGCCAGGCAAGCAAGTCCTATTCCTAACATTCCGAATTCGGAACGGATATCAATTTGATTCAGTACAGAAAGAACGGCAACTCCAATTCCCATCGCAAGTGCAACTGCCTTTAAAATAAGGTGTACCATTGCGTTCATATCCATTTTTTCTACTTCATTTTGCATATTGTCATAACCCCTTTCGCAAACGAGCCTTATTGTATCATTACATACAATTTTTCTCAAGTTATGAATTTTTACCAAATATGCATTATATACTGCATGATAAGACTTACAATTGTGATACCACACCAACAGATTGCACCAACCGCAATCGGCTTACCACCCGTTTTGATCAACTGGATTACATTGCTGTTAAGTCCAATGGCCGCCATAGCCACAATGATCAAAAACTTAGATAATTCTTTAAGTGGTGCAAATACATTAGAGTCTACTCCAACATTTACACAAATCGTTGTAAAAATAGCCGCCAAAATAAAATAAAGTATAAACATTGGAAAGGCACGTTTCAAACTAAAGTTTGATGCTTGTCTTTCTTTTTTTGCACGAATAAAAGATAGTCCTAGTGTAATTGGAATAATCGCTAAAGTTCTTGTCAACTTTACAGTTACTGCCTTATTTAATGTGGCACTACCAAGATTAAACATACTATCCCAAGTCGACGCAGCAGCTGTTACACTTGATGTATCATTAATGGCCGTTCCTGCAAAAATACCAAACGCATCGCCATGCATGGTATCAAAACCCAAAGCCTTCCCTAAGATAGGAAAGAAAATAGCTGCCAATACATTAAAAAAGAAAATAACCGCAATGGATTGGGCAATCTCATCATCATCCGCATCAATCACAGGGGCTGTTGCCGCAATGGCAGAACCACCACAAATAGATGATCCAACACCGACAAGTATTGATGTATTTGTAGGTACTTTTAAAACCTTCTTCATAATCCACGCAAGTACAAGTGAAATAGTAATCGTACAAACAATGATAGGTAAAGACTGTTTCCCTGTCTCAAAAATAACACCTAAATTCATTCCGAAACCAAGCAATACAACCGCTGTTTGTAAAATCACTTTAGAAGTCCATTTAATACCAGCTTCTGCATTTTGTTTATCACTCCAAAACATCGCAATGATCATACCTGCAAGAATTGCGATGACAGCTCCACCAATGACCGGAAACATTTTTCCGATGATCCATGATGGAATGGCAATCAAAAGACAAATCAAAATGCCTTTTCCATATTTATTTATAAAATTCATTCAATAATCCCTCCATGAAGAGAATTTTATCACTATACAACAATAAGGTAAAATTATATAATTCTATCGAATAATAATATTTTCTTATCATTAGAGGTACATATGCTAGATTATCGAACTGAAACATTTCTTACTGTATGCAAAACATTAAATTTTACAACAGCTGCTAAACAATTAAATATCACACAGCCTGCTGTATCGCAACATATTCATTTTTTAGAAAAACAATACAATACAATCCTATTCAATTATAAGAATAAAGAATTAAGTCTAACTCCATCTGGTCAAATACTATATAAACATTTATTAACAATGAAGAATAATGAACAAGCTTTAATGAATGAACTCAACAATATTACATCCAACATTGAAACTCTCTCCATTGGAGTAACTATGACCATCGGTGAATATGCGATTGTAGATAAATTGGCAAACTTTATTCAAAATCATCCAGAAATCAACATCCACCTTCACTATGGCAACACATCTAAACTGCTCGAATTACTTGACCATGGACAAATCAGTATGGCTATTGTCGAAGGAAATTATCCAAAAGAAAACTATTCTCATAAAAAGTATAGCACAGAAGACTATATTGCTGTCTGTGCTACATCCCATCAATTTAATAAAGAGCCCCATACCATTCATGATCTAATATCTGAACATCTTTTAGTGCGTGAAGAAGGTTCTGGAACAAGAAACATTCTTGAACAAAGCTTAATTGCGCATGGTTTACACATTTCAAATTTTATACATTATACGCAAGTAGAAAATATGCATACCATCATGAATCTATTGAAAAAAGATTGTGGAATCTCTTTTCTATATAAGATAGCTGTAGGAAAAGAATTAAAATCAAAAGAACTCAAAGAAATTACTTTAGATGATTTTAAGTTACAACACGACTTTGACATCATCTGGGAAAAAGAAAGTATCTATGCTGATAAATATCTATCAATCAGTAAAGAATTTATTTAATAGTCGATTCGCAAGTACTACACGACCTTCTTTTATAGGACAAAAGGCATTCTTAATCCAAAAGTGTTCAGCTTGAAGATTTCCATTTATCCAACCTAAGCGAACTTCCTTATATTTAAGTGTTGTTAAATATTTAATAAGTTCATTGACTATTGCACTTACAACCCCATTCTTTTGTACACTAATATCTATCATTAAGAATCCAATGAATACAATATCCATCAATTAAATCTAAGACTGCAATTAACTTCTCATTCTTAAAATATCCAACATAATACTTATCCTTAAAATCAACATTGTCTGGAAGAGCCATCATATCCGATTCAATACTCTTTCTTGTCACATAAGGAGAGCAATATTGATAATATAAGTGATTTTTACTACAAAGATTATATATTTGATCAATATCATTCTTTTGTAGCTTTCTAACATAATATTTCCTAGAAAATAGTAACTCATCCATAATTTATTTCTTCCTTTTTGGATTTGGAAGTTCATCATACATCACTTGAAACAAACCTTCCAAAAATTTCCGGTTATCCACTTCTTCTACCAACAACATTTCTTTGGCTCCATCATATGGTAATTCATATTGAACTTTTGACATATAATGAATTGCGGATTCTACAGGCTTAACAAGTAATCGATCATCGTATATACCACCAACAATTTTCCCTCGATAATAGAGGATATATTCTTTCATCATAGCTCGATACGTAATTTCTTCTAAATTTGATAATTGCCCCATTATAAAATCTAAATATTCTTTAGTTGATGCCATTTTGTCACCTCATATCCCCATTACGTAAATTTGACAAGGATTGTTTTCATCCCACAACGAATTCAGGACTTCAAATTCTTTAAACCCTAATGAAATATAAAATCTATTTGTACAATCATAATCTTCATACATTCCCATCTTCACTGTTTTTACCTGGATAAACGAATATCCACTTTCCTGTATACTTTCCTTTGCGTATTCAAATAGTGCTCTTCCAATTCCTTTACGATGATATTCTTTTAATACACCCATTACAGCTAGTTCAACTGTAGCTTTACCTGTTTGTTTAAGATACAAAAATCCAACAACCTTATCCTTTTCTATGGCACAAAAGAAAGCTTTTCCTACACTATCAAGAATATATTTTTCGCGTGCTTCTATAATCCCAAACCATTCAGGCAATGCTTCTAATATAGCTCTTGTGATTTTCTTTTTTTCTTCATCATCTACAACTTTAATAATCTTCATATTCATACTTCCTTTACTCTTCGTTAAACGATTGTTGTAATATTTCTATTCATCATCGACTATACAATAAATTTATTTAACTTCCTTTAAAATTTCTTCAGCAGTGACTCCAAATTGCTTAGCTAAAGCCATTCAATTCGTTGTACTTGGATCCGATGTACCACTTTCCCATTTTGATTCAGCCTGTCTTGAAACACCTAAAGACTCTGCCACAAATTCTTCGTCATTTTACGTTGCGTACGATATCTTTTAATCACTTCTCCAAGTGACTTTGCACTCTCTGCTTTCTCTTTTCTAACAGGTTCAGATTTAATATATTTCTTTAATGCCCTAACAATCAACACAAATAAGTATATAAATGCAACACCAACTACGTAATTCATCAACAAGCCAACCATTAATATTAATATATTTGCCTTCATAATACATATTTCCTCCTTTTCACCATCATTATATTAATTTTATTGTGGTTGCTCTACCAACTATTTGTCAACTTTATTATTTTATCTTTTATCACTATACAAAAAGAAAACACTACAAGTGTAGTGCTATTATTTCTCATATTTATCTTTCTTACAAAAGCTTTTAAAAGGACATCTTTCACATTCTGGATTTCTTGAATGACAAAGATAACGCCCAAAAAATATAAAGTCATGATGACCTTGATTCCATCTTGAACGATCGATTTTTCGTTTTAGTTTTTCCTCAACCTTTTCAACCGAATCATTATATTTAGCTAAACCCAAACGCTTACTGACACGATTGACATGGGTATCTACCGCAAAGCTAGGAATATCAAAAGCTACACTACGAACGACATTCGCTGTCTTTCTTCCAACACCTGCTAAAGACATTAAATCCTTATATGTGTAAGGTACTTGGCCATGATATCTTTCAACTAGATCTTTACTTAAATTCGAAATCGAACGAGCCTTATTGCGATACAAACCAATTCTTTTTATGTATGGCTCTAATTCAGAAACATTGGCTTTTGCCATCTTTTCTGCCGTAGGATACGCTTTAAATAATGCAGGCGTTACCTTATTAACCATCGCATCGGTTGTTTGTGCACTAAGTACGACCGCAACAATCAATTGAAATGGGGATTCATGATACAATTCGCACTTGGCATCTGGAAAAATCTTCTCCATTTCATCCAAAATTTCATTCGCATTCATCGCTTGCCATTCTCTAAATCTTCAGTTGACAAACCTTTTTGTTGCCAATTCTGAAGAATTCTTTCAATATAATTTAAATCGCAAACTTCATTACATACAGCTTCATTTAACGCACAAATCACACGACGCTCATCATACATACTGGCCATATCAATAATCCTTTGCATTTCCGTTGAAGATAGTGGACGCGCAAATTCCATTTCAAACTGCTCTAATAAAGAACGATCAATGGAAGTATCACTGGCTTTAGAAAGTTCAAAGATACCTTCAATATTAAAAATCAAAGATCCATTCGCATAGTCTAAAGTCAAATAGCCTTTATCCGATAATTCTGTAAAAATATCTTCCACTTCATCCACACCGATTTTTAATTTTTCACTAATCAATTCATGATCAATTGAAATATGCTGCTGGTTGAAAAAATCAATCAACAATACGACCAATATTTCTTTGGGTTCTAAAACCAAATTTTGTAGATGATCAATGATCCAAGTTCTACGATCTACATAAGGTGCATTAAAATCAAAATCAGCCATTATCGTATCCCCCTTTCATAAACACGTTCAAAACTATCATAATCCAATAAAATCAATTTATTCGATCCACGAATCTCATATACCGGATTGTTGTAGCCATATCCAAGTGCAATCGAATCACACTTGATGTTATAGTTCTTTTTCGCAATGCGTTTTGCCTTTTTATAATTCAAAGTTTCAATATCTCTTGAAGTAATCAATTCAGACTTCGCATTGTACCAATACAAAGTTGTATCATCATATCCCTGATATGTTATGTAATCAAAGACATGCTCACTCAAGCCTTGGATATTCTTATTTTGTTTAATTATTTTTTCAATTCTTTGCGTATAAATCTGTTCCTTAACGCGATTCGGTCCACTAATAAACTCAGACCAAATCAAAAGTAATACAAGAACAAGAATGATGACCAATGCCATTGTCGTTGTTGTTCCATGCTGTCTTTTACGCTTATGCTTTAGTCCCATTCTTACCCCTCCTTTTTACTATATACGCATCAACCAATTTTCAATCAATTTAGCCGATTGTGCACTTGCTTTAGAAACATAGGTTGAAAATTCCATTGGATTTTCATTATGATGCACAACATCACTAAGTGAACGCACAATTACAAATGGAATATTAAACTGTGTGGCAACAGCACCAATCGCTCCTGCCTCCATTTCTGAACAAATTGAGTCTGGAAAATTATTCATTAATTTTTCAAAATCTTCATCTCTAGACATAAATAAGTCTTGAGAAGCAATTGTACCTACATGATAGCGAATCTGCATAGCGTTTGCCGCTTCAATACAACTTTGGCTCAATTTTTCATGACTATTATACACCAATCCAACACCAGAAGGACCATCTAATGGACTTGTATCATAATCGGCTTGTACAACCTTATCACTAATCACAATATCCAACACTTGCTCATCCTGCGTTAATCCACCAGCTGTACCCACATTAATAATGCTGTCGATATTTCCTTGCATACACAAAATTGTACAAGACATAGCTGCATATGCCTTACCTACACCACTCTTACATAAGACTACATCTTTACCTTGCCATTTTCCATATGTTAATGTGCATCCCGCAATTGTCTTCGTATGATCTACTAAGTCCATACGCTTTTCAAATTCATGAATCTCAGCATCCATTGCCGCTACAATCCCAATCATTCTTGTACCTTCTTTCTACATACATAAAAATACTTTTCACCAGGCGCAATCCCCTCAATATCAAAATCAGTTGTGACTTTTAAAACATCAAAATATTTCGACAAAGTATCACTCAACCATATTGGATCATATACTCTTTGAATATGATGCTCCTGAACCACTTTGTCTTTCATATAAAACGCAAAATCCTGATATACATAATCATCTTCTGCCATAATTGACCATTGATATTGACAACCATCTTCAAAAGCACCTGTCTCATTATATTCCGTATCAAATTCATCTAAACGATCTAACGAATGTGTATCGAAGAAGAAAAGTCCACTTGGTTTTAAATGTTGACTCACTTCATGAAAGAACGCATCAATTTCTTCTTTCTCTAAAATATAGTTAAAACTATCACACAAACAGAAAATACCAGAATAAGATCCTAAATTACTTAAATTACGCATATCTTGACATAAGAATTGAATGGAACCCTCTAAGTTTTTACTCTTAGCCTGCTTCACCATTTCTTCACTCAAATCAAGTGCTGTCATCGTATAGCCTTTTTTTACGAGCATCTCAGTAATCTCACCACTACCACACGCAAGTTCTAAACAATCACAAGGTGCAAGTTCACTCTCAATCCAAGATACCCATTCTCTAGATGCCTCTTCATCTTTTACTAAAGCATCATAATAATGTGCCAATGTATTATAAATCATACGTTTTTACTGGAACATCCGAATATAAACGATCCAGATTATAAACCTGCCTTTCTTCATTCACAAATAAATGGACTACAACTTCTTTTAAATCAATTAAAAGCCATTTTGAACCAGAGTCACCCTCAATATGCATATCCCCCAAATATCCAGCTTCTCTTAAACGATCCTTAATGTTTTGTGCAATCGCATTATTCTGACGAATATTTGTAGTCGAACAAACAATCATTGAATCCATAAATGGAGTCAAACTCGTTACATCATATACACGTACATCTTGTGCTTTCTTTTCACAGATCGCATGAACTACAATATCTAAAATTTCCATGTTTATCCTCTCTTTAAAAACTCACGATTTTGTTGAACCACCAAATCAAATCCTTCTTTAATATCTTTGTTACAAATCTCAATCAATTTAGTAGAATCATATCCACGCAAAGGATCTAATTTATCTGCACAAAATACCATCATCGCATATGGATCTTGACTCGTTCCTAATACATGATGATAAATCGCATTATAAATAATTGGATTTTCAATTAAAAAGATATCTTTCGTGACAGCAGCCCCGACAAAACCATGCCATACAGCTACAGGATATTCCATGTTTTCAGGACACACACTCTGCATCCATTTTAACATTTCATCCTTTGGCATATATTTAGCTATATCATGAAACAAACCAATATAATATGCAATATGCATATCATACCCATTGTTCAACGCAAACTCTTCACAAAGTCGAGCAACCGATAAAGAATGTTTATATCTTTTTTTTGTCAATCTAGAAGCCACAAAATCATTCACATACAATCGATTTCGATAGATATAACGCAACACTTCTTCAGGCAAATAATTCAACTTATTTCCCATTCGAATCTCTGAACTAGAAACAGGAACTGCCGGCATTGTCATACACGCAATATCATACTTTGAATCAGAAAGCTTTCCATCCCTATCAAAACATACAAAATGAGCCATCTTCACAAGTTCATTCGGATTGTGCCACTTGTCAAACTGCATCAATTGATCATTTCCTATGATCCAATAAAATTCATGTTCCGGATATGTTTCAATCAATTTCTTTAGCGTATCATACGTGTAACTTTTACCTGCTCTTTCAAGTTCTAGTGTACAAACTTTAAATTTCGGGTTTTTCTTAACCACCAAATCAATCATAGCTAAACGCTCTTGATCCAATGTCAGATCATGATCTTTTAAAGGCGTACTAGACGTTGGCATAAACCATACTTCATCTACACCTAATCCCTGCAAAGACTGATTGGCCATTTGAATATGCCCATCATGTATAGGATCAAAAGAACCTCCTACAATGGCAATTCTCATTTTTTAAGCCCCAATTTATTTTCTTTACTTCTTCTATACAACAAGAAAGTATGTCCTACAATATGAACCACTTCACTACCTGTTGCACTTGCACACTCAATAGCTGCCTCACGAACATCGACTGGACATGTCTTTAATAAATTACATTTTACTAATTCATGTGCCTCCAATGAATCGGATAAAGTATCCATTAAATTATCACTTAAACCATCTTTTCCAATTTGGAATAACGATCTATACTCCATTCCTAATTTTCTTAAATATTTTTTATTTTGACTCGTTAACATTAAATCATCGCCTTTCTAAACGTTACCTGAATACCTTTATGTACTTTTACATATACATCTTTTACTTGTCCACTAATACAGAACCATCCAATACCATGAATACAAACATCCATCTTTTCTCCCTCAAGTTTAGGAGCATGGAACGTATGCATCGTTAATAAGGATGTATCTACGCATGGCACTAACATACCATTTAAATGTTTTTGCCACAACGCATCCGCATTACTTAATTTTCCTCTATGAATCGATAAAGAACGAGAGAAATATCCAACTACTGTTGCCTTACCACTCACTACCACATCAAGTCTTGCTAGTCCTGCAGCCGCAAAGGACTGATCCTCAAAAATTTGCGAAACAAATGGTCGAATTGGTTTTGTTGGAATGACCGTCTTTAAATCTTTAGGCTGTAAATGCGTTAATAAAGAATGCGTATTCTCAATACCGGGCGTATCATAAATTGTATAATCCTCAAAAGGAATTGGAACTAAATCTAATGTAGTCCCTGGATTTTGAGAAGTCGTTAAATCTTTCGATGCCAATAAATGATTCAATACAGTGGATTTTCCTGCATTGGCAACACCCATAAAAATCACATTTCGATTCTTACGATATTTCAAAATCGCATTCACAATACGTGATGAATATTCTCTAGATTTATTATTTTCCTTTAATAGATAGCCACAAATCACAATATCCTTTACAACAATATTTTCTTCGTGAAGACGATGCTTTACAAAGTTAATGATTTTTTCATCTGTTAAAGTTGTAGGCAAGACATCACGCTTCGTTAATACCATCACAATATCTTTACCTGGAAGTTTTTGATTCAAACGCGAAATTAAGTTAGCCTCAAACGCAAATAAATCCACAACCCAGAAAACCACACCATCAATCTTATTGATTTTTTCTAATGTTGCGTTGGATTCAATTCCCTGCTGCATATTGATTGTCACATCGCCATAATGACGAATGCGATAACATCTTTGACAATAAGAAGCATCTAAAGTAGGAACATAGCCTAATGCATTTTCATCTTCGTTTTGTAGTAAAACACCACAACCCTTACAATATTTAGTCATCAAAGTCACCTCGCTTCAATAATTTTTTCTTTTCTAAATAACCATATATTAATTCTTCAAAGAAACGAAATACTTTTGTGATATTTCGATCCTTTATCGCAATAGGAGCCGTTAAAATTGTATAAAGCCCCCAAATATTTCCACCCAATATATCCGTATACATTTGATCACCTAATATCGCAATCTGATTTGCCTTTAGGCCATGGTCTCTCATTGCCTTTTTAAAACAAAATGGAAATGGTTTACACGAAAATGGATATATATTTGAAACTGGAAGATGCTTACCAAAATTCTTACCTCTAGAACTTGGTGAATTTGAACATAGTGCAACCTCAATTCCATTCATTTTTAATTTATTTATAAAATCAATCACATCCTGATTTGGACATTCTTCATCATACGCCACAAGCGTATTGTCAATATCACACAAAAGTAATTGAATTCCCATTTCATGAAGTTTTTGAATGTTCAAAGTTTTAAAACTTTGAACATAATAATTCGGAGCAAATATATTCATTTAAAACTCCCCTTTGGCAAAGTATTCAATCAAATGCTCGGCACTACGAATACCATCAATAGCACTTGTCATAATGCCACCTGCATAGCCACTACCTTCACCGCTTGGATAGATACCTTGAATATTCGAAACATAAGATTCTTTATCACGAACTAAACGCACGCTGCTGCTACTTCTTGATTCTACACCACTTAATATGGCTCCACCAGAAACAAAGCCAGGCACTTTCTTTTCAAAATGCTCTAACGCCTCATGCAAGGCTAGATTGACTTCTTTAGAGAATAAATCGTTCAAATCACAAAACGTTGTACCAATCGAATAGGTTGGTAATACGGATTCAAATTGATTTGATATTTTATTTTCTAAATAATCCTTCGCAAGTTGTACGCATGCCTTATAATCGTGTCCCATTTTAAAAGCTTTCTTTTCCAAGTCTTCCTGATATTTTAACCCGGCAAACAATTCATTACCATAATCTGAATCATTGATTTGCACAAGCAATGCACTATTGGCATTTTCTCCACTACGACTCGCATAAGACATTCCGTTCACAACCAATTTATCTTTTTGACATGAACTTGGAATAACGTAGCCACCTGGACACATACAGAATGTATATACACCTTTTGAATTGGATGCCGTATACGTCAATTGATAACGAGCTGGAATCAATCTTTCATCTTGACTATATTCATGAAGCATAGCCTCATTGATATAATTTTGTTTATGTTCAATACGAACACCAACCGCAAACGGTTTATTTTCGACATGAATACCATGTTGATGAAGCATTAAAATGGTATCGCTTGCACTATGTCCAGTCGCAAGAATTAAAGCATTACAACCTATCCATTGTTGATTGAAATAGATTTGTTTCAAAGTACCATTTTCCACTTTAATATCTTCTAACTTTGTATCAAAATAGAAAGTTCCTCCCAAACGTTCAATTTCTTCACGACAATTTCGAATAATCGCCAAGAAGGCATCTGTACCAATATGAGGATGCTGATCAATTAAAATATCAGACTTTGCCCCAAAAGAAACAAGTTCCTCTAATACTTTACGACATAATGAATCTTTCGATCTTGTCGTTAACTTTCCATCACTAAAAGCACCCGCGCCACCTTCTCCAAATTGAACATTGCATTCTTCATCCAATTGTCCATTTTCCCAAAAAGTTTCTACTTTTTGTTTACGAACATCTACTTTTGATCCTCTTTCTAAAACAATCGGTTTATAGCCAGATTGTGCAAGAATCAGAGCTGCAAACATACCTGCAGGACCAAACCCAACAACAACGGGTCTAGCCAATAATGCATGTTTTCCACTCATTACTGGATGATACGTTTCATCTGGTGTTAGAGAAACATCTTTTAGCTTTAAAAGCTTCTTTTCATTTTTAACTTTACAATCTACGACATACGAAAATAAGACCTTCTGGTGACGTGCGTCCACACTTTTTCTATGTACGTGCCACTGCAAAAGGTCTTCTTTACGGATTCGCAGTTTTTTTAAGATTTGTGCCTCAATTTCATTTTCATTGGCACATTTCACCTGAAATAATCGAATCATAAGCTTACAGTAATTTTTTTAAGATCGGATATTGATCCTGATAACGCGTCACAAAACCTGCCAAACATTGTGCACATGCCAAAGTTAAGAAATAAACAACTAAATGTGCATGTGGCATCAATGCCAAGAAGATTTTGGCAAACAAAATATGTGAAGTATAAATCATCAATGAATCATGACGTAAAATCGTAAACATTTTACGGTATGGAATATTGATTTTTAATAAATAATTCACTAAGAAATAAATAGCGGGAACCAAACAAATATACATACTTGTTAAATCTCTTAAAATACCGAAATAACGATATATAGATACTTCCGCAAAGAATAATACAAAACTAATCAAGAAACCAATCAAGCTAACCTTTTTAGGCAAGCGACGCGTTCTTGAAAGTAATAACCCAATCGCAATGAACATAGGACCAAAGAAAATTCCATTTCTTGCGGTTGACAATGTTTTTGTAAAGAAACCAAAGAAGAAGGATATACCTGGAATACTTTCCCAAATTGGTGTATATACATTAATCAAGTAACCTACAAAATATAATATAAACGTAATCAACAATGTGAAATTCAAGCCTTTTTTCTTATACAAACAATAGACAATTACGTCCGCTAACATTAAGGCTGGTAAAAACCACAAGTGATAATAACTTCCATTCAAGAAAAAATCTCTTACATATGTAAATAAATACTTAATATGAAAACCCGTGTGCGTATAATCAAAAATCGTATATGGCAAATAAATAATTGTCCAAATCAAATAAATTCGAAATAAACGAATCAATGCCTTCTTTAAACGAGTCTCATTTAAATCTTCATTTTCTGAATCATAGTTTCTAAAAAAGAAGAATCCACTTGTCGTAAAAAAGAATGGAACTGCCAAACGACATACAGTATGAATAAAGTACGTATTAAATGTTTCAGAAATTTCTAAAAAAGGAAATGTATGAATACATACAACTAATAAAGCCGAAACATAACGTGCAATATCTATCGATGCATACTGTCTTTTCATGAGCGCACCTTTAATCTAGGTACACGCGAAGAAATCGAAGTTAGTGTCTCATTGTTGATAGTCTTAGCCGTACGACTAATTTGATCTACAGTAACGACTTCATTTCCTTGATGACCTACGATACACACTACATCGCCCTCTTTTACATCATCTACATCTGTAACATCAATCATACATTGATCCATACATAAATTTCCAATCAATTTACATCTTTGGCCATGTACTAACACTTCAAATCCCTGATTCGATAAAAGACGTGGTAAACCATCCGCATATCCAATACTCATTGTTGCAACTTTTGTTGGTTTTTCAGCCACAAAATGACGACCATAACTTACACTTTGTCCAGGATATATCCATTTCACCAAACTAACATTGGCATACATAGACATAATTGGAATAAAGTCTGGATTTGTTTGGATTGGAATTTGATCATCACTCGTCACACCCATATAAAGTAGACCTGGTCTACAATATTCATATTCCAGCTCTGGATAGTTTAAAATTCCATAACTATTTTGAAGATGACGAATACCTAGATCAATACCTTGAGATTTCAACAAATCAACAACTTCATCAAACAATTGAATTTGTTTGGTCGTAAATGATCTACAATTCTCATCCAAACAATCACTCACAGGGAAATGCGAGAAGATGCCTTCTACACATAGATTTTCCATATGATACTCTTCATAAATATCTTCTATATGTTTATCTTGTTCTTGATAAACAATTCCCGTTCTGCACATACCTGTATCTACTTTACAATGACAACGAATCTTTACATTGTTTTCCTTGGCATACGCATTTAATTCTCTTGCATATTCAATAGAAATCAAAGATTGAACAATATTTTGTTCATGAAGATAGTGAAAATGCATACTAGGTGTATACCCTAATATTAGGATATTATCTTGAATCCCTGCATTTCTTAAGTTCAAAGCCTCATCCACACTCGAAACGCCAAAATAATCCACTCCACATTTTTGTAAAGCCTTAGCACATGCGACATCACCCAAACCATACGCATTGGCTTTGACGATACCCATAATTTTTGTTTTCTTTACGAGCTTTCTTACTTCTTCTACATTATGCGCAATCGCATCATAGTCGATTTCTGTCCAAGCCCGACTATAAGCTTCTAACATGCTCCAATAGTCCTTTGCATAGCTAATTCAATTAGCTTATCAATTAAATCCGCAAATTCAATTCCAGCTTCTTTCATCATAGAAGGATAACGAGAAGTAGCCGTTAATCCTGGAATTGTATTCAATTCATTTAAAATCACTTCTTTATCTTCTGTCACAAACATATCTATTCGTGCCATACCACAGCAGTTCATCGCAATATAGGTTCTACGAGCTAATTCTTGTGCTTCTTTAAATGTTTTTTCATCAATACGAGCCGGACAATAAATAGCTGCTCCCTTCATTTCATACTTACCTTCAAAATCAAAGAATCCACCATTAATTTCAATTTCATCCACTGATCCTGTAAAGATTTCTTCATTTCCCATAACAGCACAACCAATCTCAAAGCCTTTAATTACTTTTTCAACTAAGATCTTACCGCGACCATCATAGAAGAAAGCATCTTTACATGCACTTTCAAATTCTTCTTTATCATTTACAAAATGAACCCCATAGCTACTTCCTGCATTGCATGGCTTAACAATCCATGGTAATGGAATCTCTTCTTGAATCTGTTCAAATGTAGGATTTTCTCGATTTGCGTATAAACAAATATAATCTGCACACGGAATATTTGCTTCCTTACAAAGAATATGCATGATTTCTTTGTCCATTGACATAGCACTTGACATTACATCACAGCCTACATAATGAATATTCATCAATTCAAGCAATCCTTGAATCAATCCATCTTCTCCATTTTTTCCATGTAGTACTGGGAATACACAATCCAATTCAATCACTTTGTTTGAACCATCCAAAGGCATGATTCCACCATTTACCCATGCACAAGATACACAAGTTTCTTCACTTTGCCATGTATCATGTTCAATCGAATCCACATCTCCATTATATAAATAGAAATGTCCATTTTTATTAATTCCAATTAAAGTCATATCATAGTTATCAGCATGAATCTGACGTAAAAAAGAAGCGACAGAATGCAATGAAACAGAGTATTCACTACTTTGTCCTCCAAATATGACACCTAAACGTAATTTACTCATTGTTTTTTCCCCCTAAATGCATCTACTAACGTATCCATTTTCATAGCTCTTGAACCCTTGATCAAAACAATACAATCTTGATCTAACAAAGGTTTAACAGCTTCATATATCTCATCTTTTGTTTCATACCACTTTCCATTAAAACCATCACTTGTTTCTTTAGAAAGAGGACCCGTACAATATAGTTCGTCTACACCTTTTTGTTTAGCGTATTCGCCCACATCAAAGTGCAATTGTTTTTCTTCACTTCCAAGATCTAACATATCCGATAAAATGGCGATATGTTTTTGCGCAGGCAATTCCATCAATGTATCAATAGCTGCCTTTGCGCTTTCTGGATTTGATTTATACGTATCATCTAAAATATACGCATTTGAAACTGGAATTAGCTGTGTACGCATCTTTGTCATTTCTAAAGCAGCCAATCCTTTTAAAATAGATTCCTCTTTTAATTGACAAGCCTTTGCGATAAAAATACACGGTAATGCGTTCATAGCCTGAAAATCACCAAATGCACGTAAATGAACAGGTGCATCTAGAATATTGCAGTTAAAAACAATTCCTTCTTTATCATATTTAATATCACTTGTGATAGAAACATCTCCACCTTGACCAAAAGATACGATTTTCTTATTTTCTGTATTCAAAGTAGGAAGAACCTGTTTTATTTCTTCACTTTCATGATTATAAAGGAATAAGCCATTTTCTTTTAATCCCTCTAAAATTTCACATTTTGCCTGAGCAATCTGAAGTCTACCGCCCAAATTTTCCATGTGAGCTGAACCTACAGAAGTAATCACAGAAATATCAGGCTGTGCAATGGAGGTCAACTGCGTAATTTCGCCTTTGTTTTCCATACCCATTTCTAAAATCGCAACTTCAATATCTTCATCAAAGTCAAAAATAGTTAATGGAAGACCAATTTCACTGTTACGATTTCCCTGCGTTTTTTGTGTTTTTTTCTCTTGTGAAAAAATACTATACAACATATCTTTACAACTAGTTTTTCCGTTAGAACCCGTTACACCAATTACTAATGGACGTAACTCATCTAAATACGCTTTCGCAAGATCTTGCATAGCTTTAAGCGTGTCATCAACTAAAATAACTGGAAAATTCGGATATGGAAGATGATCCTTTTGCCACAAACTAATCAAAGCGCCATCTTCAATTGTTTGTTTGGAAAATACATGTCCATCTACTCTTTGACCAATAATTGGTACATATAAAACATCTTTTGTCACCTGTCGTGAATCAATCACAACACCATGTATTTTTCTTGTATCATCAATATCACCATGCACATTTGCATGCATTATATTTGTTATTTCCTGAATGGTTTTTACAATCATCTCAAAACCTCCGCTTAGCTTACATTATAGCATAAAACTAGTTCTCAATATTTATAATTCATGAAAAATCCAAATTTTCCCATTTTTGACACTCGCAAGCACTATCAATTTTGTAAAATGAGTCAAAAAAAACAAAAAAGTGGGGTGAAAATACTACTTTTTTATTAAATCACATATTTTCCCACACTTTTCACATTTTATTTGACACAACTTATGGTATACTTCTATACAAGCAAGGAGTTTGAAGACCTTGCCGGTATGAAATCAGTAAATGATATTCATACTATTTTCTATCCCCTTATTGAAAAGCCAGACACCCCCTTAGTCTGGCTTTTCATTTTATCTAAAACGATGTATTATTTTTAATAAGGAGGACGTATACTTATGTGTATTTTTTGTATGATCGCTAATGGTGAAATTCCAAGCAATAAAATCTATGAAGACGAAAGTGTTATCGCTTTTCTAGACATCAACCCTACTTCTTATGGACATACGCTTGTTGTCCCAAAAGAACACTGTGATTCTTTTTTAGATTGTCCAGATGAAACCCGCAACCATGTATTTGAAGTTGCTAGTAAGCTTGCCAACAAATTGGAACAAACTCTACATTGTGATGGCATCAACATTTTAAGTAATGTGCATGAAGCTGCAGGACAAAGTGTTAACCATTTCCACGTTCATTTGATTCCACGTTATAAAGATAACGATAGTGTTACCATTGAATTTCATGAAATTGAAAAACCAGATTTTGAAGAATTAATGAATAAACTAAAATAAAGAAGTCAATTTGATTTGACTTCTTTCAGACTGTTGACAAAGTGACTGTCGACAGTCTTTTTAAAATCTGATAGAATATC
>NZ_JAHQVB010000158.1 GCF_019052655.1 Holdemanella porci
TTGAAACGTACAACACGACATTCAAAATCAAAATAAGGGCTTCCGTCGAAAAAATCAAATCTCTGATTCTTAGGGACAAACTTATATATTTCAGGATGAGCTTTTATTTCATTCGTTTGTTTAGTAGTTAGGGTACGGCGAACATGCATATCAAATTCTGCATCTGGAAAAGGGCCAAAACTTCGCAGTACGCTTGTTCTAGAATGAATATCCTTTACCCTGATCAAATACTTATGATTCTTCATACCTACTTTCACAAAAGAATTGATAGATTCATAGCCTCTGTCTGCAATGAAAATAGCTTTAGGGCCATCATATGTATCCACTATTTCATTGAATGCACCATTTTCATTCATCACGGCATTTCCTTAAAGAACAATATCATCATAAGTACATTCCAATAGATCATAGCTTGTATTCAGATGATAGGCAAAGAAAGGTTTATTCGAATTATTGGCCTTATAAAAAGTGGTTTTAGTATCTTTGATAGCACTGCTGATAGGCAGAACAGAACCATCAACAGCGAGAAGGCGATAACCTTTGTGAAGCTTGATTTTCTGTGTTCGTTCATTGAACATATTGAATAATGTACGGAATGCATCTGGACGAATCTTACTACGTGCCTGTACAAATGAAGAAGCTGTAGGCGTATCAAGCTTATATCCAAACAATTTGAACATTTCATCTTTTAAAGATC
>NZ_JAHQVB010000024.1 GCF_019052655.1 Holdemanella porci
GGCTAGACTTGAAATTAGAAAATCCATTTCATTTTTTACGAATTCTTTATGTGAAAGATTCCCACCGTTAAAATTAATCTTGTCAAAAAGTGAATTAGTTTGTATCATAGGTATGGCTCCTTTTTTTGGCTTTGACGCCTATATTATAGAGGAGCTTTTCTTATATGAAAAGTTCACCTAATGGGTGATAAGAAAAATTCGTAGATTTCCTTTAAATTAGGAACATTCTACGAATTTTTATATTTTCATGAATAGTTCAGGAAATACATTTCAAATCATGCGCCGCATAAATGCAAAAGACGTATAGTTGATCCTGCGTATTTGGTTCGTTATCGTCAACATACGATTAAAGATAGTGATGAACCATGGAAAATATATTTTAAAGGCTGGAATAATCACGTATTGGATAAAAAAACAGCAAGAAATTTTGATAAAACGGAAAAGCTATTAGGAAAAAGAGTAGCTGATTATTGCAAAGAGCATAATATTAGTTCGATGTGGTCCGATAAAACTAGTGAAAAAAAGAAAGTAACGTATCCATGGCAGAATAAATAAAAAATAAGGTGTTGTAACGAAATGGGTTTCGAACAACACCTTTATTACTGTTGAATGCTTAGTATGATAATTATAAGAAGAGCCTTATGTATAACGAATAGTTATAGCTGCTAGTGAATATTATTCTAAAAATATTTTTAAAGCATTTAAAGATAAATCATCTATATAATGGCCTTCTAATAATTCTATAGATACGTATTTGAAAGGTTTATCTATATCATCTATTAAGCGTTGTTTAAAGATGACTTTGGATTTATCAATTAAATAGGTGAATTTTGCACGGTCATAAACATAATAGTTCTCAATGTCATGTAGAGTATAGAAATATGAATAATCGTTTAAATCTGTGTAAGTGGATCCAATTTGTATGTTTGTATAAGATCCAAGTGTTTTAAGTCTAATCACAATAATTCTGTTTGCATCTGGTTCTTCTCTTTTATAATTTGTGAATGAAGTTTCAAAATGCCGAAGGTGGAGAACGGCAATGGTACTTAATCTCGGATATAGAAAAAGCACACCTGTTTTCGCTGTTTGTTGCAAAAACAAGTACGCCTGCAAAATGTCGTAAAATCAAAGATACTTCCGTCAGCTATTGGTTGAACAGGCATTTCTAGTTGCTCTGTCAACATAGCCGACGAAGGTATTACGACTGGTTCGTTGTCGGTTTCATTCAGTTTTTCACGGTATTACGGTGGTGTTATAAAGCAATATAGGTTTTTACAAGTTTTATTGGTAATAGGATGGTGTTACAAATTTTTTGTATGAAAATTAAACACGATATGTTTCCTCTCTACAAACCACTTATATTTTGTGTTAAAATAAATCAAAAAATCGGAATTTGTATCAACGTAAAAAGGAGAGCAATATCATGTTTAGAACAATTCGTAAAAAGAAAAATGAAATCAGCATTGACACGGCAAAGGCTCTTTTGCAGTCCAGCCGACGTGGCGTTCTTGCCGTAAATGGAGATGACGGATATCCCTATGCAATTCCTATCAACTATGTCTACGATGACGATGCGCAGAAAATTTATTTTCATGGAGCACGTGTAGGTCATAAAGTAGATGCACTGCGTGCCTGTGACAAAGTATGCTTCACGGTATATGGAAATGAAACCATCAAAGAAGAAGATTGGGCACCGTTTGTGCAGAGCGTTGTGGTATTCGGCAGATGCCACCTCATAGAATCCGGTGCAAGAGCAACAACTCTGTTAAAACGATTTGCAATGAAATACTATCCCAGCGAACAGTTAGTTGATGAGGAAATTGCCCATGCAGGAAAGGCTGTGCAAATTTTTGAAATAGACGTGGAGTACCTCAGCGGCAAGGAAATACAGGAACGATAAATTAGAATTTGTGGAGGAGAAATACTATATGACCACAGATGTTATTAGTGAAAAAGATGGTTTTGTAATACGTCTAGCCAAAGCAGATGACGCAGTTAATTATTATGAACAGAATTATTGTCCTTTAGATAAGGAAGTGGCACGTTTGACTGGCTGTAAAGAAGAATTTTCAAAAGAAGAAGTAGTATCCTTTTTTCTGAAATCGCTTGAGGAAAATGATAGGTATTTCTTTTTGATTATAGCACCTGACGGAGATATTATAGGTGAAAGTGTAATTAATGAAATTGATTGGGATTTGAGGTGTGCTAATTTCCGAATAGGTCTTTATCGTCAAGCGGAAAGAGGAAAAGGTATTGGCACATGGGCAACGGAAATTACTCGTGATTTTGCTTTTGAGAAACTAAAATTACATCGTTTAGAATTAGATGTGTATTCATTCAATTCCAGAGCCGAAACAGTATATTTAAAAGCAGGATTTAAGCGGGAAGGTGTTTTAAGAGATGTTATTATGGATGGCGCTAAGTATGCAGATGATATATTGATGTCGATTTTAGAAGATGAATGGAGAACATTAAAAACGCAACGATAACTTACAATTTATTGATTTGTTAGATAAATAGTAATTTTTTGAGGAGATTAAGTTATGGAAGATAAACAAATATTACTTGATAATATAAGTAAAGTGCATACTACTGAAATGGGGATTGATAGAATTAAGAAGAATCTAAAATTGAATACTAATGATGTAGTTGAATTTTGTAAAAATAAAATTTTAGATAAGAATTGTAATATTTATAAGCAGGGTAAAAATTGGTATTGTGAAATTGATAATATTAAAATAACTATTAACTCTTATAGTTATACAATTATTACAGCACATCTAATCAAATAAATTCAAGTTTAGTTTTCTCAGTTTCCGTGAGGATGGCTTGTCTAAGTTGTAAAAAAAGAAGACCTTCATCGAAAGCACCTGCATCTAAGAACATCTGTGATTACATCTCGAACGCCTAAGGACAAAGAGACTTAATGTTTCTTTGTTTTTTGTGCTTTATTGAGCACGAATAAGCAAACGTAATTCTTAGTTTCATGAAAACAATCTCAGGTTATTGTGTGAAGGTTGATTGAAATTTGTTTTGGCTATTGGTTGATCTATATATAATCTGGGAGACTATTCTGTTATAAAAAGATTTTTATTTGACCTTTTAATAATTCGTTTCGAAAAGTAAAAAAAATAATTTTTTTCGAATTGTTTGCCAAAAAGTTTGCCCAAACATGGTAAAATCGACTTTTTGACGACAAAAAAACTCTCAAATCCACTTTATATAAAGTGTTTTTGAGAGCTTTAAGTTTCAAACTGGCACCTGTTGGGTGGAAAAAGTCGAACTTTTACCTCATATATGTATCTTAACTCAGGGAATTCCCTGAGTTTTTTTGTGCAGGAGCGGAGGTGGTTCGAATGAAGCAGGATTTTATTACTTTTGAAGAAGAATTTAACCATTTTTCTAGTAAATTTGAGCTTCGCTATATCCAAAATGTCATCGATATATGGCTGGACTTTCAAATCATTCAGAAAGACATGCTTTTGTTCGTAAAAAGTCCGAATGCTCATCCAGACGGGCCTATGATTCGATCCGATCCTTCGAAAGATCATCTGTTAGATGTGATCCTGGAGTTCGACCTTCATAGGAGTCGGTATCTGGAGATCAATACCGCTTTTCAGCGATTCACTCGTTCGGAGCAGGTGGATTTTTACAAGATCTATCTCCAGGGAGAAGATATCGGCTATTTTACAAAATACGATCTGCTGGTCAAGCTTGCAGGATTGACCGAAGATTTTATCTTTTCCGAAGAAATCGGATCCTATTATTCGATATTGAAAAAAAACTATCTGACAAGGGTGCAGGATGCTCTTCGTGAACGGAAGAAGAACATATCTCATTGGATCGATAGATACGGTTTTCTTATCCATCCGGACTGGAAAGGGAACTGGGACAGAGGCAATGGAGAAGCCTCCAGACATCGGACGATGTTTGTTTTGGCCACCCTGTATAAGGATGGACTGCTGTCTGAAAGATATCTGTTCGAACATATCAAGAAATATCGAGGCGGGAAGAAGTATTACCAATTCCTGATGAACGATCTATAAAAAAGGTGGCAGAACTGCCACCTGTAAAAATTGAATATTTAAAGGTAAAAAAATGAAAAATGGGAACGCCAATTCCCAAATTTCAAAGATAAAATGTACAAGGTACATTCCTGTTTAACCCATGTATATGTTAAATCAATTCTCGATACAATGCAAGTACATTTTATTTCACCTTTCAACCAAGTGTGTCACGAGCCATATCTTTGCCAGGACCCTTTCGAGTAAAGGAAAGCGAAGAAAGTCGTGCTAAATATGTTCAAGCTGTTTTGAGCATAGGATGAGAAGCAGACCGTATATCTATCGGTGCATTGCGGAAACAGCATTCGACCCATGATGCAGCATACGGCCTGCAAGAAACAACCAACGATAGATGGCGGCGATCCAGGGAAATCTAGTTCCTGGACCGTCGTTATTGAGAGAACCGTGGCAAATACTCAAGTAAAGAGAAATGGGACAAGGGTGGACACGCTGAGAGATATCAATGTAGGTGCGGAGGGCGTTGCATTTGATATTAAAAAGTTACGAGACCAAAAGGAGAACATGCATAGAGCAAGTATCCTCTTTTTAATATGACATTGGTACTGGAGACAGAGTGCTAGATTATGAAGCGAAAACTATGACGGCGAGGGTGAAAGAACCAGAATCATACACTTCGAAGGAGATGAAATTCCGTCTCCTTAGGGAGAAGTGTATTCGCTCTTCCTATTCTGGACTCGGATGAAAAGTATATATGGAAAGCGTCATTTGTAAAGGTAAAGATAATAAATTGTTGATTATTTTCATATAATTAGTGATGGTCATGATTTAATGTGCTACAACTTAAAGGATAACGCAGGATTATGATGGAAATACGGTCGTAGTACGAAAGGTAATCACTATAAATTATATTCAAATTATAGACTGTAATTAACGAGTTCTGAAGGTGCAATAATAAAGCACTTAGTCTATTGATATGACTAAGTGCTTTTATATATTGATTGGAATGATTGAAGTGCTAAACAAGAAATCACAGATTTCTTATAGGATATCTAATGACTGTTTTCCATTTTTGGGAGAAACCTTTCTTGCATCAGATAAATAGATTTCGTATGGAATCTTTCATTGTTCATATCATTAACATATCCGTTTTGCTCCAAATAAGCATTCATGAGTGCAACGGTTACTAAGGATATACTATTTACACAAAATTCTTGACACTACTGAGATACTAGGAGATTATCACAGTATCTCTTTTTTATGCAAAACCCTATTGCACATAAAATATTGATTTAAAGCTATTGTACAGAGCATTAAATTATTTTAACTTGTTTGAATGGAATATTCGATACTCTGTTGGTAAAACATCATAATATTCCTTAAAAGCTTTAGAAAATTTACTTTGGCTTTCATACCCTACTTCTTTCGCAATTTCCTTTATACTTTTTGATGTATTCATTAGCAAATGAGTTGCCATTTTCATTCGGTGTTCTTTTATATGTGAAGCAATAGACGTACCGTATACAGCTTTAAAGACGGACTTTAATGTAGTAGGATTGATAAGAAATTTGCGTGCTGTTTCATCTATTGTTATCCGTTGGTTTATGTTATCTAAAAGGTATTTGTGTATATTGCGAACAATTTCAATTTGTTCAGATTGATATTCAGACAATCGTTTTTCTGTATCGAACGATAATTTACTTAGATACAGTAAGAGTTCTATCACTTTTATTTGCCAATATGCAAGTTGAAATTCTTTTGGCTGATGATAGAATGATGTAAAGATAGCGTCTGTTTCTTCATTGCCAATAAAAGCTGAGAAATTTCCATCTTTACAAAATTTATCAAGTATACTATTTCCTGTAATCCCAGTATTTTTTAATAATTCGGGCGGTTCTTCAGAAAGGGTATTTAAGTCAATATAAATGCTAATCCCTTCATAGTATTCATTAGGTAAAGTCATTGTAGAGTTAGAGCAATATTCCATTGTATGTAATGAAAAATCATGTTCACCTAAGTAAACGCTATTTCCATTAGACATTTTCCACCCAATTCTTCCCTTATGACAGTAATTGATTTCTAAAATATTTCTTAATGGCTCATGCGTATCAGTATGTTTGTTGCCAGTTAATGACATAAAAGCAAGCTTTATACCTTCGTATAAATCATAACTAACTATAGGATATTTATGAGAAAGTTCTTGAATACATTTTTCTAATGATGTGATTTTTTTGCTCATAATAATATTTACTCCTTGTGTTCAGGGCAGGTAATCATCAAAATCCTTTCAATCATTTTATGCAATAATACACTTTGCTCTGTATTTGCTGATTTATAGTAAACTTCTTTTCCTACACGTCTGCTAGATACTAAATCTTTGTTTCGTAACTCTCTAAGATGATGGGATATGGCAGGACTTGTCATTTTCATCATTGCAGATAGATTTAGAACACATTCCTCATAATGACATAAAAGCCAAAATAAACGAACACGTGTAGGGTCGCTTAATTGTTTAAATAATTCTGAAACTATTTGAAAGTGTTGAATATCATTAAGCTCTTCTAATAACTCAGTATTATCTATTTCGTTATGATGATTATGTGGTAATTTCATATAAGACATATTCGATCTTCCTTTCATTTTGCTCTGTTTAGAAATGTGTTTCGCCCATTTAGTAGGTAATCACATATCTCTGTTGACTTTAGGTTATGAGAGAATTATACTGCAGTCATAACAGTTAAACAAGTATTTAATTGTTGAATGTAAATAACAATTATGAAAGGAGATATTATAATGAAAAAAACTTACAAAATTGAAGTTGACTGTGCAAACTGTGCAAATCTTATGGAGGATGCAGCAAAAAAGACAGCTGGAGTAGCAAATGCAACTGTAAACTTTATGACACAAAAAATGATTGTAGAGTTCGAAGATGGAAAAGAACCAAAAGCAGTTATGAATGATGTTTTAAAGGCTTGCAAAAAGGTAGAGCCAGATTGTGAGATTGAACTTTAGAAAAAACGCACCCCTAAATATAAAAGGGGTGCAAATTTAAAATGAATATATGAATGATTAAACATATATAAAATAAATAGGAGGAATGGACTGTGAATAAAAAGCAGAAAAAAATGTTGACAAGAATTATTATTGCGTCAGTTATGATTATTGCTTTGAATTTGATACAGGTAACAGGAATTGCGCAACTATTACTTTACTTAGCAACATATTTAATAATCGGCTATGATATTTTAAAGAAAGCAGGCAAAGGAATTATAAACCGACAAGTTTTTGATGAAAACTTTTTAATGGCGGTGGCAACAGTGGGAGCTTTTGCGCTAGCAATTTACTCAGGAAGTGGGGATTACAATGAAGCAATCGCTGTTATGTTGTTTTATCAAATTGGAGAATTATTCCAAAGCTATGCAGTTGGAAAAAGCCGAAAAAATATTAGTGCGTTGATGGATATTCGTCCAGATTATGCAAATATAGAAATTAATGGAAAATTAGAAAAAGTAGATCCTGATGAAGTTGGTGTTGATAGTACAATTGTTGTGCAGCCAGGAGAAAAAGTTCCATTAGATGGTATTGTAATAGAGGGTTCGTCGAGTCTTAATACAAGTGCATTAACAGGTGAGAGTTTACCTCGTGATGTAAAACAGGGCGATGAAATCATCAGTGGCTGTATCAATATGACTGGTGTTTTAAAAATTCAAACAACAAAAGAGTTTGGTGAATCAACAGTTTCAAAAATTTTAGAGCTTGTGGAAAATTCAAGTTCAAGAAAATCCAAATCAGAAAACTTTATCTCTAAATTTGCAAAGGTATATACTCCTGCAGTATGTTATGGAGCATTGGCATTGGCGTTATTACCTCCGTTGGTGCAAATGTTGTTTTTAGGCCAAACAGCACAATGGGGAGTATGGATTTACAGAGCTCTGACTTTCCTTGTAATTAGCTGTCCATGTGCATTGGTTATCAGTATCCCACTTAGTTTCTTTGCTGGTATCGGTGGTGCTAGTAAAGAAGGTGTGTTGATTAAAGGTTCTAATTATATGGAAACTTTGTCAAAAGCAAAGTATGTCGTGTTTGATAAAACAGGAACTTTGACACAAGGTGTATTTGAAGTAAGTGCTGTTCATCACAATGAGATGGAAGAAAATAAACTTTTGGAATATGCTGCTTTGGCAGAATGTGCTTCTTCTCACCCAATCAGCAAAAGTTTGCAAAAAGCTTACGGGAAGGAAATAGACCGTAGCAGAGTTTCTGATATAAAGGAAATCAGTGGACATGGAATTATCGCAAAAGTAGACGGCAATGAGGTGGCTGCTGGAAACAGCAAGCTTATGAAAAAAATAGGTGTAGAGTATCATGATTGTCATAGCGTTGGAACAATCATTCACATGGCAATTAACGGAAAATATGCGGGACATATTGTAATTTCTGATATATTAAAACCTCATTCAAAAGAAGTGATTGCGGAATTGAAAAAAGCTGGGGTAGAAAAAACAGTTATGCTTACAGGAGACGCAAAACGCGTGGCAGACCAAGTGGCACAATCACTTGGAATTGATGAAGTATATAGCGAATTACTTCCAGCAGATAAAGTGTCAAAAGTAGAAGAACTACTTTCCACAAAAGCAGAGAAAGATAAACTAGTCTTTGTCGGAGATGGAATTAATGATGCACCTGTATTGACTCGTGCTGATATTGGAATTGCAATGGGTGCAATGGGTTCTGATGCGGCAATTGAAGCTGCAGATGTAGTCCTTATGGATGATGATCCATTAAAAATTTCTAAAGCAATCAAGATTTCGAGAAAATGTCTTAGAATTGTATATCAGAATATCATTTTTGCATTGGTTATCAAATTTGCATGTCTTGGGCTAGGTGCAATAGGTATTGCGAATATGTGGTTTGCTATTTTCGCAGATGTTGGTGTCATGATTATTGCAATATTAAATGCTATTAGAGCATTAAGAGTGCATAATTTATAATTTAGATGAAAATGCAAAAACTTGTTATAGAAGATTGCTTGCAATTGGTGGAATTTTTCAAAACGCTGGGAGATTCTACAAGACTAAGGATAGTGCTTGAATTAAAGACAAAAAGGTGTGTTGGAGAATTAGCGGAAGAATTACAGATGTCTCAGTCGGCAGTCTCCCACCAATTAAATATATTAAAAGCTAATGGTATAGTAAAAAGTCAAAGACAAGGAAAATACATTTATTATATAGTGCAAGATGAATATGTACAAAATGCTATTGAACGATGCAAAATAATGTTTGATACGGAGTATTGTTTGTAATATTTAAGATTAAACAAGATGGATATAAGAAATAATAGAAAGACGGAATGATCCAGACAAGGCGGTGGGAAAATCTCTTAGATTTTTTCACCGTTTTTAATGGCTGACTTACTTTGATAGTTAAGCGAGCTTGCGAGAGAACATCAAGCTCTCGTTATCTAACGAGGGGAAAAAACAAGAGACAATAGATACGTCTATTCATTTTCAATATAAGAAACAATTTTGCTTATCATTTGGTAAAACCGAATGGATATTATCGAGTATTTAGCTCATTGTAAGGGAGAGAGTATCATGATAATTAGGGATATGATTAAGGATGACATTAATCGTACGATTAATGGAGTTGTCCAAGTAGTACAAGATGTTATTAAACAAGAAATAAAAGAATATGTAGTTACATCAGAATTAAAAAAGGCTTAACCTTCAATTTGCTGTTATGACATAAATAATGTCAAAATTGCTTGTATGCTGTGAGTATTTGATAGATAGATACTTATATGAATACCATTACTATAATCTCTTTATAACATAAATTGATATTTAAACATAACAAAAAAGTTCTCAGAATGCTTAACTTAAAGCTTTTTTCTGAGAACTTATTACTTTACATGGCAGGGGTAGTAGGACTCGAACCCACATCAACGGTTTTGGAGACCGCTATCTTAGCCTTTGGACGATACCCCTAAGTGCCTGTTAATGATAACATGAATTAAATGGTTGTGCAAGCTCTTTTTTTAAAAAATCTCAATTGACAATAATATGAGGGTTACTTATAATTAATTAGGTATTGTAAAGAACATACCTAAAAGGAGGCTCTTATGTCAAGCCAAGTAGTTGTAGGTACCCAATGGGGCGATGAGGGTAAAGGAAAAATCGTCGATGTTTTAGCAGAAAAGGCGGATATGATCGTTCGTTTCCAAGGTGGAGACAATGCAGGTCATACAGTCATTGTAAATGGTAAGAAACATGTATTGCACTTATTACCAAGTGGTGTTCTACATGAAGAAGCAACTTGTATCATTGGTCCAGGAGTTGTTTGTAACCCATTCGTATTATTAAAAGAAATGGAACAATTAGAAAAAGATGGTTTATCAACTAAACACATCATTATTAGTGACCGTGCACAGATGTTAATGCCATATCATCAATATCAAGATGAATTAGAAGAGCAAGCTGCATCTAATAAAATCGGAACTACAAAACGTGGAATTGGTCCATGTTATGCAGATAAGTATGCCCGTCATGGTATTCGTTATCATGAATTTAAGGATTTTGAACATTTTAAAGTTCGTTTAAAAGACTGCTTAGATTTCAAAAACAAATTATTTACTGCCGTATATGGTGGAAAAGCTATGGATTACGATAAGATGGTAGCTGATTTTGATGCTATTTATGATCGTATTATTCCTATGATTCAAGAAACAACACACTTAGTCAATGAAGCTTTGGATGGAGATAAGACAGTATTGTTTGAAGGGGCTCAGGCAGCAATGCTTGATATCAACTATGGTACATATCCTTATGTAACTTCTTCAAGTCCAACAAGTGCTGGTGTTACTACAGGCGCTTGTGTTGCACCAAGTCGTATTCAGACTGTTGTGGGTGTTGTTAAAGCGTATTCAACTCGTGTTGGTGAAGGACCATTCGTTACTGAATTATTAGATGACCAAGGTGAATGGATTCGTGAACACGGTGGAGAATATGGAGCTACTACAGGTCGTCCTCGTCGTTGTGGATGGTTAGATCTATTAACTGTAAAACACGCAAACTTAATGAGTGGATTAACAGATATTGTTATCACTAAGATAGACGTATTAGATGGTTTAGATGAAATCAAGGTTTGTGTTGGATACGAAATCGATGGTAAAGAATATAATTATATTCCTAGTGATCAGGCAGATGTTGCCAAGGCAAAACCAATCTATAAAACTTTCAAAGGTTGGAAGACAGATATCACTAAGATGACTACAGTCGATCAATTGCCTCAGGAATGTTTAGACTATGTACACTTCATTGAAGAGTTCACAGGCGTACGTGTTTCTATGATTTCTGTAGGACCAGATCGTGTTAATAATATTTACGTACATGAGATCAAGTAATTTGATCTCTTTTTGATATTGTGAAAGGGGCAATGGTTTGATGATACCTGATACAGTTCATGGACATATAGAAGAGATTGTATGTGGAAAAAGCGGATTGACATTAAACCATGAAATTCGAGATATGGAAGAATATGTTACGAACTTGAGTGGGAAACAAAATTTAAGATGTGATGGTTGTATTGACGAGGATACAAGAAAGTAGGGAATCGAATGAATAAAAAATATTTTTTCTTTGACATTGATGGTACTTTAACTGATCGAAACACTGGTAAAATCGTGCCGAGTGCACAAGTGGCATTAAATGAACTTCAAAAGGCAGGTCACTTTGTGGCTATTGCGACAGGTCGTGCTCACTATAAAGCACGTAAGTTTATGGAAAGTGTGGGTCTTCATGATATGGTTTGTTGTGGAGGTGGTGGATTAGTCATTCATGATGAATTGGTTCAAAATATTCCTTTAGATTTAGAAAAATCAAAGAAAATTGCCAAACAAGCCTTGTCTTTAGGGTATGGTGTTTTATTTGCGTTAGATGATTCAATTAAAGTATATACATTAGATCATACTTTCCAGAATCAAGTTGGAGACCGTAAGGAACCAACGGAATATATTTATGATGAGAACTTAGATGTAGATGCATTGGATGTAATCTATAAAATGTATATCTCAATCCCTAAAGAGAAAGAATCCGAATTGACTTTAAAGGATACTTTAGGGAATATGCGTTTTGTACCCGATTATTTAATGTTTCAATATGATGCTAAGCATCAAGGTATTCTAGATATGATGCAGCATGTTGGTGGTGATTTAAAAGATGTGGTTGTCTTTGGGGATGACACTAATGATATGGTTATGTTTGATCCACAATGGACAAGTGTAGCGATGGGAAATGCGTGTCAGGAATTAAAGGATATCGCAACAATAGTCACAGATGCCAATGTAGATGATGGTATTTATAATATTTGTAAGAAAATGAAATGGATTTAAGGCCCTAAAAAGACACTTTTTTGATTTTTATTAGAAAAATTGTCTTTTTTTACGTATATGAGTATGTAGGAAATCCCTACTTGAAAAGAGGTGCTCATGCGTAGCGCAAATTTATTAAATGATTTCGCCTTTAAGTATGTGTTTGGCGAAGATTGTAAGGAGGCAAACGATGCCTTAAAATCATTACTCACGGTATTTTTGGAAAGAAAGGTGGTGAATGTACATGTAACGAATGTGGGGGTTGATCCAATACTTGAAGCTTTTGTAGAATTTGACGATAACACCAAGATGAAACTAGCTATTCTTATAGATCAAAATATAATCAAATTACATCACTTATCTGAATATTATCTTATGAGGTTGTTTGGATCACTGGAAGAATATGATTTAAACCCATGTCAAGTCATTGCGTTCTATGATGGTAAGGAATGTGAATTTGAAATAGATCTTCAATTTAGAAATGATAATGGTATTTTGTTTTTTCCGGATGTCATGTTGAAAATATCTGTGTATTCAACACAAAATTTAGATAAGTCTTATGATCAGATGGATGATAAAGAAAAAATGGTATATTACTTTTTGAATTGTCGTGATAATGGTAAAACTAAGATGATAGAAAATGATGAAGTAATTCAAACGGTAGAAAAACGAGTAGAAACCATATCGAATGATTGTTGGACAAAATGGATTGAAGACTTTAGAATACAACAAGAAAATGAACTAAAACTTGAATTTGAAGAAGCTCATAAACGCTTAGCGGAAGCGAATAAACGATTAGAGGAGGATCAAAAACGATTAGAGGAAGCAAATAAAAAAGTACAAGAAGCAAATAAACGTGCAAACGAATCAGATTAAAAGATTGCGCAAATGAATCAAGAAATGACATTGATAATCTAAACTATGCTTTCAAATGATATGAGCGTATCTTAAATTGCGAAGTGTGTATCGAAAAGTGAAGAAGAAATTATGAAATGGATATCGTAGTCGCCTTTATGGCGACTTTTTTTCTTGCCACTTTAAGTGGAAAAAGAAGATTTGAGAATTATAATGTGAACATTTAATATATAGATAACAATTTGGTCGACAAAAATTGTATACGAGGAGAGCGAAAATGGAAAAAATTCAAAACGTACTTATGAAGTATTTGATGCCAATTGCGAACAAGCTTGAACAACAAAAACACATTCAAGCAATCAAAGATGGTATCGTTGCTTCAATACCTATTATTATTGTTGGTTCATTCTGTACTATTTTCTTAGGTATTGCCAACCTTTTGGGAAGTGGACCTGTTTATGATTTTTTAAATGCAAACATGGGGGTCTTGACATATGCATCAGCATTCACAAACGATATGCTTGCGGTATATGCGACATACTTTATTGCGAAGACTTTATCTGAAAAATATGATTTAAAAGGAAGTCAACCTGCTGTTACTGCTTTAGTTGTCTTCTTCATTCTTTGTGCTGTAGTCAAAGATGGTCAACTAAGTACATCTTATTTAGGATCAACTGGATTATTTACAGGTATTGTAGCAGCTTTATTTACAGTTGAAATTTATCACATTTGTTACGAACGCAAATGGTATATTAAAATGCCAGAAAGTGTACCACCAATGGTACAAGATATGTTTGCGGCATTAGTACCATTAGTATTGAACACAATTATCGCAGTTGCGATTGCGAATCTTTCATTGACTTTTGGAAAGGTTGCCTTCCCACAATTGATTATGAATGTATTAGCACCAGCTGTAACAGGTATGGATACACTACCAGCTTTATTGATTGTGATGTTCTTTACGCAATTATTATGGTTCTTTGGATTACATGGACCAAGTATTACATCTGCTGTATGGGCATCTTTTGCGATTGCGTATGCCGCTGAAAATATTGCAGCTTATACGGCAGGACAACCTGTTCAACATATTTTTACTTTTGGATTATTCTATTGTATATTATGTGTATCAGGATCTGGTTTAACGTTAGGATTAAATATTTTAATGATGAGATCAAAGGCAAAATCATTGAATTCAGTAGGTAAAGTATCCATTATTCCAAGTTTGTTTGGAATCAATGAACCATTAATTTTTGGTACACCAATTATCTTGAATCCATTTATGTTTATTCCATTTGTGTTCGGACCATTGATCTGTACAACAATTGTATATTTAACAATGAATTTAGGCTTAGTCGGTAAACCAATTGCCAATCCTCCAGGATTCTTGCCTCCAGGAGTAAGTGCATTCTTAATGACATTAGATTGGAAGTCTGTAGTCCTAGTATTTGTATTGTTGATTCTACAAACTGTGTTCTATTATCCATTCTTTAAGATGATGGAAAAAGATGAGCTACAAAAAGAACAAGCTTTAGAAAAATAGGAAGAGAAAAATGTTAACAGCTAGACAATTAAAAATTATCAAATTGATTATGAATAATCCGGGGATTCATGGAAAAGAAATATCAGAAAATCTAAATGTGTCAACACGAACTATACGTAATGAAATCACATTTATGAATGATGTGACAAACTGTATATTAATACGTTCGAGTACCAAACAAGGATATATGATCAATGATGAGCACCTAGATATTATTCATAACATAGTCAATCAGGATAATGAAAATATGGATCTAGCTGTCTATCGTATTTACAAAATTATAGGTAAAATACTATTCTTTGAGGATTGCAGTATATACGATTTATCAGAATTATTAGGTTTATCTGATTCTGTAATCCGCAAAGAAATCAATAAAGTGATTCAATTTTTGTTGAAAAACTACAATGTGGAATTGTTCAAACTAAAAAAAGATGAGTGTGTCATTTTATTAGAAGAAAGTGACATTCGTGAGCTTCTTTTTAAAATCGTAAAAGACATGGCACTCGAAAATCCAGATGCATTAATGGACATTCTTTATATGCTTCTAAGTGATTCGTGGGTTATGAAATATTATAAATCCACAGAGGAAGATATTATCAAAATCATGAATGGAGAACAAATCTATTTATCAGAAACAGACTTATCTATATTTACAGCATGCATCTTGATATGTCGAGTACGAAATTTAAATGGATACAATCTAGAGGGTTATCAAATAAGTTCTCCGGACGATCTTTCCACACGTGTCATTACTAAATTATCTATGCAGTCACCTTATTTAGAGCAGGCTGATATTCCGATTCTATATAACCTTTTACATACATTTAAAATGAAATCAACGGATGAAGTACCTGAAATCACAGATTTTACAGTGCTTGTATATGATGAATTTTGTAATGAAGTATTCGATAAATATTCAATCAACTTAAAGGAATCGGAAGCTTTATCTAGTAAAATGCTTTTGCACATAGAATTTATGAATCGACGAGTTATTGGTGGATATGAATTAAAAAATCCCATTGTTGATGATGTAAAGACAAAGTTTCCATTTGCGTTTGAAATCAGTATGATGATTGTTCCTATTCTTTTCAAATACAAACGTGTTTATGTTACAGAAGATGAAATTTCATATTTAACTGTATATGTGGCACAATTTTTAGAGAATGAAAATGTAAAACTTAAAACAATCGTTGTTACAAGTCAGCAACACAGCGTTAAACAATTGTTGACACAATGGCTTGAAATGTATTTTAAAAACCAGATTGAGATCGTGAATATCATAAATAAGGAAGCTTTGAAAAAAATGGATCTTACATCAATTGATCTAGTCATTACGTTGGATTCATTTCTGATCTTAAAAGGTGTTGAAGTATTCAGTATGGATAAGCTACCAGAAATCAAAGATATTGAACGATTGAATTCAATGATTCACATGATTCGTATGAATAAACGTGTTTCTAAGATATTAGATTGTTATATTCAAAAAGAACATGTAAAGGTATATCCAGACACAAAAGAACTGCCTGAACTCTTACTAGAGATGTCTAAAAAGTTGCACGAATCAGGATTTATATCCGATACAAAAGGATTTTATGAAGATGTTTTGTTGAGAGAAAAGAATTATCCAACTAATTTAGGATCACAGATGATGGTTCCACATGCCCTGTTTACATTTGCCGATAAAACAGGTATAGAAGTGGCCTTGTTAAAAAAAACATTTGAACATCATGGAAATCAAGTGAAGCTCGTATTTTTATTAGCGCTCGAAAAGAAACGAAACGATGAAATGAACTTGTTGTTTCAATTCTTTAACCAAATTGTTTCACACAAAAAATATATGCATCAGCTTCTTCAAAGTGAAGATAGCGATGCCTTCATTAAAAACTTATATAGTTTTAAATTGTTAGAGTAAAAAAACAATAAAATCAAACATAATACATGTATCAATTTATTGTCTTAGAAAGAGAGATAGTAAAATGAAGAAATTTTCAATTGTTATTGCAGGTGGAGGAAGTACATACACTCCAGAAATTATTTTAATGTTGTTAGACAACCTAGACCGTTTACCATTAAGAAGTATCAAATTATATGATAACGATGAAGAACGTCAAAATCATGTCGCAAAGGCATGTGAAATCTTAATCAAGGAAAAAGATCCAACCATACAATATGTCGCAACAACAGATCCAGAAGTAGCCTATACAGATGTTGACTTTGTATTAGCACACATTCGTGTAGGTAAGCTTGAAATGAGATCTCTAGACGAAAAGATTCCGTTGAAATATGGTGTTGTTGGACAAGAAACATGCGGCCCAGGAGGCATGGCCTATGGTTTACGAAGCATTCCGGGTGTATTGGAAAACATTGAATATATGGAAAAATATTCACCAAATGCATGGATGTTAAATTATTCCAATCCGGCTAGTATTGTAGCAGAAGCATGTCGTCGTTTTAAACCAAACTCAAGAGTTATCAATATTTGTGACATGCCAATTGGTATGGAGCATACAATTGCACGTATTTTAGGCTTCAAAAGTCGTAAAGAAATGTGTATCCGTTATTATGGGCTGAATCATTTTGGATGGTGGACATCAATCAAGGATAAGGATGGAAAAGAATATATTCAAGACTTGATTGCACACCAATTAAAATATGGAAACTGTTTAGCCGATGATGATGCATCACATTATACAGATAGCTCATGGTTTGATACAGCTAAAAAGGTAAAAGACATTATTTCGATTGATCCTACGATGTGTCCAAATTCATATTTCCAATATTATTTGTTTGGAGATGATATGGTGGCACATACAGATCCAAATTATACTCGTGCTGATCAAGTTGTGGATACAAGAGAAAAACGTGTATTTGGTGAATGCGCTCGTATTGAAAAAGTAGGTACCGCAAAGGATACAACACTACAAATCGGTATTCATGCTGAATTTATTGTGGATCTAGCAACGGCCTTAGCATTTAATACACATGAAAGAATGTTGTTGATTGTTCCAAATAACGGAGCGATTTCAAACTTTGAAAAGGATGCTATGGTTGAAATTCCATGTATTGTTGGAAAAGATGGATATGAACCACTTACTGTGGGTGAAATTCCACATTTCCAAAAGGGATTGATGGAACAACAAGTAAATTGTGAAAAGCTTGTTGTAGATGCGTATGAGCAGCACAGTTATTTAAAAATGTTACAGGCATTAACTTTAAATAAATGTGTTCCAAATGCCAATGTGGCAAGAAAAATTTTAGATGATTTTATTGAGGCGAATAAAGCATATTGGCCAGAACTAAAATAGAAAGAGGAAATCAAAATGAAAATATTGTTATGCTGTAATGCAGGAATGTCAAGTTCAATTCTTGTGAAAAAAATTAGAGATGTTGCTGAAAAAACAGGTGAAGATATTGAAGTGAGTGCAGTAGCTAATGCTTCAATTAAGAACGAAGTGGGTAAATGGGATGTATGCTTAGTAGGTCCACAATTGATTTATGCGGTGGATTCAATTCATCAACAATTAAATATTCCAGTTGCAAGTATTGAACCTAGAGTATACGCAATGGCAGATGGAGCTGCTGCTATTGAAATGGCAAAAAAATTATTGGGGTAATATGGCTAACGTTGAACAAATATCACAAGTTGCTATGCAAGTTATTACATATGCTGGTATGGCAAAGTCAAGTTATTTAGAAGCTCTTAAATATTATCGTGAAAACGATCAAACAGCTTACGAACAATCAATGTCAAATGGAGATGTAAGTTTTTCACAAGCCCACGAAGCCCATCTTCAATTGTTACAGCAGGAAATGAATACGCAAGAACCACAAATCACAATGTTAATGGCGCATGCGGAAGATCAGCTTATGTCAGCAGAAACAATAAAGACTTTGATTCAAGAAATAATTTTATTAATAGAAAGTAGAGGCAAATAAAATGACAATTTGGGCAGACATTCAGACAAAGAATGGCTTTGCATCCGACGAAGTACAATCTTCATTACAGAAATATATTCGTCGTGCAAAAGTTGAAGAAGCTTGTCAAGCAGCCTATGAATTATATACTTCAGGGCCAGTCTTCTTAGACAAAATGTGGTCTCGTCTAGAAACGATTGCAGTTGAAGATGTTGGATTTGGAGATTTAAATGTTCCAGTTTTAATTCATGCATTAGATCAAATGCGTAAAAACTTCCCATACAATGATGGGGATCAACCAATGTATTTTATCCATGCGATTCGCGTACTTTGTGCATGTACAAAGGATCGTTCAAGTGATTATTTGAAAAATATCATTATTAAGGAATCTGCCATGGGAAAAATCATGGAAGTACCAGATATCGCCTTGGATAAACACACTAAGCGTGGACAAGAAATGGGACGTGGATCGAAACACTTCTTTGAAGAAGCTACAAAAGTGATTCCACAATTAGAAATCGATAATGATTATCGTGAACGCTATGGAAAGATTCTTGAAACATATGATCCGGATCATGTTGTTGAGAATGCATTCAAATATAGTTCAGAACAATATTAATGGAAAGTGAGTGTAAGAGAATATGTCATATAATATTTGGGCTGCCGCAAAAACAAGAAATGGCTTAGCCGCAGATGAAGTGATTTCTACACTTCAAAAAAGCATTCGACGCAATAAAGTAGAAGAAGCATGTCAAGCTGCTTATGAATTATATATCACAGGACCTTTGTTTTTAGATAAGCTATGGCGTCGATTACTAACAATTTCAGTTGAAGATATTGGTTTTGGAAATTTACAAGCTGCTGTGCAAGTCAACACATTAAATGAAGTACGAAAATCGTATGCCTATGATGATGGAGATCAGCCAATGTATTTTATCCATGCGATTCGTTTACTTTGTGCAAGTACAAAAGATCGTTCAAGTGATTATTTGAAAAATATTATTATTAAAGAAGCAGCCATGGGAAAAATCATGGAAGTTCCAGATATCGCCTTGGATAAACACACTAAACGTGGACAAGAAATGGGACGTGGATCAAAGCACTTCTTTGAAGAGGGAACAAAGGTCATTCCCCAGTTGAAAATTGATAATGATTATCGTGAAAGATATGGTAAAATTTTAGAGAAGTATGATCCAAATCATGTTGTACCGAATGCATTTAAGTATAACCCAGGACAATATTAAGATGGAAAGACCAGCTTCGACTGGTCTTTATTTTAGGAGGAAATTATGTCAACAGCACACAATAACGCAAATAGAGAAGATGTCGCGAAAGTTGTTTTAATGCCAGGCGATCCTTTAAGAGCCAAATTGATTGCCGAAAATTTTTTAAAGGATGCCGTATTATTTAATGATGTACGAGGTATGCTTGGATATACAGGTACTTATAAAGGAAAAAGAGTTTCTGTCATGGGAAGTGGTATGGGTATGGCCAGCATGGGAATTTATTCGTATGAACTTTTTAAATTCTATGATGTAGATGCCATTATACGAGTTGGTAGTACAGGAAGTTATTCTGAAAAATTACCAATGAAGTCTGTAGCTTTAGTCAAAGGAAGTTATTCAGAATCTACCTATGCCTTAGCACAAAGTGGTGATACAGATACAATGCAATATCCAGATGAAGATTTAAATAAGTTGATTGAAAGTGTAAGTCAAGAAGTTTCAATTCCTGTTGTAAAGACAAACACACATTCTAGTGATGTTTTCTACTATGAAGGGGATTTGGAACAACCAGAAAAAATGGTTGAAGAGCAAGATGCACTTTGTGTCGAAATGGAGAGTTTTTCCCTATTCCACAATGCTAAGGTATTGAATAAAAAGGCAGCTTGTTTATTAACTGTATCTGATTCTTTATGTACACATGAACATTTAAGTACTGAAGAAAGACAAACATCTTTTAATGAAATGATTACCCTTGCCTTAGAAAGTGCAATTCGTTTATGAAATACAAAAAAATAGTTTGTGTCGTTATTGATTCTTTTGGGATTGGACAAGCTACAGATACCAAAGAATTTGATGATGTAGGTGCCGATACTTTTGGACATATCCTAGAATATCGCCCGGATTTAAAGATAGATAATCTATATCAATTAGGTTTAGGAAATCTTCATTCGAGTGGTAAAGCTTTACAATCAAAAGGCTATGCTTGTAAGATGCATGAGGCGAGCTGTTCCAAAGATACAATGACTGGTCATTGGGAAATGATGGGAATTCATACGACAAAACCTTTTAAAACATTCACTGAAAATGGTTTTCCTGATGAATTGGTTCAGGAATTAGAAAGATTAACTGGCCATGTCTTTATTGGAAATAAAAGTGCAAGTGGAACGGAAATCTTAGATGAATTGGCCATGGAAGAAATTCAATCGGGTGGAAAGAAATTGATACTTTATACATCTGCTGATAGTGTTCTACAAATTTGTGGACATGAAGAAGTGACTGGACTTGATGAATTGTATCGTGTTTGTCAAATTGCTCGAGAAATAACTTTAAAACCTGAATATAAAGTAGGAAGAGTTATTGCACGTCCTTATGTAGGAAATTCGGTGGGTCACTTTACACGCACTAGCAATCGTCATGATTATGCGTTGTCTCCATCGAGTAAAACCGTTTTAGATGTGTTAAAATCTCATTCATTGGATGTGATTAGCATTGGTAAGATTTCTGATATTTTTAATGGACAGGGAATCACAAAAAGTATTCATTCGACTTCGAGTCATGAGGGTATGCTTCAAACTATTGAAGAAATGAAAAAAGATTTTACAGGTTTATTATTTACGAACCTTGTGGATTTTGATGCCAAGTGGGGCCATCGAAGAAATGTTTCTGGATATGCTGATGAGCTTGAAGATTTTGATCTTTTATTAGGCCAGCTACTTGGTGTTATTGATTCAGATACAATGTTGATCATTACGGCCGATCATGGAAATGATCCAACCTATAAAGGAACGGATCATACTCGAGAGTGTGTACCATGTTTAATGTATTCACCTAGTATGAAAGAACATGGAATATTGGACGATTCAAGTTCGTTTGGGGTTCTTGGTGCAAGTGTTTTAGATAACTTTGATTTATCAAAACCATCAGATTTGATTGGTGAGTCTATTCTTGATTTGACAAAATAGAAAAAATATATTAACTTATTTTAGCATTTATTTTCGTTTTGGTATCCCCTATGAAACTGCCAAAACATAGGGGAGGTAATTTTTATGAACAAAATGGAACATATGGAAATCAAACAATTGGTGGTTTCTATGAGTTTGCCCATCATCATTTCGATGGTGATCCAGGCTTTATATAATATTGTCGACAGTATCTTTGTCGCAAAGGTATCGAGTGATGCACTAACCGCTGTATCTTTATGTTATCCGGTACAAACCATTATGATTGCGATTGCATGTGGTACAGCCGTTGGCTTTAATACATTGCTTGCACGATACTTAGGCGAAAAGAAATTTGATTATGCGAATAATACAATGATGCATGGAATCTTGTTAGGACTTGTGAATGGACTTGTCTTTTTAGTTTTGGGTTTACTTTTTTCTAATGTATTCTTATCTTTGTTTACATCAGATCAAAATGTAATTCCATTAGCCAATACGTATATTCGTATATGTACGATGTTTTCATTTAGTGTCTTTGTACAAATCATTTTCGAAAGAATTATGCAGGCAACAGGAAATGCCATTTATAACATGGTTATGCAAGGAGCAGGAGCCATTATTAATATTATTCTAGATCCAATCTTGATCTTTGGATGGTTTGGTCTACCTGAAATGGGTGTTGCCGGAGCTGCCATTGCGACCGTTATTGGACAGTTTTGTGCCATGCTTATTGGATATGTAATTACGAAGGTAAAAATAAAAGAATTGGATATCCATATGCGTAATTTTTCCTTTTCTACACCTATTCTTTGTAAAATCTATAAAGTAGGAGTTCCTGCCATCTTAATGCAGTCTGTATTAAGTTTTATGACTGTTTTTATGAATATGATTCTAGCACCAATCTCAGCTATGGCGATTACTGTCTTTAGTGTTTACTATAAATTACAGAATTTCTTGAATATGGCAGTGCTTGGAATCACCAATGCCTTGATTCCAATTGTTGCCTATAATAATGGGGCTAACAGAAAAGATCGAGCAATTGAAGCTATACAATTTTCTATGATTTTATCGATTTTTATTATGGCTGTAGGAACAATTGTATTTCAATTATTCCCTAAACAATTATTAGCCATGTTTAGTGCGAATGACCAGATGTATGGATTAGGAATACCCGCATTAAAAATCATTAGCTTAAGCTTTGTGTTTGCCGGTATCAGTATGGTACTATGTGCTGCCTTCCAGGCTTTAAATAAGGCAAATACTTCATTAGTGATCACTTTGGCTAGACAATTAGTCATTTTGATCCCATTGACATATGGCTTAATGAAGTGTTTTGGCATTCATGTAGGTTGGTATGCCTTTGTTGTTACGGAATTTATATGTACCATGTATTCATTATTTGAATGGAGAAAAATGAAAAGGTAGCATTCGCTACCTTTTTGCGTATTTAAATGTATACATACATATGGATGTGGCAATGGCCACGTTTAAACTTTCGAAAGTTTCCATTTCAATTTTGACAATATGATTACTTAAATCAATCAATTCCTTGCGCACACCCTGTCCTTCATTACCAACTAGAATTGCGTATTTTTTACTTGGCTTAATATCTTGAAGATTCTTGTGATTATCATGTAGAGCTGTGGCATACACTTCAATATTTCTTTCTTGAAGCTTTTTAATTTTTTCTACTAAATCCGTTTGGATAACAGGAATATAGAAAAGGGCTCCTTGACTAGACTGAATCGTTTTTGGGTTGTAGATATCGGCACAACCCTTTGACATATAAATAGAGTCAATGCCAAAAGAATGAGCGGTTCTTAAAATCGTACCTACATTTCCTGGATCTTGTACATTATCTAGTAATAGAATATTTTCTTCTTTTTCTGGCTTTAAGTTTAGTTTTTTACATAAACCAATCATCTTTGAATTTGAATTCTGGTTTGACAATTTGTTTAATACTTGTTGCGTTACGGTTTCATAGTTAAACTCTATTGGACATTCGAGTCCTTCAAGGATAAATAATTCTTGTAGAGCATTTGCGTTAAATGCTTCTTTAATCATATGTTCGCCTTCGACGAGAAATAAATTTGTCTTATCTCTTTCTTTTTTTTGAATCAGTTTGGCGTATTCTTTTATTTTCTTATTGTTTATTGATTGAATCATAAGAAAATATTACCATACTTCGGCTTGAAAAAAAACATGGACTTCGATATAATTTGAAATGTTAAAGCAATGAGAAGACATAGTAACTATTTAACGCTTAGATTAGAGAGTAAACCGATTGGTGAAAGGTTTATATGAGTAGGGATAGTGAATTCACCTTTGAGCAAGAGTTAAAACCTCTTCCGTTTCATACGGTTATCATGGTTAATTAAGTGTGTCTATCAAGACGAAGCAAGATGGTAACGCGGCAGTAGTCGTTCTTGCGTCGTCTTTTTTTTGTTTTTAGGGAAAGGAAGAACAACATGAAAACAATCGAAGAGCTTTTGCAGGAAGCTACACAAAAAATTCAAGATGTCAAAGATTCATCTTCATTGAATGATTTACGTGTCTTGTATCTAGGTAAAAAAGGACCTGTTCAAGAGTTGATGAAGGGTATGAAAGATTTGTCGAAAGAAGAAAAACCTATCTTTGGACAAAAGGTTAACCAATTAAAACAAGATCTTTCTAAGATGATTGAAGAAAAGAAAGAACAATTAGCAGCTTTAGAAATGCAAAAAAAGATCGAATCTGAAAAAATCGATATTACATTACCTGGTCGTAAACCAGAATTAGGGAATGCGCACCCATTAAATTTGGTACGCCAAGAATTGGAAGATTTATTCATTGGTTTAGGTTACCAAGTTATTGAAGGTGACGATATTGTGGATGATGAATATTGTTTTGAAAGAGCCAATATTCCTAAAGATCACCCAGCACGTGATATGCAGGACTCTTTATATATTGATCCAAATCGTTTATTGAGAACACATACTACGGCCATTCAGATGGTTGTATTAGAAGAAAGTGCACCAAATTTACCAATCAAAGTTGTATGTCCAGGTAAGGTATATCGCCGTGATGATGATGATGCAACGCACTCTCACCAATTCATGCAGATGGAAGGTTTAGTTATTGGTGAAAAGGTCACTTTAGCGGACTTAAAGGGAACTTTAGAATTTATGGCCAGAAAGTTATTTGGTCAAGATCGTCAGATTCGTTTTAGACCTAGTTATTTCCCATTTACAGAACCAAGTGTAGAAGTCGATGTTTCTTGTCACATTTGTAATGGAAAAGGATGTCCAACATGTAAAGGTACTGGATGGATCGAAATTCTAGGTGCTGGAGAAGTGCATCCAAATGTATTAAAGATGGCTGGTTATGATCCAGAAAAATGTAGTGGTTTTGCGTTCGGTGTAGGTGTTGAGCGTGTTGCGATGTTGAAGTATGGCATTGATGATATTCGTCATTTCTATACAAATGATAAACGATTCAATTCTACATTCAAACGTTATGAGTAGGAGGATTTAAATATGCGTATTTCAAGAAAATGGTTTAATCAATTTATGGATGTACAAGATCTTTCTATTGAAGAAATGGCAAAACGTATTACAGATGCGGGTTTTGAAGTAGAAGGTATTGAACATTTATCGCAAGGAACAAATTTAGTGATTGGTCACGTTGAAACTTGTACGGAACACCCAGACAGTGATCACTTGCACTGTACAACTGTCAATGTAGGAAATGAAGTTGTCAATATTGTATGTGGCGCACCCAATGTGGCTGCAGGACAAAATGTAATTGTTGCACTACCAGGTGCTGTTTTACCTGGTGGAGAAATCAAGAATGGTGTGATTCGTGGTGTTGAAAGTAATGGTATGATCTGTTCATTACTTGAACTAGGGGTAGATCCAGCTAGTTTAGATGATGATCAAAAGAGCGGTATTGAAGTATTACCTGCTGATGCGCCTGTAGGAAATACAGATCCACTTGGCTATTTAGGTTTAGATGATGAAGTGTTAGATATTGGTTTAACGCCAAATCGTAATGATTGTTTAGCTGTATTTAATATGGCAAAAGAAGCGGGGGCCATCTTAAATCGTGAAGTTAAACTTCCAAATTATGAAGGTGTTAGTGATGTAGGTACACCTAGTAACTTGCATGTTGAAAGTACAACATCAAAATGTCCATTATTCTATGGCAAAGTTATTAATCATTTAACAATCAAGGAAAGTCCAAAATGGATGAAAGAATTATTGGCGGCTAGTGGTGTAAAATCAATTAATAATATTGTCGATATTTCAAATATCGTTATGTTAGAAACAGGGCAACCAATGCACTTCTATGATGCGAAATCTTTGCCAAGTCAAAGTATTGTCGTAGCCGATGGCTTTGATGAAGAATATACAGCCTTAGATGGTGTGACTTATAAATTACAACCAGAAGATATCGTCATCACAAATCAAGGTAAACCAATCGGTATTGCCGGTGTTATGGGTGGAGATGATTCTAAGATTTTAGATACAACGGATTCAATTATTATTGAATGTGCAATTTTCGATCATGTTGCGATTCGTAATACAGCACGCCGATTAAATTTATCAACGGATGCGAGTGTTCGTTACCAAAAAGGTATTGAGCCATTAGCTAGTAAAAAAGCATTGGATCGTGCCGTTCAATTGTTGATTGAATATGCGGATGCGACAGGTATTGAAGAAACAGTTCAATATGGACAGGTTCCTTATGAACCAAAATCAATTTCTTGCACTTTAGAAGCTATTAATAATCGTTTAGGCACTGACTTTAACTTAGATGAAGTTGTCGATGTATTTGCACGTTTAGACTTTGAACCTGAAGTAACTAATGATTTGATTACTTGCCACATTCCAAGTTCAAGAACCGATATGGAAGGTATGGCCGATCTAAGTGAAGAAGTTATTCGTATGTTAGGTTATGATCGTTTGCCAAGTACGCTTCCAGTTATGCCTATGACAGAAGGTAAATTAACGTATAAACAACAATTGACTCGTCAAGCACGTCAATTCTTATGTGCTCAAGGTTTACAAGATTGTTTAACGTATACTTTGGTTAGTACAGAAAAGAAAGACAATGCGATTTTTAATAATGATGAAGCAATCGAACTAGCTAGTCCTATGAGTGAAGAGCGTCGCTACATTCGTACAAGTATTTTGCCAAGCTTATTAGATGTTGTTTCTTATAACCGTGCTCGTAATATCAAAGATATCAATGTCTTTGAATTGAGTGATGTAGCTGGTGTAAGTGGTGCTAAAATGCATTTAGCTATTGCCATGAGTGGAAATTTACAACAAACTCGTTGGACAAGTGATGTAACACCAAGCGATTTCTACACATTAAAAGGTTTAGTAGAAGCTTTCTTTGAACAAATTGGTATTGCAGCTCAAAGAATTTCATTTGTAGAAAATGATATGGATACAACACACTTCCACCCATATCGCAGTGCTAAGATCATGTTAGGAAAAGATTGTGTTGGATTATTAGGTGATATTCATCCTCAATATGGTAAGAATATTGTGATGGCTGAACTTGATTTTGATGCGTTGATCGATGTGAAGAAATCCAAAATCAAATTCACTCCAGTTTCAAAATATCCAAGTGTATCTCGTGACTTGGCATTCGTTTTAGATCGTACAATGCCGGTACAAAAGGTAGTGGACACAATTAATAAACAGGGTCGTTTAAATAAAGAAATGATCATTCGTGATGTAGAAGTATTTGATGTTTATGAAGGTGAACACGTAAATAAAGATGAAAAATCTGTTGCGTTATCGATCACATTCCAGTCGGATTCTCATACATTAAAAGATGAAGAAATCAATCAAGTGTTTGAAGCTATCCTTGAACATATTCAAAAAGATTGCAACGCAACACTTCGTAGTTAAGAGATGTTTTTGACATCTCTTTTCTTTTGTCCACGAAATCTTGTAAAGAGCTTACAAAAAGATTAAAATAAGACATATAAGGAGATTTTTTTCTATGCAAAAATATATTTTAGCAATCGACCACGGAACAACAAGTACGCGTGCTGTTTTATTTGATAAAGCAGCCAATGTGGTTGAGATTGCCCAAAAAGAAACGACAATATCTTACCCGCATCCAGGATGGGTAGAACAAGATGCCAATGAGATTTGGTTGGCGTGTTTGGCCGTGATGAGTGAGGTCATCTTAAAAAGTAAGATCCGTCCAGAACAAGTGGCTGCCATTGGAATAAGTAATCAGCGTGAAACAAGTGTTTTATGGGATGCATCAACAGGGCTTCCTGTAAATCCTGCCATTGTATGGCAGTCTAAACAGACAAAGAGTATTTGTGATAGTTGGAAGGAAAAAGGGTATGAAGATGTTGTGAAGGCGAAAACGGGACTCCGTATAGATCCTTATTTTTCTGCAAGCAAGATTCGGTTTATTTTTGATCAAAATCCAGTTGTCTATGAAAAGGCAAAAAAAGGCGAAGTGTTATTTGGAACAATGGATAGCTGGATCGTATGGAAGTTATCGGGTTCCTTAACGCATATTACGGATGTATCGAATGCGAGTCGTACTCTATTGTTTAATATTCATACGTTATCTTGGGATGAAGAATTATTAGAAATGTTTGATATTCCTAGACAAATCTTACCGGAAGTCAAACCGACATCCTATGTGTATTGTAAGACAGCTTCGTATCATTTTTTTGGTCAAGAAGTTCCAATTTGTTCCGTTGTAGGTGATCAGCAGGCGGCTTTATTTGGTCAAGGCTGCTTTAGTGCGGGTGACATTAAGAATACATATGGAACAGGTGGTTTCATGTTGATGAATACGGGCGATAAAATCGTCGAATCAAAGAATAGTTTATTGTCGACGGTCGCTTGGCAAATTGGTAATCAAGTCAATTATGCTTTAGAAGGAAGTATTTTTGTTTCAGGTAGTTTAATGAAGTGGCTTCGTGATCAGTTGCAGTTATTTGAAAATACAAAAGATACGCAGGGCATGGCAGAAAGTGTTGAAAATACAAATGGTGTCTATATTGTACCGGCCTTTGTAGGGTTGGGGGCTCCATATTGGGATGATGCTTGTCAGGCAACTATTGTTGGTTTAACTTTTGGAGCAAATAAAAATCATATTGTTCGCGCAGCCTTGGAATCTATGGCCTATCAGTCAAAAGATGTATTAGAGGCAATGAAGCAAGACAGCCAAATTGAGATTTCATCGTTGAAGGTGGATGGTGGAGCTGCTGCCAATAATTTCTTGTTGCAGTTCCAGAGTGATTTACTTCAAATGCCTGTTCAACGTTTTAAGACCAATGAATTAACCGCTTTAGGTGCAGCTTATTTGGCAGGACTTTCTTGTGGGTATTGGACACAAGATGAGCTTGGGGTAGATCTTCAAAAAGAGTTTGTGCCTAAAAAGAGTGATGAAGAAATGGATAGCTTGTATTCAAACTGGAAAAAGGCGGTAAAAACTTGCCAGAGTTATAAATAAAAGTTAGAATATTGGCATGGAAATTTATACAAAAGAAGATTTTAAACAAATATTTATCGACTTGGGCATTGAAAAGGGGAGTAAAATTTTATTAGAAGCAGATCTATCTTGTTATAGTGGCTTGGTGGGTAACTATCAAATGCTGATAGAAACACTGCAAGAATTGATTGGAGATACAGGTTTATTGTGCATGCCTTGTTTCTCATATTCTTGTCTGGATCCTGCTTGTACGGATACGATATATCCTTTCGAAAAATGGAAAGAAGTGCGTGAAAACTTGCCTGGCTACCATGTGATGTACACGCCTAGTGAAATCTATCAAGAGTGCACAAATTTGTTTTTGCATTATAAAGATGTATATCGTTCAAATCATCCTGTATATAGTTTTGCGTATTGGGGATGTTTTGATGAAAACCTGTTAAAGGTGGATGTCAATGATGCTCTAAGTTTTAATGGAAGTCTTTCTTTCTTGCATGAAAAAAAGGCTTGCAACCTTCTAATTGGTGTATCACCAGAAAAGAGTTTAATGGTGCAGGCACTTTCAAATGAGTATCAACTGGGTAAGACTGTTGTACAAAGAGCTTTTATTCATTCGAAGCGTCAATTGACAAAGTCATTTCTTGTTCAAATTGTAGATGATGACTTATCTAGAGATTTACTGGATGGTTTGACGGTTCTACAAAGTGATTCGAGTCTAGATGATATCTTCGTACTTAGAAAAGAGGAATAAAGAATTCGCAGATCTTTTCTAAGGTGGCTTGGTCTTCTTTTGAGAAGTTATTGAATTCAAAAGAATCAACATCTAAGATGGCAACGAGTTTGTCATCTTTTTTTACAGGAATACAGATTTCAGAATTGGAAGCACAATCGCAGGCAATGTGACCTGAAAATTTATGTACATCTTCAATTCTTTGTGTTTCTTGTGTTTTAGCGCAAGTACCTACAACACCTTTTCCATATGGTATGCGTGTACAGGCAACTTTTCCTTGGAAAGGTCCTAGAGTACATTCGTTGTTTGTTTCATCACAAATGTAGAAGCCTAGCCAATTGATGTTTTCCATTTCATGATAGAGCAGAGCTATTAAATTTGAAATATTTGCGATGTTTGGCAGTGTATCATCGATTAAATAACTGCATTGTTCAATTAAAATTTCATTCATTTTTATCACCGTACTTATTTTACCAAAAAATGTATAAAATTAGTGACTTTTGTCATTGAAAAAAAGCTTTTTTTTAAGTAGTATATAAGTGTAAATAAAGCTTTTATTTAAAAGGCTTAGGGAATTTGGGATTGATACTAATACTTCTGCAAGAATAACAGACAGTAAAATTGATAGCGCGAATCATTTTTGGTGTCAAAAACAAATTTTGACGGAGAGAAGATTCTAGTAGGCTTGACGGGGCTGAATGAATCTTCTTTTCTTTTTTTTAAAAATTTAAAAAAAGGGGTTTACAGGATGGAAATGATTTGATAATATAGATGAGCACTGCTGAGGTGCAGATGATCTTTGAAAACTGAACAGGAAA
>NZ_JAHQVB010000025.1 GCF_019052655.1 Holdemanella porci
TACCACTGGTGTAAATTTTCTCTTTTTGACTAGTCCTATTTATATGCTAACATCACATTACTATACCAAGGATCCGAAACATCTCTTGATAATAATTTATAAATCTTGTGATCTGGATCATTATTGAACATACGATTTAGATTACGCATATTATTTTCATCCATACAAATTAAATAATCATACGACAAATAATCACTCATTGTAGCTTGTCTTGCGTAATGTCTAGAAAATGGAATCCCCTTTTCTTTTAGTTTACGCTTAGCCGGAGGATAGATATCATTACCAATTTCTTCACGACTTGTAGCTGCACTAGAAACATATAGTTCGACTCCATTTTTCTTTGCCAAATCTTTCATAATATACTCAGCACTAACACTACGGCAGATGTTCCCATGGCATATAAACATAATTTTTACCATCTTCAAATTCTCCTTTATTTATAGCACTTTTCCTTTATATAAAGCACTTATTGACTTTTAGACTTTTTTCGTAACTTGGCATATTTTGGCATATTTTATCATGGTTTGGACCTGTTTTGGTATAAAATGAGGTATAAAAACCAATGGTTTGAACCCAGCCTTATTCACAACCTAATCTTGACAATTCTTCTTGAGCATCTTCAAGTTTGATGTGTGTATAAGTATTCATAGTCACCGTGATATCCGAATGTCCCATAAGATACTGAAGTGTCTTAGGATTCATACCAGCCTTTGCCATCTTACTACAATACGTGTGTCGACAAACATGTGGATGTGTCAAGTATAGGACAAAAAAAATTTTATTTTTTTCTGCCGAAGACTATCTGACGCTTCCATCAGGTAGTCCCAGCACCTTTATTATCTTCTGATAAGTCCTTCTTGTCCTGCTCAAGTTACCTCTGTTCCGAAAAAATATCGTCAAAATTCCATTCGATTTCAATTTCATCCTGACTATGAACACGGATCACCTTGATAATCTCACGCAACTTCTCTGTATCGAACTTCTGAATTCCCAAGAAATCTTTTAGTTTTATTTTATCAGAAAGTTCATTTTGTTCAAGAAGCTTTTTACTATTCTCCGCATCTTCTATCTTTCGTTTTATTTCCTCCAGCTGTACACTTATCTTTCCAGCTCTCTGCTTATACGAATCACGATCTATACGACCATCTTTGTAAGCATCATAGAGTTTCATCTTTTCCGAGGTCAACTGTCGGCTTTGTTTTTGCAATTCTGCGGTATTGATCTCTTTGTCGTCGCATTGCCTGTTGGAAGATACTTTCTTTTCTTTTTCCAACATTGACGCTGCATACTGATGGACAAGCCCAAGGATATTCTCCTCCAGCGGTTCCCGTCGGATCACCAGACTTCGACACACAGGATCTCCATTGGTTCGAGCATCTGAGCATTTTAGCAGATGCTCCGTTTCTTTTAGTAAAGAATGCCCACAGTTGGCACATATCAGTAATGCCGGCTGTTTTTTACGCCTTTCCAGAGTAAAATTGGTGCGTGATTCCGCAACACTTCTCTTCTTTTTCGGATGCATTTCATTTGCTTTTTCAAACAATGCCCTGTCTATAATTGCCGTATGATGATTTTCCAGGCGAATCCATTCTGTTTCATCATTCAGAACTGCTTTATGACCGGTATGCATACTGCAACGTGTTTTTCCCCAGATTCTGGTTCCAATATAAATCTCATCCCGGACAATTGCCGCTACTGTCGTAGGGCTCCAATGTTTCTTTTTGATCGTGTCAAACCTCTGGAACTGCACCTGATCCCCTCTTGATAATTTCTGCTCATCACAAGTGGCAATCGCCTGTCTGTTCAATTCCCTTGTAATATCTGCAAAACTTGTTCCTTCCGCTGCCATCCGAAAAATCATTTTCACGACTTTTGCAGCCTCCGGATCAACTTCCAGTCTTCCGTCTTTTCCTTTTTTATAGCCATATCTGGCATTTACTGGAAGGCGTGTACCATTTCTCGTTCTTGTCTGTAATGCTGATGAAATTTTCTTGGACAAATCCAGGCTATACATATTGTATACCAGATTCTGCAATGCTACATTCATTCCACCAGTCATTCCGCTGCTTGCTGCACTGTCATAGCTGTCATTAATCGAAATAAATCGAATCTGTAGAAGTGGGAAAATATATTCAATATAAAATCCAACTTCCAGATAGTCTCTTCCGAATCTGGAAAAATCTTTTACAACTACACAGCCGATTTCTCCACTTTTCATGTCATCCTGCAGCTGTTGAAATCCCTGCCTTTTAAAATGAGTACCGCTGACACCGTCATCCACATATTCCAGGATATCTGCCTCAGCAACACCCAACTGATCAATCACAAATGATTTTAACAGAATTCTCTGAGAAGTTACACTGTCGCTCTCTTTTTTGGCTCTGCCATCTACATTGTCATCTTCTGCGGATAAACGGATGTAAACAGCTGTTTTTCTATGATCTGTCATCTTGACTGCGCCTCCTTCTCTTTCTTTAATTTCTGTAAATCTGCAAACTGATCGTCATATACCAGCTTGATCTCATAATCATACTTACCATGGATAATAATTGAATCCACAAAGGCATCTGCCATTTCTTTTGTCAGCTTACGCTTTGACATATAAGTATGTATCACATTTCCCCAGCCTTCTTCAATGTGGTAATCCTGGGAATACCGAACCTTTGCCGCCAATACTGTGTCCAGACGGCTCTTGATATTCTCAATTTCATTGGAATAGATCCGAGAAAACTGTATGTACTCTTCTTCTGTAATCAAACGTTCCGAGTAATCTTCATATAAATCCGACTTACGCTTACTGATTCGGCTTAGTTCCCGTCGGAGTTTCCCCACCTCTTTATCCAAAAGCAGGTACTGTGTCTGATTTTTGGAAGCTGCATTCATTTCCTGAATCATTTTTTCTGTATCCAATACGGTTTTCATATGCGTTTGGATCAGGCGAAGAACATCGTCATCCACATATTCTTTTCTGACTCTGTGCCCTTTGCATTGCTTTCCTCCGGATTTATGGTTAGTATTGGCTCCGCAGATATAAAAGAATGTGCCATTTCTTTCTCTGGACAACGTCATGCGGTTGCCACAGCCTCCGCACCATATTTTTCCTGTATAGAAATTATGATTTCGAATAGCCCCATTGTTCTGCTGATGTTTCTTCTTATAAGCTTCCGTATATTCCTGAATTTTAGATTGTACCTGTTGAAACAACTCTCTATCTATAATCCCTTCATGCGTGTTCTCCACATGCACCCATTCACTCTCTGGTCGATTTCTCTGTTTATTTTCCTGGAAAACACTTTGCTGATATTTTCCAAATACAGAATCACCTGTGCAATGAACATCCTGAAGTACTCGCTTCACTTCATAATTATTCCAGGGTTTAGACTCCGGAAGCGGCTTTTCACCGGTTTTATAGAATTTTCTCTGTAAAGTCGGCGATAAAACTCCATCTTTATTGAGCTGTCTTGCAATATCACTATAATTCCTGCCATCCATATACATAGAAAATATACTTTTCAGATGTTCTGCAGCTTCATCATCAACAATCAGCTGATGATGGTCTTCTTCTGACTTTCTGTAACCATACGGTTCCCAGGCACTTGTAAATTTTCCCTCTTTCCAAAGTGCTTTTTTTGCGCTGCTACTCTTCTTGGCAAGGTCTTTCGAATAGAATTCATTGATGATATTCTTCAGTGGAACTGTAAGATCCACACCTTCTCTGAAAGAATCGAAATCATCTGTCACAGCCAGGAATCTTACATGGAAAAACGGGAATACTCGTTCAATATAATTGCTGGTTTCGACATAATTTCTGCCAAGTCTGGACAAATCTTTTACAATAACACAATTGATTTTTCCATGCTTGATATCTTCCATCATCTGTACGAATCCAGGACGGTCAAAATTTGTACCTGAATAGTCTGAGTCCTTATAAACTTTCGCAACCGAAATATCTTCCGTATCTGCTACAAAGTTTTTCATCAATTCCACCTGGGTTTCTATCGTTCCTCTTTCTAGTGTTTCTTCTGTTTCCATTGAAATTCTGGCATACAATCCTGCCCGGAATGGTCTGCTCATCTCTGTCTGGACGGTTGCACTGCTGACTACTTCCGGAATGTTTTTCCTGCTCTTTCGTGCCATTTTATACAACCTCCTTTACCTTGACCTGCAGATTATTATCATCATCTATTACCGTATCAACTCCCATAGCCGGTAATTGACTCAGCAATGTCTGATAACAATCATCAAAATCAAAAGTGATCTCTATATTCTTTTTATCATATACTCGGATTTGCCTGATCAGTTCTACCACCACAGTGCGGGACAGTTCTTCAATATCTTGATATTTCACAAAATAATCCAGCCAGGTATTGGCATTGTCTGCTTTTTCCAGCTCACTATCCATTTCTTTCTGGATCGCACGGATACTCTCTTCCGCATTTTTAAGCCTCTTTCCATAGGCTGCATGAAGCTCTACATAGTCTTCTTTTGATACAATGCCCTCTTTCATATCCGAATAGAGCATCATCCGTAACTCCTTACAGCGTTCTGTCTCCTGTTTTTTCTTCTCCAGCCTGTCCTGCAGCTTCTTCATATTGATCTCCTGAAATGGCACAGTACCAACAAATTCCAGGACTCTTTTCAGGTGCAGGATATTCTGGATATGCTGTTTCAGCATCACCAGTACGGCATCTTCCAGATCCTTTTCCGGTATTCTATGACTGGAACAGCGTTTTGTTTCTTTATTTGTGGAACATAGATAATAAGCATATTTTTTCCCTGCCACAGTGGAAACCTTTCTTGTCATAGGTGCACCACAATCCGCACATACAGCAATTCCGGATAACAGATATACCTGCTTTTGGTCAGGTGAAGTACGTGTATCCATGCCCAGAAGTCTCTGAACAATTTCAAAATCACGGTCACTCACCAGTGGCTCATGATTTTTCTCAATCCGGATCCAGTCATCTTCCGGTTTCACATAAGTCTGCTTCACTTTATGGTTCGGTGTTGTCCTTTTTCCCTGCACAAGGTTTCCGATATAAACCTCGTTTTCCAGTATTCTGCGGACTGTAACAGAACTCCAAAGTGCCTGTTCTTTCTGTCGGAAGCCAGTTTCATAATGACTGCCACTGCTGATTTTATACTCAAATGGGGAAAGAATACCCAGTTCATTTAAACGATTAGCGATCGCATCCTGACTCATTCCCTGCAGCTTCATCTTAAAAATATCCTGTACTACACTGCCTGCAGATGGATCAATCTCTAATTTATGCTTATCTGTCTTTGTCTTCCTGTATCCAAAAGCTACAAACGGAGTCACGCATTCGCCTTTTTTCCTCTTAATCTCAAGATTACTCCTGATCTTAATAGAAATGTCACGGCAATAAGCATCATTGATTAAATTCTTAAATGGGATAATGATTTCGTCTGCCTGATTCTTTCCCTTGAGACTGTCATAATTGTCATTGATGGCAATGAAGCGCACACCAAGAGCCGGGAATAATCTCTCGATATACTTCCCGGAATCAATATATTCCCTTCCAAATCGTGATAAGTCTTTTACCACTATGCAGTCTACAATCCCACGCCGGATATCTTCCAGCATTGCCTGGAATGCTGGGCGCTCAAAATTAGAGCCTGAGTATCCATCATCAACTCGGACTGAAACAACTTCAATATCTTTTTTGTCTTTCAGGAAATCCAGAATCAAAGCTTTCTGGTTAGAAATGCTATTACTTTCCAGTTTTGCTGAACTGGAAATATCGCCATCTTCTTTAGATAATCTGACATAGATGGCGGCATGATAGATTTTATTGATATTCTGATACATATCTTACCTCCTTTTATTACGTCAGAAAATCCATGTAATAAAAGGGGGCTGCATAATTTGTCCTTACCGACATTCTAACACAGTCCCCTCAATCTTGCCAGTACTTTTTCAGACACTCAGAAGCATATTCTCAAATGCCTGCTCCATAGATATACCGTTATTAGCAAATCTGACTTTTACTTTCATATTACCGATCCGGACCAAATATGGATTTCCTACTTTATTCAGAAAAATATCTCTCCGTTCCTGAAGCGATTTATTTCTGTCTGCTTTTATCATCCGTAGGTCAGTCATTTCATTGATATCTACATCACTGAAATCCTGCTCCAGATAGTTTCTATATTCCTCTGCCGTCATGCCCTTCTCCTTCCATTCCCATCTGAATCCGTACTGCTTTCAGTACCCGATCCAGGCTCCACTTATTTACTCTTCCGCATTTCTCAATAATACATTTTGTAGAAATGCTCATAACCTGTTCGGCCAAGGCTAGGCTTCCTTTTCGGATCCCTGTCATGTCATATTTACTGATAAATACATGTGTTGGCAAATACCGCTTCTTATATATTCTTGACGTCAGCGGAACTACTGTAATGACTGAACTGTATGTATTAGCTTTGTTGTTACTTACTACGATCACCGGTCTTACTCCACCCTGAACCGAAGTTGTCGGGAACATACCGAGATCCGCCCATAAGATATCTCCTCTTCGAATCGTCACTTGTCATCTCTCCAATCCTTTTTTATTTGTAAAGCATTCATAGCGCTATATTAGCTCCACAGGAATACGGCAGAGTTCCTTTCCAAGACGGAAAGCTCTGCCGCATAACCTCTATAGCCAATTTGATTATTAAACAGTGCTCGCTCGATTCTATTTATCCTCGATACCCCGAATCGTTACTCCCGCATATGCAGGAAGGGAATAATAACCTGCCCGGATGCATACTCCGGACCACAACCCGGAAACTCTCGTTTCCAGGCTCCAGCAGTTCATAGGTTTACCAGTTACAGACTTCTCAGGATCTGCAAGTGTATCGCATCTCATACATATCATCGCATCACCAGCCTGCCAGCTGGCTTCGGTCAGTGCTTTTTCGCAGCATTACGGACTGAACTAAAAATCTTTGTTTTGTCTTATAATCCTATAGCGGCATCTTCCTCGTGCTCTTTGCATGAAATGTCACGTCAGTTATTATTGGATATTCAGTTATCATGGTTCATTTTAGGAAGTCCTTTAACTTCCTCTAATTACTAAAGTCAAATGACTTTGGCAGATGCAAAAGATTTTGAAAAATTTTTTAAAAAAATTTATTCATATACATTTCACGCATCTTATTAAGAGTGGATTTTAACTTGTATGACAGCATCTGTCTGGAAATCCCCATAATCTCCGCCATCTGTGTCTGTGTCTTGTTTTCAAAGAAAATACCATAAATAATCATGCGTTCCTCTAAGTTCAGTTGATTGATCACTGTGTGAATATCCTGCTGTTCCATTTTTGTCAGTACACAGTGCTCCACATCACAGTTCAGATCTGGAAAATCCTCAATCATGAAGCCTTCTCCATCAATGGACTGACCGCTGTAAGGTACTTCTCTCAGCATCTTATCCACAACCTCACCCAGTTCATTCTTAATCTCAACTTTTTTTGCCTTGCTGCTTCTGTAAAAATTATTCATCGCATACGCAACTTCTTTTGTAATCTCGATCATTTCTCCATCAATATTTGCGTAATACTTTCCTTCGTAAAAATATGGGTGTTCAATATACATATCCGTTCCTCCTGAATTTGAAATCTTGTTGCTCGTTTCAAATTCGGAAGGAGGACCTTTGTTTAGGATCATGCCTGCTCCGCCTTCATCCTGCCGGGACACATCCGCAGTTATTGGCTGATAAATTCAGGCACGAAAAAAAGCCCCAGTAGTTTTTCTTAACTACTGAGGCTTCTGTCTCTTTCTTGTATTCAGTTATCTATGCCCTCTTTCATCAGCATAATCATTGTATCAGGATAAAGTTCACAAAGTATCCGCAATACGTTCCCATAAGTTCATGTCATAACAGAAATCGTACATATTTCGGTGTTAAAAGTTCACCCTGCTATTCTTTTACTTCTTTTCCATCTATATAGAGTTCAAATATATCAGGATTATTGACAACATCATAATCCTTTCCATATTCTACAGGTCTGTATTCGACTGTCATCACCGACGCTCCGTCTTCAATATCCTCTTTCCATAGATATATATTCATACCAAGGCTCGTCGCATATCCTCTGTCCGTAGAAAACTTTATCGAATAAAAGAACTTTTCTTTAATACTAATCCTATCCGATACCAGTCTTTTCCCTTTCTTGCAAGCAGTAATCCCAGCCCAAACTTCTGGTACATAATCTGCACAATCAGAGATACTTCATAAATTCGTTACTATTTTTCAATTATAATACTCTGATAAAAATATCGAGGACCTCATTTTCAGAGGCCCTCTTAATACAAACTTTCCATGAACATCTCGAGCTTAAATCCAGAAGCAGTTATCCTGATATGTACATTAACAGATCCTGTGTATAATATTGTTAACTTCCTGATGAATTAACTCTCGACTGTACGAGAACCTTATAATAATGGATTTGTGACTGTTTTATAAGTTAACTCTCGAGAGTTAATTAATTCTCGTGTCGTTAACGATATAACACGCACAAACCGCATAAATAAGCCATTTATTTGGAACGAGAGTTAATTTTACAGGAAGTTAAGAAATATACTATAAATGAGCAAATTTGAAAAATTGCACAAAATTATCCTGCTAACTTCATAAATGCCTTAAAATCATTACTTCCTTTTGCAAGTTGGAAGAGATACTGATACTTTTCTGTCTGAATAATGCTTCCAATCCGGTGGTAGCCTTTTTCAAAAGAACAGAATTCACCAGTCCCTGTCACACACATAAAATGTGCCATTGACATAAGAAGCCAGTATCTTCGGACTCCCTGTGCAGAACGTATCTGATAGCTGTCCAGTGCCAGTTTATTCTTACACTGGCGAAAAAATACCTCTATCGGTCACCGGCAGACATAATAAGACAGTGTTTCGTCCAATGATAATGAAACGTCTGTACTGAGAAAAGCACGCAGTGCTTTTGGATTTCCAAATGCTTTTTCCGGATAACTTAAAAGAACTACGGCATTTTCAATACCGTTGAGTTTTCCCTCATAACGATACACGTAATATTTTTGTTTTTTCACTGTCACAAGGCGAAAATTGGAACGTGTGGACGTTAAAAAAGCAGCAAACTCATTAAGTTTCTTTTTGAATCCAAATGGATAAAGCATCCGGTTTGTTTTCAGTGCACCTATGGTATGAAATCCTCCGGCTGCGAAAGTGTTGATTATTTTTTCAGAAGTATACCAGCAGGAAAGCATAACAGCAACTGCCTGGTGTCCGTAATCCTGTTTCCCCTTTAAATGGGATTGGTGAAAGTACGCGTCTTCAATTGGATGCAGAGCCTGTGACGAAGGCTTTGTTTTTGAAGCTGTCGTATCATCTACAATACAGAAAAAAGGCTTTCCGGTGCGAGCTGCTTCTGAATAAATAATCTCTATAACAGAACGTTTTAACGTATCTGAAAGTGAGGAATCATCCCATTTTCCTGAATTAAGGAAATGTGCGATCGTAGTCCTGTGACAGGAACTGTTTTTAGCAAAGTCCGTGGTTTTCCCATGGTATCCTAAAAGAAATATGCTGATCAGAATGCTCATAAGATGATTTATCACTCGATTGGAATAAAATTTGTATAAGTTTAATTTCTTAAGCTGGTTGTATATGAATGTAGAATGATGTATAGTATTTGCGAGAGACACCTTCTTTCGTAAATGTTGCAAATGTTTGTTTAGGTACTTTCATTATACAACACACGGAATCAAGGTGTCTCTCTTTTATGCAAAATCACGAACTTGCTCATTTATAGTTAATTATCTGCCTACAATTCTATCAAAAAAAGTAAAAAATACTTAAATTCGGAACAGATTACATTAATGGCTCAATATATCCTAGCTTTATTGCTTTGTTATAAGCTTCAACTGTATTAGATACTTCAAGTTTATCATAAATATTTTGAATATGGTTATATAATGTACGTTCACTTATAAAAAGATTCTTTGCTATTTTCTTCTTTATATCCCCCTTACAAATTGCTCGTAATATTTCAATTTCCCTCTCTGTTAATACCTCAATATCTGGAATTTTATTATAATATGTTTTATTACAAAGAACTCTCTTTAATCTTTCTACTAATTCCTCCATAGAAACAGACTTATTTATAAAATCCGCAGCTCCTTTGTCAAATGCCATCTTTTTGTATATAGGCATATCATACGAAGAAAGTATAACTACTTTTGAATCTGGATTAATTGATAATATATCTGCCAATATTTCAAATCCATTCTTTTCAGAACTATTCTTTAAATTTATGTCCAATAGAATAATATCAAATTCTTTTTCTCGAAACGTACGGAAAAAATCATTCTCCCTTTCAACATAGTAGCAAAGTGATACAAATTGACTCTCTATCAGTAATTTCTTTAAACTCTCTCCAAATAATCTATGATCATCAAATAGTAAAATTTTCACTAATCTACCTCCAGCTCGACACTAGACCATAAAATGCCATTTGAATAATTATATGTCAATTTCCCATTGTTTGCCTCTACAAGCACCCTCAAAAGTAGCACACCACCTTTAGACTTGAAAATATTTTCATAATCTATTGCACTCGCCCCATCACTCTTGCAGTTAATTATTAACACCATATTTTCGTCCAATTTTATTTCGTATTTGATATAAGTCGCATTGGAATGCTTAAAAATATTGTTAATCAATTCCTTACTAATCTGTAACAGCATTTCTAAATGCACTTTATTTTTTAGATATTTTTCTGCTTTTTCATTTATATCAATTTTTAATTGAACTTTCTTATTTGGATATATGGCTTGTATAGAATTTAACATATTTTCTAAATTAATATAGGCACCATATTCCAGAAAAATATTTGCCGAATAAAAATTCATCATTTTCCTTGCACGATCTTCCAGATTTAATAAAACCTTTTTCGATAGCACAATATCCGGTTGTTCTAATGCTAATAAATTGTAAGATGCTCTGATATCCTGGACAATATCATCGTGAAGTATTCTTGAAAAATTCTCTCTTTCAGTATTTATATACTTTGTTAAGAAAAAAAAGGAACTTATTTCTCTATAAAATTCTTGCCTATCCTCTATATGTATCATAGTTAATATTTCAAACAATAGCATAAAAACCTGGAAAATCATATTAAGGCAAAATGAATCCCAATCAAAAATATAAGATATATATACTACTAGTGGTATCCATAAGGTTAAAATATATTTTGACTTCTTTGCAGAAGTCGGAAGTATATGTACATATTTGAAATTTATCCATTTATACTTAACAAAAATATCTACCGCCATGCCCAATACTATCATAAACGAAGAAAAAAGGACAAACCGATTAATGTAAAAAAGCAATCCCAAAAAATAAGAAATAAGAACAGTTATTTCTTCCTTATATCTTTTCCTGGCTAATAAATTCCTTGCCTTATACAATAAAAATAATACAAATGCGATTTCAAAAATTATAATACCTGTTCTATGTATCATGGAACTACAGAATAATATAGGAACTGTATAATCAATACTATCCACTATATCTGTTTTTTTTTGTGATGTCATAATATATACATATAATGCACTAATAAAACAAACTAACAATATCATAGATAATGCATTTATCTCTACAGCATCATTTGTAATCAAATTAAATTTATAAAAAAAACTCCACATAACAATTATAGCTATATGGAGCAGAATATATATGCTGTACTTACTCTTCATACTCTTTTTCACCCACATCACTGAAACATCATTTACCGTATCTAGTAGTATGCCATTACAATTCTCTCTTTAGTGGCCATTCGCAGAACAAATACACTAACACACAAACTTATTACATACTTTATTATAACAGTTAAAATAAAATTTTATATCTGATTTTTGATTATCCGCATAAACACCATACTTTCAAGCACTTTGAAGTATAGAAAATTATTCAATTTACCACGAATTTACCACGATTGAATGAGCCTTGATATGACAATAAAATAGCACTAAAAAGACACCTTTAACACTTAAACGGTGTCTTTTGTTAAAAAGCAATCAATCCTAAGACTAACTGCTTTGTGTGTATAGATATAATTTGATTAAGTTTTAAAACCAGCTTATTTTTTCATCTCTAAATTGAGGGTTCTCGCTGTGCTGATATGGATTGTAGTTATTCAAATTGCAACCATATTCTTTTAATGATTTGATTTTGTTATCTTCTGTCCATTCAATTAAGGAAATACCGTCAAATTCTTCAATACTTCCTGTATTCATTTCATTTTTAAAATACCACTCTACAACAGTTTGATTTCCCTTATGAAAGAACTGCTTAATATCCCAAATAATAACTTTACCACGAGTATTCCATTCGCTAAACCAATGTTTTACTGTTTTAAGGTTTTCATATTTAGGACACCAGCTTTCCGTATAAACAACATCTTCTGTGAAAATTCTATCCATTCCTAAATCTTGCTGTTTAAGCCACATATCGAACCATAAGTGAATGATTTTTTCTCTCTCATTCATAATAGAACACCTCAATCCTAAGACTAACTACCTTGTATATATGGATATAAAATTGTCAAGCTGGAAGTCAACTATCTTACGATAAATCTATAAATTGCATAGGCAACCCATATAATCCAAGAAAAAGCCCATAAATCAAAGAGAATACTTACTGTTAAATAAATGATAGCAACGGCGATTGCTATTATCCAATTTTCTTTTTGGTTTTTTTCCATAATTGACCACCTCCACAACTTCTAATATGTCGCTTTCTTCATATCCATATTATACCATTCTCGTATCAGCACCACAATAAAATTTTATGCACCGATAATCTTATTGAACAGCTCTAACAGCACATCATTTCATCATTCCTTTCTTGGTACGAAAAAAGCAGTCAATCTTTATATTAACTGCTCTATTTGTAGTAATATTAAGTTGTCAAAATTACAATTTTATTGATTGAAGCATAATCAATACTCACTTTTATCCGATATTGAGTAAACTATGAATTACCCATGGTTGAGCTGTAATCATAACTATAAATATATAAATTGTATATAACATTATTTCGACCATGTCATTAACATTTTCGGACTGAAGCCTTTTTCTAAAATTGATGGGTAAAATTTTTGATAGCAGATAATATATCAAATATCCTAAACATGCTCCTACAGTATTTATGATAAGGTCATTTATATCTGTTGCCCCCCAGCCAAACATCTGAACAATTTCAATAGATAAGGAAAACAGAAAGCCAGTTAAGGTAACATTCTTTATATGCTGATACTTTTTATACAGTAATGGTAAGAAAAAGCCCAAAGGAACAAATAAAACAAGATTTAGTATGGTATCTATTGGTCCGCTTATCATACCACAAAATGGAATTATAGAAATTTTTGGACGAAATGATATTGTGCTTGTATAACCAATACCTGTTACAGTTAAAATTCCAAATAAATAATAACAAAACACAAACACAGCGATAATATGAAAAACACTTTGTTTTCGTCCCGATTTTTTTAACACAAAAAAATACAATATAAGAACTGGAATTATAAACACATACCCACTTATTGAACGAATAAGAATATCGGAAATTGGTAACATATTTTTCACTCCTTTACATGAACTCATTACATATATTTGTCAGTCCGTTTCTTCCATAAAGATAACAGCAAAAATTAAAAATTATCCAACGAAAAATCGAAAATTTTTCTTAAAATTTTATTTATTCTACATACTCATATTATAGCAATTCCATGTATTCGCTACAATAAAAAATTATCGTATTAGAAAATTGACTGTTCATACGGTATATGTTCCTTGTCGCTAGCTTTAATACGGTGTCCTTTATTCCAAATCTTACGCATAAATCAATCACTCCTTTCTGGGTACGAAAAAAGCAGTCAATCCTAAGACTAACTGCTTTGTGTGTATGGATATGAAGTTTTGCAAATGGGAATTTTATATTACTTTTAATGCAATTTCTAGTATCAACGAAAAAATACAAATTGATAAAATAATGATAACTATTTCAACATTTCCTAGTGATATAAAACATTGAAAAATCAGCATAATTCCTACTAATAATATAGCTGTTCCCTCAATTCTTGAATGTAGCTTTATGTTTTTTACCCCATTATATCTTTTGATAAGGGGCAATTTACCTTTGATAATACTGAATACCCCTAAAACCACCATTATATTACCTAGTATTAGCCCTATCATATTTACCACCTTTTCTAAATCTTTAATTTTCAGTTCTATAAATCGAAATTTTCTTGTTTAAATTTATCTTTGAAAAAGCCAATTAAAATTAAAGCAATACCAAGAATTGCAACTGGTATATAAATAATATTAGGTATATGATAAACAAATCTATCAATTCCAGACATAGCAATATAAATAATTATTCCCACACAAATTAAAATGTTTTTATCTTTCATAGCTGGTCTCCTTTACACCTTATTATTTGTCCGTTTCTTCATACCCATATTATAACAGTTCCATATATCCGCTACAATGAAAATCTATTCAGTAAGCCTATTTTTTCGGCTGTCCCTGCGGTGTATGGTTCTGTGGACTGCCTGCGTTCTGATTGCCTTTATTTTTCAACGCAATATCCTTTGTCTTTACATATCAATTTATGTACAGTATTTGTAATCAAAGTTTTTGATGTTCTTTCACCTGAATTGAAGTACTCCAATTCAGGTGCTCCATTCCTTTATCTCCTCTTGATTATCTAACACAGAAAAGAAAAAGCCCTGTCAAGAGCCTTGCCACCATTGGTGGTGCTTTGCACTCTTTACTGGGCTTTTTGTTTGCTGTATCTTCCATGCAAGAGGAAATCAAAGACCTCTGTTCCATTTCGCCTTTAGATAATCTTCATAATCTCCCTCATTAAAATCTACTTGTGGAGAAGTATTAGGAATGTTTTTTCTGTTATCAATATCTGCAAGTTGACGGAATATCCAGTCATCATAAGGATTGTGATATTTGTATTCTTTCGGTTGTTCTCTGTATCGGTCTAACCCTCGCATTTCCTTATGTACTTTCATCATGCGTTCTATTTTCTGACGCTGTATCAACTGCTTGATTTCCATAAGTTCTTCCAACTCCGTAACCTCATTGGTAATGTAGTTATGAATATACTGTATGAGTTTATATACCTTGTAAAATCTGTATTCTTTTTCATCATTGAAAAATTCATTTTCAGACAGATAATCTAAGGAAACATTAAAGTCCTGTTCCCGTTTGATAATATCCATGATGTAAGGCTCGGTGTGGTCGATATACTTCCATTCTCCCGACAATAATTCATTGGGTGTTACTCCCAGCACGTCCATTATCTTTTCCAGCGTATCAAAGGTAGGATAATTCACGCCACGTTCAATCTTAGAAAGGCTCTGCATATTGATACCGATTTTGTCCGCCAGTTCCTGTTGTTTCATTCCTCTGTGTTTCCTTATGGTCTGTATGTTCTCTCCTAAGAAACTGATTTTCTTTTCGTAATGCTCCATGACTTAGTATAAACACTCCTTTCATTGCTTTTTTGGTATTTATAAGCATATCATACTTAATATATATCGAAAAGTCAACAAAAACTTCTTGACAAGTAATTCTAATGGCGTTATTATCGTATCAGATAGAGTGATTAAGCACGCTAGGGTCAATCACACGCTTGAGTAAGCATAGAAAAGATGTATTTTCACTTTGATAGCATGAATAAGCATGGACTATCAGACAGAAAATAAGGTTTCTGACTGGGGCTGTTCCGTTTAGCCACGAGCCTTACAAGGCTCGTGAGCGTTAAGAACGGATCAGACACAGGAAGAAAGGGAACGCCTTTAGGCGTTCATAAAGGGCGTATATGTAACACCGCCCTGCGCATACATGTCATAGTACCTAGAAACTGTGATAAATAAAGGAAAAAACACAATTTTTACCCCGCAAAAAACGGGACATACGAAAGGAGTAATGCACTATAACTACACACAAAAATTTATCCGTTAAGATTGATTACATCAGCATTGTATTTGAAACGGCAACTGCTGAAGATGTCATCATGCACATTTTAGGTTTACCGACTGACATTTTCAATGTCTATCCGGCAAGCATTAAATACAAAACCTATCAAGCACGCTGGCAGATTGGAGATATTTATGTATCGGGCGACGCAAGAAAAACAGAGGATAACCCACAAGGGTTAGGCTGTTATCTTGTTATGACCGGCAGAGGGTGTGATGATATTTTCCGTATTCTCGACAGTAGGAATTGTACTTTTGGGGATATGTTCAAACATTGTGAGCGAAGATACGGACAGGATAACTTCCACTTCACAAGGCTTGATATTGCCATTGATGATAAAAACGAAAAGCCATTTTTTACCATAGAGCAGATAAAGAAGAAATGCGAAAAAGAGGAATTTATCTCGAATAGTGAGGGCTACCACTTTGACGAAAGCAAGTTTGATGATTTCGACACCGCAAAGACTGTTTATATCGGTGCTGGTAAATCGGGATTGTCCTACCGCTTTTATGATAAGGATAAGGAAGTCTGTTCAAAACATAATAAGACGCTTGAGGAAGTCGGCAGTTGGAAACGGACAGAAATGCAACTGCGTGATGATAAGGCTCATGCTTTTGCCATGACATTCAAGGAAAGACCGCTGGAACTTGGAGAACTGGCTTTCGGTCTATTGGCAAACAACCTACGCTTTGTCGTACCAAACAGAAACGAAAGTAATAAGAGCAGATGGAAAACTTGTCGGTTTTGGGAACGCTTTTTAGGGGCTGTGGAAGTCTTAAAACTGCAAGTACCAAAACAGCAAAATTCCCTTGAAGAAACACAGCAATGGCTCACAGAGGGTGGCGTGATTTCCGCTGTCAAAAGTTTTTACTTCTTGGAAGAACATGACGCATTAGGCGGACTGGAAAAAGTGGGAACTATGCTTGATAAGGCAAGATACAGCAATTCCCTTTCCAGTAAATTAACCGCCCATTTACAGAGGATAAACCGCACCGACCTTATCCCCTATATCCAGTATGACACGAAACATGGGAAAGGGGGTATCTGATGAATAACAACGATATTCCCGTATGGGAAAAATACACCCTTACCATTGAAGAAGCGTCAAAGTATTTCCGTATCGGAGAAAACAAGTTAAGACGCTTAGCAGAGGAAAACAAGGACGCTGGCTGGCTCATTATGAATGGCAACCGCATACAGATTAAACGCCGACAGTTTGAACAGGTTATTGACAAATTGGACGCAATCTAATGCAAATGAGCCTTGTATGTGTTATGATGAACACAAGTCATATCAAGGCTCTTTCCAACAAGGAAAGGAGCAGACACCATGAAAGAAAAAAGACGGGATAACAAAGGTCGTATCCTGCATACTGGAGAGAGCCAACGAACAGACGGGAAATACTTATATAAATATGTAGACGCATTTGGAAACACAAAATATGTGTATGCTTGGAGATTGACACCCACAGACCCGACACCAAAGGGAAAACGGGAAAAACCCTCACTTCGTGAACTGGAACAGCAGATAAGACGGGATATTGAGGACGGTATCGACAGCACAGGCAAGAAAATGACGCTTTGCCAACTCTATGCCAAACAGAACGCACAGAGGGCAAATGTGAAGAAAAGCACAATAAAACAACGGGAACAACTCATGCGGTTATTGAAAGAGGATAAGTTAGGTGCTAGGAGCATTGATACGATAAAACCCTCTGACGCTAAAGAATGGGCGTTACGCATGAAAGACAAAGGCTTTTCCTACAATACCATTAACAACCATAAACGCTCGTTAAAAGCGTCATTCTATATCGCCATACAAGACGATTGCGTAAGGAAAAATCCCTTTGATTTCAAGTTAAGTGAAGTCCTAGAAAATGATACCAAAGAGAAAGTTGCATTGACAGAGGAACAGGAACAAGCCTTACTCTCATTCATCAAGACGGACAATGTGTATCACAAGTATTATGATGATGTGCTGATACTGTTAAAAACAGGACTTCGTATCTCGGAACTGTGCGGACTGACAGTAGCCGATATTGATTTCAAGAATGAAGTTGTGATTATCGACCACCAGTTACTAAAGAGCAAGGAACAAGGCTATTATATTGAAACGCCTAAGACGAAAAGCGGAATAAGGCAAGTACCATTAAGCAGAGAAACGATACAGGCATTTCAACGGGTTATGAAGAAACGCCCAAAGGCAGAACCATTTGTGATAGACGGACGGGGTAATTTCCTATTTGTCAATCATAAGGACAAGCCAAAAGTTGCGATTGATTACAACGCCTTATTTGTCCGTATGGTAAAGAAATACAACAAGCACCACAAGGACAATCCCTTGCCACATATCACACCGCATACGCTACGCCATACGTTCTGCACAAGGCTGGCAAGCAAGAACATGAACCCAAAAGATTTACAGTATATCATGGGGCATTCAAACATTAGTATCACAATGAATTGGTACGCTCATGCGTCCATAGATACCGCAAAATCAGAGGTTCAGCGTCTATTCGCATAAGAAGTATTTACCACGATTTTAACCACGCTTGATAGCGAAAATATAAGAAGATAGACCTAGATATGTGAGGTTTACCATAAAAGAAAAATGCCCGTAGAGCCGATAAAATAAGGCTTTGCGGACATTTAAGAAGATATAAAAAGATAGTCAAAAAGACATATATAATTTAATATAAATTATTGCTCCAGGAATAAAACATACTCTCAATAATTAAAATAAAAAAATAAAATACTGATATACGCAAAGAAATTCCCTTATATTTATTCATATCTCTTATAACCAAAATAACTGCATTAATAATTATACTGCTTAATAAGGTAAATGTAAAGAAATCAAGTATTTGGGCAACATCAGGTGATCCTATTTTGTATATAGTAATACCTAACAGTGGCATAAGAAGTAAGAGAGTTGATATCCACAAAGAAACTGTATGATTAATAAGGATAGATTGAAGCCTAGTCCCATTTGCAATCAACCACTCTATTCTTCTTGTGATTTTTTCCATTTGTAGTAAATCTTTACTTAATTCACAGGCAAATATAATATATAAAAAAATATACCCCTTCCAAAGCATATCAATATAAGTATATGAGCCAATTATTTTTTCCTGCCCTTTACTAAATAAGGTTAATATACCAAAAATAATTGCTACTAGACTCATAAAAACAAAATTACCTGTTAAAATTTTTTTCACATGAATCCTAATAATAGTCAAATCCATTGTCCAACACTCCTTACAACACTTTCATTGTCTAATTTAGAAATCTTTCTGAAAGAAATAACAGCTAAAATTGTCGCACCAATTATATTCAGAATAATAATAAAAATATACATACTAATATTTAAACCTGATACAAATTCAACAATTTCATTCGCACACATAGCACTAATATAAATCAGAAAAAAATTTCCAAAAAAGACCATATTTTTAAATAACTTATATTTTTCTACAGAAAATGTAATTGTATTGAAAAATAGAACTTCAGTGTAACTCATTATTACTGTCGATATAAAAAAGGCTATAATACCAAAAAATGAAATTTTAAAATCTATGAGATAATAACCTAATACAAATATAATAAAAGGAATTATAATTGATGCTTTTAAAATTTGTATTGTGTAGGCCTTAATAATAAACTTTAAATCAATCCCTGATGCTAAAAAAAACTCCATCCGTTTACTCATTTTATCTTTCACTGTCAAATCTATTATTATAGAATTTGCCTGAAGAAGAGTACATCCTAAAAGAACTACAAAAAAAACTAAAATAAGATAATCTGTTCCTTTTGAATAAAATTGATCCTGTTGAAATACAACCAACATCAGTGTCCCAAGCACTCCTACTCCTAACATATTAAAAATTGTAGATTTACTCTTAAATATAATATAAAAAACAGCTTTTTTAATATTATTCATAATCTCCACCTTCTTTTATAAATAACTCTTCCAGTGTTGTCCCTTTTATGTTATCTATATCCTCATTGAAAACAACCTTACCATTTTCAATCATAGTGACATAATCTGCACTTTTCTCAATTTCACTTAAATCATGAGATGTAATCAATATTGTTTTTCCTTCTTCCTTTAGTTTCTGGATAATCTTTCTTATTTCAACACGAGACAACGGATCTACCCCTGATGTTGGCTCATCAAGGTAAATAATCTCACTGTTGATTAGTATAACGATTAGAATTGACAATTTTCTTTTCATTCCTTTTGAATACGTACTAACACGTTTCAATAAATGTTCTGTAATATTTAATGAATCACTATATTTCTTATAGTCCTTTACGTAGTATCCAAAATACAACCCAAAGATTTTCAAGTTCTCCAAACCTGTTTTATCCTCATATAAATAATCATTCTCAAGCAACATTGCATGTTTACCCGATACAGATATTTTTCCTTCATCTGGTTCGTATAATCCGGTGAGTAAACGCAATAGTGTAGTTTTTCCTGCTCCATTTGCTCCTATCAAGGCATGGACAGAATTTTTCTTGACAGTAAAATTAAAATTTTGAAATAATTTCTTACCATCAAACGCTTTTGAAAGATTGTAAATAGAAATAATATTTGTCATTATATTAACAGCCTCCTAAACTCATTTGGTATATATTGGGAATACCATGCACAATTTTCAAAGCCTCTTTCTTTAGCAGCTACTAACCCACGTATTATGCAATAACTACAAAAGTACTTTTTTTCACACCCTGAGCATTCTTTACTTGTATAATCTGGAGCTTGTATACCACGAATCATATTCATTAATTGATAATTATTTGAAAACAACTGTCCGATATCCTCTTTAAATACATTTCCCAAAGATTTAATCACTGTCTGGTTATCCATTGCACAAAATTTGATTTCTCCCTCTGGCGTTATTGAAGGATTCGATGTAAATGCTCCACAATTCTTTGCGTTGCTATTTCCGTCTTTAATTTTATATAAAAACCCTTTTCCATATCGGGTATTAATGTTTTCTATTACTTTACCAACCCTTTCATGTTGTTCTAATGTCTTTAAAAGCAAATTATTTTTATCCTCTAAATCAGCTCTTCCCATAGGAGTAATTGCTGATATACCATAAGTTTCGATACCTGCTTCTTTTACCCATCCTGCAATATTTTCAATTTGGTCAATGTTTTGCGGTGTTACCATTGTAACAACTCTCATCAGTATTCCTGAATTATTAATTCTCATAATTGTGTCTTTAACACGGTGAGTAATATTGGGTATTTGTGTTCCCATAAACCAATTTATATAATCATCATTATCTCCGTGTAAATCGATTTGTACAACTGTCTGCTCCTTATGTTCTGCAATCAGTGCGAACAATTCTTTATTCCAAAATAAACCATTCGATAGTATACTTACTAATGAATAGTCAAGATTATACGCTTCATTCAGGATTTCTAAAAACCTCGGATGACACGTGACTTCTCCACCTGTAAATTCTACTACTCTTGTCCCTGCTTTACGTGCATCCTTAAGTAACTTCTTTATTTCCTCTGTATTATCTTTAAATGCATTCGTTGCACAATATTCTCCATAACAGTGCAAACACTTTGCATTACACCTATGTGTAATTTCTACAGAAATAGCTGATGGATACTGTGTTTTTCCATTTCCAAGTATTGGTATTTCTATTGGATTTGTTTTTTTTAAATACTCCACAGAAATTCCTGGATTTTTCTCCAATTCATTCAAAAAATTATTTAATTTATACTTAGCCTGTTCTTTCTTCTCTAAATGACAACTGATCATCATGTCAACTAGATCATCAAATGTTTTTGTCCCATTTAGGTTACGTATAATTTCTAAAGCATCTTTGTTAATGCGATACAATGATTCACCCATCTTTTCATAACGGTTATTTATTACAAGAATATAAGAATCTCTTTGTCTTTCTATTGCTTTTACGTTAATTAATCTCAGATACATACCTTCTCCTTATTGTTGTTTAACCTACAATATAATCAATCTTATTTCTATTATCATCTGTAATTATTTTATAGAAAGAACAGGAAGTGAGAATTATTACTATCTAGCGGTAAAATCTCACTTCCAGTCTTCTGCTTGTTATGATTTATTACTCAGAAAAATCCAACAAAGCCTGCTGCACCCGCTGCAGCAATTGCGGATGGTCCACAGAACATACACCCTGTACATCCTGCACATAATTTACATCCGTTTCCCATTGGTGAAATACTAGGATTCATGGCATTTCTTCCTTATGTATATTCTCGACTTTGTTATCGAGTGACTAAATTATATATTAGCTTTACGACATTTACATGAGTAATTACTGCAATGTTCTTAGATTATGTCGATTATGCCATTAAGCTTAATCATTAAAAGCTTTATTTACTACTATAAATATAATATTCCTATTTCCATTTATTCCCCTCTAAATTCAAGATCATATCTTTGGAATGCGATTTCGAAATCTTTACGTCTTCTTCTTGCAACATTTATTTCTTATCCATTTATATTTATTGTTCCTTTTTTATAAGAATCAACATTCATTAAATTTACAATGCCGCTCTTACTAATTCTTATAAATAAATTTCTATCCAACATGTCTTCCAGTTGCACGAGTGAACAATCTCTTCGCATTGTTTTGCTTCCTAATTTCTATTCACATCAATTCTGAGAAAGCACTTTTTCTTTGTGTTCCAATTTCTTAAAAAGAAGCTGCCAGAAAATCATATCTTCTGGCAGCTTCTTTGAAATTCAGTATTTGTTAATGTGCAACACTCATGCTCTCATCAATCCATTTCTGTACGACATCGACGCCAATCTTAACGGCTTTAGCAATCTTGTCAGCAGGTAAACCCATCTCTGCAAGGGCAATCGTTGTCTCTTTTGCTTTTTGCATTTCACCGCTTTCAATACCTTCACTGTAAATCTGTTCCATCTCACGGCACATGAATTCCACCCCTTTCTGTGTTTCCTTCAATTCGTATACTCTGTCAGCAAGTATCTTACTGTGCATATCTTCTGCATTCTTACAGTGAAGATCATGCATCAGTCTGCCTAATTCTGTATCCTCTTGTTTCTTAGAATTTACATAGATAATATGAGCTTCATCCTTAAAATTCTCACTGACTTCTTCGATTTTCCTGTCTATATGATAAATCGGAAGTCCGTATCCAAGTGCATCGTCTCTGGTGATAAAAATCACGTAGCTTTCCGGAAGTTCATCAAAATCCTGTCCTGGATTTAATGTGTTCATATCCATCAGACCACTATGATACCTTGCTCTTTTGGGAGATGCCCCTTCGTTGTCCTGTTGGATTTCTACATCCATCTGCTTGCCTTCAGAATCTCTGGCAACACAGTCCAGAATAGCTGAACGCCCCTGCAAATTCTTATAGTCTTTCTGCAGAACTTGATCAATCACTTTCAGATCCTTTTTATTCATAATTACCTGCAGAACATATTCTGTACATTCCCGTTTCTTGAATACATTCCGCATAAACACATCGCTCATGATGGTAAGGTCTTTTAAGATACCCTTGTATCTTTCGTAACGTGTTTCCAATTCTTCTGTTTTCACGATTTCTTCTTTCGCCACGTCCATTCTCGCCTCCATTCTTTGCTATGTCAGGATAGGTTCCTAAATGTCTCCTATCCCAATTTCATCTTAACATCAAAATCAGCTTTTCACAAGCCACTATTTTATCCTACACCACTTGAAAACAATAATTTCCAATCAGTTTCATCCAACTATTATATTTATTCTTTTCACACACCTTTCGGCAAATTTCATTTTCCATCAATACACAGAACATCTTATCATAATCAAATGCCCAGACAGCACCATTCACATGGTTTTCCACTGCTTTCTGATCTATGTGCTTTAAGCGTGTGACCATTTTTTCAATTTCTCCATTTCCCAAGTTACCGATATTTTTACAGATAAACCGAAAGAAATTCAACGTTGCATATTCGTCATGCCAATGGAATTCTTCTGGATTGTTTTTAATTTTACTGGCTCGCTGCTGTTCTTTGATTATCTGATCAGCTACACCCTTCATCGAATCTTCGTATCTCATATTATTCACCTACTCTTCCTCAACGCCCAGTGATGGTTTAAATCTTTTATCTTTTGCCTGCGGTACCACTATCTCATAAAAATAAAATCCTAAATATCCAAGTGCCTGCTTCTTCATTTTATAAAAAGAAGTCCTGCCTACGCCTAACTCCTGCTGTACTTCCACATCTGTCTTATTATAATGACTGCAAAAGCAGGAATGAAGAATCTCACTGAGCATCACACCATTCGGTGCATAGAACTTTACCAGTGTCATTCCACGATAGATCATATCTGACAAGCCGTAAATAATCATCAGGTTATTCATTTCCCGGTGCATCTTTGGCACATTCAGCTGATTGTTATAAATGCTCAGATAACTCAACGCATATGCCATATCTTCATTGATTTTCTCCTGGCACTCCATATCCAATTCTTCTAACACAATCTGATTTTCCAAAATCAATTTCTGATAGCTTGTCATCAGTTCCTTGATATCTGTATAATGTCTCTCCATCGTTACTTCCAGATAATCCTGTGCATGGCTTGCCATCTGGAAGGTAATCTCTTTCATTGATTTAATTGCATAATCTCTGTCTGTCATCAGTTTCAAAATCTCCTTATCATCATCACACTAACTGGCGGTCTTTCAGACCAGTTCGCTTTCCCCATGATTTTGATGGGAAGCAATTACTTACTACAACTTGCAGAAGCGGATATCCAAAAGGCATTGTGGGAGCTGCCTTTGCTGACCGGAATCCATCTTCTTATGTAAAACCTACAGGAATATAAAGGGAAAGTGACTATCCCTGCCGGTTAATAATCCAAATAATATCGTCTATACCAATCTCTCCTTATGCTGTTTTTCTCTCCATAAACCATTTATCCACTTCATAAAACAAATGGCTTTCCTGTCCCTGTATCATACAGGTATACATCATTCCTACACCGCCTGCCTTTCTGCTGGCACATCGCTCAATTTTCAAAATTCTGTCAATGTTATATTTTTTTCCATCTTCCCAGGTGAAAAATATAGGAACCAGTTTTCCGTCTTTCCGAAACTCTGCCACTACATCTACATACACTTTATTCATACCGACACCTCACTATAAGATCTCTATTGCTCTTGGCGATGCCGGAATCCTTCGGATATATCCGTTTTGTTCCAACTGCTTAATTCTGGAAAAAGCAGATGACGTTGATCTTACTCCGATCAGTTTTCCAAATTCCCGAACTGTCGGCGGATATCCATGCTCCTTCGTATAATTCAAAATGCACTGATAGCTTTCTTCCTGTTTTCTGGTTAATGTCTGTTTCAAATCTATCCCTCCCATTATCCATGAAAATAACTGTGTGGATGAACTGTATGTGTACCAGCGTCCAAGTGGGATAAGACTTTATCCTGATACATAACTGCTCTCTGTATACTGAAATAACCAAACCGTCGTCTGATCTCATCTACAGTGCGATCCATCTTTTCCAATTTTTCCTGTTTCTCTTGATTACCAAAAAGTTCCAACTGGACGGGAATATCATCCAACACAAGATCTACTGCTCGAATACCAAGGCTTCTGATTGGATGCTCCCATTTATAATAATCCTTAAACAATTGAAATGCTGCTGTAACAATCTCATCTGTTATATTTGTTGGATGATGTAATTGTTTCTGCCTCGAAAAACGAAACAAGCCATTGTCTCGGACCGTAATTTCTATCGTTTTGCATTTAAAACCATGTTTTCTTAATCTTGCTGCAACGCTTTCTGCCAGTGCCATCTGAATGATCCAGACATCCAGATCATCTTCTAAATCTCTTGGAGTTGTGGTACTATTACCAATTGACTTCACCGGAGCTGTATACCCATCTTTGCAAACTGGATCATCGTCCCAGCCATTTGCAAATGACCATAACACAATTCCCATCTTTCCAAAATGGCTTTCTAACATTGCTTCATCACTTTCTGCAAGTTCCCCAATGGTTCGAATCCCCAGCTTCTGAAGTTTCTTCCGAGTCTGTCTTCCAACATAAAGCAGATCCGATGCAGGAAGCTGCCAAATCATACTTTTATAATTCTCCCGGTTAAACTCTGTAATCGCATCTGGCTTTTTGTAATCTGAACCAAGTTTCGCATAAATCTTATTCCAGGAAATTCCAATACTTACCGTTACACCCAGTTCGTATTTAATCCGATGGCTGATTTCTCTTGCAATCGTTATTCCGCTTCCTTTCAGATTTCTACTGGCTGATACATCCAGCCAGGCTTCATCAATCCCATATGGCTCAATCTTGTCCGTATACTCCGAATAGATTTCTCTTGCCATCTGTGAAAATCTCAAATACAAGTCCATCCGTGGTGGCACAAAAATGATTTCCGGACAAATCTGTTTTGCCTGCCATAATGCCATTCCGGTCTTTACACCTTTTCGCTTTGCAATATAATTTGCTGTCAGCACAATTCCATGTCTGGCTTCCGGATCACCGCCAACTGCAAGAGGCATTCCGGCAAATTCCGGGTGATGCAGCATTTCCACACTTGCATAAAATGAATTCATGTCGCTATGAAGAATTGTCCTGTCTCCCATTAACTCCACCACCTTCTCTCTGTTTGGTTTATTGTCTTATCAATTTCTGTATGCTTAGTATATATCTCCGTATTGGAGATAGTCAAGCGACATCTTGGTCGTATTATCTCCTTTTCGGAGATTTTTCTTGATTTTTGATTTTATTCGGGTTATAATGCATATAGAAAAATCAAAAAGAAATGAGGCGAACATATGCGTGCTTTCGGAGAAGTATTAGTAGAAAACAGAAAAAGGAAAGGCTACTCCCAGGCGGATCTGGTGGACTTACTTGCTCAGGAAGGAATTGAAGTTACTACGAAAGCAGTCTCCAAATGGGAGAATCTAACAAGAGAACCCTCCTTACACACAATCCTGACAGTTTGTCAGATTTTAGATATTGAAGATATATACGAAGAATTTTTAGGTGAAAATCCATTTGATCATGTCATGGAAAATTTGAATGAAGACGGCAAAGCTAAGATTATTGAATTTGCCAATCTTCTGCGGGCGTCCAGAAAGTATCTTCCGCATAGAGCCGATATCATTCCATTTGAAAATTATCAGCCGATTGCAGTAGAGCCAGCTTCTGCCGGTACTGGAAATTATATTGAAGACAGTGTAAAAGAAAGTTACAATGTCGGTCATCTCGCACCTGAAAAGACGGATTTTGGAATCCGTATATCTGGTGACAGTATGGAACCAATGTATCATACCGGAGATGTTGCATGGGTTCATAAACAAGACAGTATCTCCAACGGTGAAATCGGTATCTTCTATCTCAATGGCAATACCTATATCAAAGAGCTACATGACGGTCCGGATGGAGTTTATCTGGTTTCATTGAATGAAAAGTATCATCCAATCCAGATTTATGAATCTGATTCTTTTAAAATCTTTGGGAAAGTAATCGGAAAATGCAAAGGAGCAGAAATCCCTGGTTTTCATTAAAGATCAACTGCAGACTTCTAGCCTGCTCTTGCTGAAAATAATAAAGGAAGTGATAAAATGGCAATTAACAACACACTTAAAGATATCCGTGAAGAACGAAATCTCGTTCAGGCAGATCTTGCAAAAGCTGTCGGTTCTTGCAGTGATACCATCGGACGCATTGAGCGTGGTGAGCGAAATGCCTCTCTCGAAATTGCAATCCGTCTGGCACATTATCTGAAAATGCCAGTAGAAGAGATTTTTCAAATTGAAGACTGAACCGCAAATATCAGAAAACCGAGGACTGTTCCCCGGTTTTTCTTTTTCGCTAAACTATTTAGAGTCCTTTTACAAACTCAACTGCATTTTTTATATCTTTTCCATCTGGATGTCCTTTTGCTATACCACCCACCAGTTTAAATGGGCCAAATGTGTCATAGCCCTTGCATCCGAATTTTCCGATTGCTGTAGAATGCTTCTTGCCCAAAATCTGCTCTATGGATTTATAATTCGCACTTCCACCATAAGTACAGATCAGAAATACCCCTTTGTCGTCCGGTAGATTCTTCTCTGCAAATCCCAATATCGACTGATGAAATTTTGAAAAATAGATTCCTGATGCAAACCCAATCGTATCATAACTGCTCAGATCTGCATCTGGCTGTTTTACAGCATCAATCAAATCAACCTGACACTCTTCTGCAATGCTCTTTACTAATTTCTCTGTGTTTCCATGATGCACAGATGAATATACGATTACCTTTCTCATCATTCTTCCTTTCCTCTATTCCCATCAATCATATCATAGCTCATATCCAAAAAATCTAATGTCTTTGCTTCACTTACTGAACCATCCAGTAAAATTGTGATCCAGTGCTGTTTGTTCATATGGTATCCTGGCAAAAATCCAAAGGTCTGAATAATCATACTTGTCATTTCCGGATCACATTTTACATCCATAATATCGACAAATTCATTTCCTTCTAATCCTAGTTTGCATTTTTCAACGCTCATGACCACAGCATACCATTTTCCATTCTTATGTCGCAACACAGCATTATCTGGTGATTGTGCCCATAAATACTCCGGCATCGTACCATACTGTTTCTTCACATATTCAAAAATTTCTTCTTTCTTCACAATCTATTCAACTCCTGATTCTCCTGATATCCTGCCCATAATCATACCATATTTTCACTTCCCGTGCTACCTGCCAAATTCTTTTGCATTTTCCCGGTTCTCCTGACTTTAACTAATAGAGGGGTAAAACAGCAAGGACAGGAAGTGAGGATACACTTCCGGGAAATCCCAATTTAGGGTACCCTGCCCTAAATTGAAAAACGTTGAAAGCAACGATACTACTGTCCTCTCAGAAAGGAGAACCCACCAATGGCTGAAAGAAAGAGAAACAAAGAAATCCATTTTTATGTCACCGAAGAAGAAAGGAAGCTTATACGCAGGAAGATGATAGAATCAAAAACCAAAAACATGGGAGCTTATCTGCGTAAGATGGCAATCGACGGTTACATCGTCAACACCGATACCACCCCACTGAAGAAACAGTATGAGGAAATGCACAAGATTGGTGTAAATATCAACCAGATTGCAAAAAAGGTAAATACCACCGGAGATCTATATCCAGAAGAAATGCAAGAATTGAAAGAGATGGTGAAAGAATTATGGCGTATCTTAAAATCTTCCCCATTAAGGTAACTGACAAGAAAGCTCTGGACTATATTACAAATCCAGATAAGACAGATGAAAAACTGTTAGTTTCCAGTTTTGGCTGTTCCCCGGAAACTGCAGATCTTGAATTTTCTATGACAAGAGAAATGGCAAAAAAGAATGGAATGGATAAAGGCGATAACCTGGCATTTCATCTGATCCAATCATTTAAACCTGGAGAAGTTGATGCCGAAAATGCCCATCGCTTAGGTCAACAATTTGCTGACGAAGTGCTGAAAGGAAAATATGAGTACGTGATCAGCACACACGTTGACAAAAATCATATTCACAATCATATCATCTTCAACGCTGCAAGCTTTGTTGATCATCACAAGTATGTTTCCAATAAGCGGAGCTACCATAAACTCTGCAGAATCAGTAATCGTATCTGCCATGAAAATGGACTTGCCACCAGCATGCCAACCGGAGAAAAAGGTACAAGCTATAAAGAGAACATGGAATATCATCGTGGCACCAGTTGGAAAGCCAAGCTACGTGTCGCAGTTGATAAATCAATCTGGACTTCCATCAACTATGAGGAATTTCTGCAAAAGATGCAGTTAGCCGGATATGAAGTCCGGCAGGGAAAGCACCTGTCCTTCCGTGCACCGGAGCAGAAGAACTTCACTTATATGAAATCTCTCGGAAGCTATTATTCCGAAGAAAATGTTCGCATCCGTCTGGCTAAAAATCGTAGCAAAGTAAAAACTCCAAGACATCTGTCCAGAGAAGCTCGCTTGTATATCAATATCTCCACTTATGTCACAACTGGAAATCGAGAGGGATTTGAACGATGGGCAAAGCTCAATAATCTAAAAGAGGCAGCCCGCACCTTCAACTA
>NZ_JAHQVB010000159.1 GCF_019052655.1 Holdemanella porci
ATGTTGCCGCCTTCTCCCTTAAATTTTTCTCCACCAAAAGTATATGGGAACCATGAAGAAAACGTTAAGCTTGCGGCCGATTATGCACATCATGAGACGATATGAGAAAAGGCATACACTCGTTGGTATGGAATATGACGAGGCGATGCGCTGCGCACTGGAACTGGCCGGTCAGGCCGCAGCCGCTGGTGACGTACCGGTTGGTGCGGTGGTGCTGGATGCGGCCGGCCAGATTGTCGGGCGCGGATACAACACGCGTGAGGCTGATGGCGACCCGCTTGCCCACGCCGAAATCATCGCCATGCGTCAGGCGGCCCAAGCCTTGGGCGCTTGGAATCTCGCCGATTGCACGCTGGCCGTCACACTTGAGCCGTGCCCGATGTGCGCGGGTGCCTGCATCCAGACCCATATCGGCACCATCGCGTTCGGTGCATGGGATCCCAAGCTCGGTGCATGCGGTTCGATTTGGGATATTCCGCGCGATCCGCATATCGGCCATAGTCCTGAAGTGCACGGCGGCGTGCTGGAAGGCGAGTGTCAGTCCATCCTGACTGATTTCTTCGCCCAGCGGCGATAGACACGGACGCATTACTTACCTCACGCAACCAACACGCGGCACCAAGGCATTTTTTTTTTT
>NZ_JAHQVB010000160.1 GCF_019052655.1 Holdemanella porci
AAAAAAAAAACGTGCTGCTCGCCCGTCAGGTTGGCGTTCCGAAGATCCTCGTCGCCCTGAACAAGTGCGACATGGTCGACGATGAAGAGCTCATCGAGCTCGTCGAAGAAGAGGTCCGCGACCTCCTCGACGAGAACGGCTTCGACCGTGACTGCCCGGTCATCCACACCTCCGCTTACGGTGCTCTGCACGACGACGCTCCGGACCACGAGAAGTGGGTCCAGTCCGTTAAGGACCTCATGGACGCTGTCGACGACTACATCCCGACCCCGGTTCACGACCTGGACAAGCCGTTCCTGATGCCGATCGAGGACGTCTTCACCATCTCCGGCCGTGGTACCGTTGTCACCGGTCGTGTCGAGCGTGGCCAGCTGGCCGTCAACACCCCGGTCGAGATCGTTGGTATCCGTGCGACCCAGCAGACCACCGTCACCTCCATCGAGACCTTCCACAAGACCATGGACGCCTGCGAGGTTTTTTTTTT
>NZ_JAHQVB010000026.1 GCF_019052655.1 Holdemanella porci
ATCAATCGAAGAGGCATGGGATTTGTGAATTAAATAAGATAAATAATCAGAACCAGAAGTTTATGATATCTTACTGGATGATAGGTACATAGATCATGGATGAAATTCTGAAGAATTTATAAACAAAGCATACAATAAAAACTCCATCGATAAAGACTGAATGGATCGGGATACCGAATGATTCAGAAAGATGGAGTAGATATTGAAATGTTACCGGACGACTGGAAACGAACCGGGCACGTCATTTAGACGGGTGACTTTTTTGCAGAAAAAGTCTTTTCTTGTGATAATTTCATTTTCTTAATACAATAATAGTATGAAGAATAAGAAAATGAATCATTTCTCAAAAATAATACGTTTTTAAATGATGGCATCAGCCTGTATTTTGATTATACTGATTTTAATCATCATTTTGATGGCATCACGTATTCAAGGGATGGCTCGTGTTGTCAATTATGCAGGATTAGTACGTGGAAAAACACGGCGGATTATTTAATTGGAAGATGCAGGAATGCCTCCAGATGAAATGATTGCGGATGTGGATAGATATATTAAAGGACTTCGTTTTGGCAGTGAAGTACTAGATTTAGTATCTTTAGATGATAAGGCTTTTCAGGTCAAGATGGAAGAATTAGATGCGTATTTTGATACATTAAAACAAGAAATTGATCTTGTTCTACAAGTTGGATATGAGAATACGAATATTATTCAAAAGAGTGAAACTTTCTTTTCTCTATGTGATGTGGCCACAGGGAAACATATGCACAAAGAATCGCAACACGCTTAGGATAATTTGAAGCATTGACAATCATTGATATTGTAATCCTCATCTTTATGATTTTATATGAGCTTATCAAGGCTTTGCGTTATGCCAGAGTGAATCGTGAGTTAAAGAACAAAGTTTATTTAGATGAAGCAACGGGATTGCCAAATAAAAATAAGTGTGAAGAGATTTTAACTTTAGAAGCTGAACAAAATATGTCAATCTGTGTGTTTGATTTAAATAACCTTAGAATCATCGACAATCAACAAGGACACGAAAGAGGTAATTTATATATCAATTCGTTTGCGAAAAATCTTCGTAAAGGTGTGGATGAAAATCAATTTGTAGGTCGCTGTGGCGGTGATGAATTTATTGCCTTCTTTAAAAATGTGACAAAGGAAGACGTAAAAAGAAATTTAGAAAATATCAAAAAAGAATGTACTAAATGTTCAGAAATTCCATTAAGTTATCCGGCTGGTTTTGCGTATTCAAATGATTTTTTCAAAATTAACAATGCGCGAATTGTTTTGTCAGGCAGATAAAAATATGTATATTGATAAAAAACAGGCGAAAATCAATGAGGCTACAGAAAAACGTGATTTGATTCTTCGTGTTATACAACAATTAAAAGATAAAGGATATAATTTTTCGGATTGTATTTATTGTGATGCCAAAATCGATGCATATTTTACTTTACGGGCTAGCTATTCCTTTTTCTTAGCAGAAGATGGCATCTACTCGGGTGCAGTTGAGCAAATTCTAAATGAATTGTTTGAAGAGAATAAGAAGGAAGAGTATCGTCATGTGTTACAGCTTGACTATTTAAATGAGTGTCTCACAAAGGAAAATCCTGTATTAGAAATTTCATTTTGTCATCAAATTAAGCGTACAAAATTAAAAGGGAAAATTATAGCCGTTTATTTAGATAGCGATGAAAAGAATCATCTGCATCATTTTGCGTTAGGTTTTAAAATTTATTATGACAAAATTGAAATGGATGAGAAGCAACAATTGATGCGTTATTATGATCAGTTGAAACAATCTATTTTAGAAAACGATCATTATATTGAAGCTTTGATGGCAATTGCACAATTAATTTTCTCCGTGAATTTAACGCAGAATCAAATCGATGGTATTTACGACAATTATATGTGTGCAGATAAAAAGCCAAATTTACCATGTGATTATAATGCATATTTTAAACAATTAAAAGCGAATGTGTTAGAGGATTGTTTGGGAAGCTTTAGCGTTGTTGAATCGAGTCAAAGCCTTTTAAATTGATATAGAGCAGGGGACAAACATGTTACGGTTGAATATCAGATTCAAATACCACATCAAGGTGTGATCTGGATTCAAGAAATGATATTGATGAGTGAAGATGTTATTTATGATATAGATATTCAAAAGGAACGTAATATAGTACGTGCTATTATTTTGTTCAGAAATACATCGGCATTTCATGAGAAAGAAGATAGAGAAAAGAAAAAGTAAAAACTGGGGTGATATGGATAAGTTGGATGATTCTTTAAATAAGATGGAAGTTTTGACAAAACACTTAAATGAATTGGTTGAAGAATTGAATAGTTTGATTGATGCCCAAGTATCCCTTCAAAATATTACATATCACAAGCATATGGAGAATGTAGTCCATACGCATTTAATTGGAGATGCATTACAACTTAGAAGAATTCTCGTAAACCTATTAACGAATGCCATTAAGTGCAATAAGTCAAATGGCACGATTGATACGTATGTCAGAGAAATATCGAGCGATGATTCAAAAGTTACATTTGAATTTGAAATTAAAGATACGGGAATTGGTATGAGTGAAGATTATATTGAGAATCACTTGTTTACGCCGTTTTCACAAGTTAAACAAGATGCCAGAACAAGATATGAAGGAACTGGTTTAGGTATGTCGATTGTGAAAGGCTTAGTGGATAAGCTTGGCGGAAGTATTGAAGTCAAAAGTGAAGTGGGTGTAGGTACACAAATTAAGGTCATTCTTGCTTATCAATTGGATACATCCAATACCGCAAAACAAGATACTTCAAAATTGGATTTAAAGGATAAAAGAATTCTTTTAGTAGAAGATAATGAAATCAATATGGAAGTGGCAGAGTTTTATTTAAATGCCGTACATGCCAATGTAGATAAGGCATGGAATGGATTAGAAGCAGTTGAAAAAGTTAAGGAACAACCAAATAAGTATTCTTTGATTTTGATGGATATTATGATGCCAAAAATGAATGGGGATGAAGCTGCTAAATGCATTCGTAAAATCAATCCATCCATTCCAATTGTCGCCATGAGTGCGCAATCAGAATATAGTATGAATCAAACGATTATGAATGATTCGATCTCAAAACCAATTGATGAACAAAAGCTTAATCATATATTAAGTAAATATGTGGCATAGATAAAGACTTGATTTGAATTCAAGTCTTTTCTAGTATATGCAACTGTAAATTGATAAATTGACAAGCCAGGTTGGTGGAATGCAACCGCAAATTTTAGTAAACTTTGGCTAAGGAGGAAGAACAATGATTCTAGCTGATAAAATAATTGAAGAAAGAAAAAAGAATGGGTGGACACAAGAAGATTTGGCACAAAAACTAGGCGTATCTAGACAGTCGGTTTCAAAATGGGAAAGTGCAGGAGCAATTCCAGATTTAAAAAAGATTATTCAGTTAGCTGACTTATTTGGAGTGAGCACAGATTACTTGTTAAAAGATGAAGTTGAAAAAGAAAATACAGAGACAATATGCGATACAGATTGTGAATTACATCGTGTAAGTATGGAAGAGGCGAATACATATATGGATGAAAAGAAAAAAGCAGCACCTATGCTTGCGAATGCGACAACATTATGTATCTTAAGTCCAATTCCTTTGTTTCTGATTTCAACTTTCAATGATGGCTTAGCCATTGGAATTGCATGTGCCATATTATTAGGTATGGTTGCACTTGCAGTATTTATCTTCATTAAAACAGGAATTAAATTGAGTTCTTTACAATATTTAGAACAAGAACCTTTTGAAACAGAATATGGTGTAACAGGACTTGTCAAAGAAAAGAATCAAAACTATCAAGAACATTATTCTTTCTGTCTAGCATGCGGTGTTGTTTTGTGTATTTTATCTGTAGTCCCATTGATCATTGTAGGTTGCATGGAAGCATCTGATTATGTGTGTACATTATGTTTAGCTGTATTATTAATTTTGGTTTCCGTTGGCGTGAATATTCTAATTCGTGTTTCCACAATAAAAAGTAGCTATGAAACATTGCTGCAAGAAGGTGATTATACGAAAAAAGAAAAGCGTGCAAAGAAGAAAACTAAAACATTCACAGGTGTATATTGGTGTCTTGTAACAGCTGTTTATCTTGGTTGGAGCTTATGGACAAAACAATGGGATATCACCTATATGATTTGGCCTGTTGCTGCCGTCTTATATGCAGCATTGTATGGAATTGTAAGAATGGTCATGAAATTAGATAAATAAAAAGATTGTACGTTACTTGTACAATCTTTTTTAGTCGTCCATTTTAGATACTTTATTAAAAATTAGGTATCCAATCACAAACATGATGGAGAGAGCGGCAACACCTATGTTTTGTTTACCCGTAATCTGTGTTACAACACCAATCAACATAGTTCCTAAAAAGCTAGCGCCTTTACCACAGATATCAAATAGTCCGAAGTATTCACCACTGGCATTTTCTGGAATGATTTTTGCGAAGTATGATCTAGATAAAGCTTGAATACCACCTTGGAAACATCCAACCGCAACCGCTAATACCCAGAATTCCCATTGTTTATCCAATTGTACGGCAAATAAAGCTATTAAGAAGTATGCGATGATCGCAACCTTAATCAATGAAGCAGTATCTTTTGTTTTGGATAATACAGCGAATGTTAAACTTGCAGGGAAGGCAACAATTTGAGTCAATAATAGGGCTAATAGAAGACCAGTTGTATTTAATCCTAAACTTGTTCCGTAGGCGGTAGCCATATCAATAATTGTATAAACACCATCAATATAGAAGAAGAATGCAAATAAGAATAAGAAGACTTTCTTTTGTTCTTTTGCTTTCATTAAAGTGTCTTTTAAACGAGCAAACGTATCTAAAGCAGGATGTGCTTCTGGTTCAATATAGTATTTTTGTTTGTAGCTTTTTACTAAAGGAAGTGTAGATGCTATCCACCATACCGCATTTAATATAAATGCGATCATCATGGCTGTCTTTAATGTCATTCCTATTTTGTCATACATTAATACAAAGATTAAACTAATAATAAAAGGAACAACACTAGCGATATACCCCCAAGCATATCCTTTTGAACTTACGGCATCCATTCTTTCTTCTGTAGTAATGTCTGTAAGCATTGAATCATATACGATCAAAGATAAAGAATAGGCAACTTTGGCAGCAATAAATAGGACTAGAAATGCAAGCCAAGAACTTGGGATCCAGAAACAAGCTAATGCTAATGCACCTAGCATTGCACAAGTTAAGAAGATTTTTTTCTTGTGATCTTTATAGTCAGCCAGTGTTCCAAGAATTGGACCAGCAAGTGCAACAATTAATGTTGAAAGACTTGCTGCATAGCTCCAATAACTTAGGTAGTTGTGTTCGGCTACACCTTGTGAGCTTGAAAGATAATTAAAATAGATAGGAAGAATTGTCGCGACTAATAAAATAAAGGCAGAGTTTCCCATGTCGTAACAAATCCACTTGAATTCAAGTTTTGTTAATTTGTTTTTCATTTGATTTACCAACTTTCCAAAAATAATTATAACAATCCCATGTATTGAACATGTTAACTATTCGTTAATTCAATGATATATGTTTTGTCTCGAATAATCTACAACAAACTGAACATATTTTGTAAGTTGTTGTTATTTTCATTTGAACACATGAAAATTAATGAAAAATGAGTATAATAATACTGATAATAAAAGAAAATGGAGGAGATTATGGGTTATCGTATAGGATTCGACATTGGAAGTACAACAATCAAAGCAGTTGTTTTAGATGAAAATAACCAAATCTGTTATAAAAGTTATGAAAGGCACAAGGCGCAAGTGCGTCAAAAAGCTTTAGATAAATTAGTAGAATTAAAGAAATATACAAAAGAACCATTTAAATTCGCAATCAGCGGATCAGGGGCTTTAGGATTAAGCGAACAAGGAGAATTACCTTTTGTTCAAGAAGTATTTGCGAGTGCGACTGGAGTTAGTAAATTATACCCGGAAACAGATTGTGCTATTGAACTTGGTGGAGAAGATGCGAAAATTCTTTTCTTTCAAGGAAGTGTAGAACAAAGAATGAATTCAACTTGTGCTGGGGGAACAGGAGCTTTTATTGATCAAATGGCTACCTTATTAAATATGTCTTTGGAAGAAATGAATGAAGCTAGTTTAAACTATCATCGTTTATATCCCATCGCATCTCGCTGTGGTGTGTTTGCGAAAACAGATATTCAGCCATTGATCAATCAAGGTGTGGATAAATGTGATTTATGTGCCAGTATTTTCCAGGCGGTAGTGGATCAAACCATTACTTCACTAGCACAGGGAAGAAAAATTGAAGGAAACATTCTGTTTTTAGGCGGACCACTTTACTTTATGAGTGGATTAAGAAATCGATTTGTTGAAACTTTAAAATTAAGTGATGTACAAGTGAATTGTCCTGACACAGCCATTAACTTTGTAGCTTTAGGAACTGCCATTTGTGCAGATCAAGAATATACATATGATGAATTGTATAAGGCTTTAGAAGATTTGGTGCATGCACCGGCTAAATTAACTGAATCAAAACCTTTGTTTGAAAGTGACGAAGACTATCAAAAATTTATTGAACGTCATAAATCACATGATGCGAAGTTCACAGATTTAAAAAATTATTCAGGTAAAGCTTATTTAGGAATTGATTCGGGTTCAACGACCACAAAACTCGTTTTACTCGATGAAAACGATGCGATTCTATATGATTCTTATACATCAAATAAGGGAAATCCATTGGATGTTGTGTTAGAAGATTTAAAGAAAATTTATGAAACAAATCCAAATATTAAAATCTATGGATCCTATGCGACAGGTTATGGTGAAGAATTAATGCGTCATGCTTTCCATTTGGATGGTGGAATCGTTGAAACAATGGCACACTATACAGCTGCTCGATCTTTCAATCCGGAAGTAGACTACATTCTAGATATTGGTGGGCAGGATATTAAGTGTTTTAAAATTCGTGATGGACACATTGATGATATTGTATTGAATGAAGCTTGTTCAAGTGGATGTGGTTCATTTATTGAAACGTTCGCAAAATCATTGGGGTATGATGCGAAAGAATTTGCGACACTTGGATTAAAATCGAAACACCCTGTTGATTTAGGAACTCGTTGTACAGTGTTTATGAATTCAGGGGTTAAACAAGCTCAAAAGAATGGGGCAAGTATTGAAGATATTTCGGCTGGACTTTGTAAATCTGTTGTAAAGAATGCGTTATATAAAGTTATTCGTGCAAAAAATAAGAACGATATTGGAAAGCATATCGTTGTGCAAGGTGGAACTTTCCAAAATGATTCTGTACTTCGTTGTTTTGAACAAGAACTTGGACTTGAAGTCATTCGACCAAGCATTGCACCTTTAATGGGGGCTTATGGAGCAGCTTTATATGCGAAAAAATTACATCGAACAAGAAGCAATATTTTGAATTATGAACAACTTGTTAAATTTACGCATAAATCACAATCTGTTGCTTGCCAAGGCTGCAACAACCATTGTTCATTGACAATTAATACATTCAATGATGGAACGCGCTTAGTTGCGGGAAACAAATGTGAAAAGATGGTTCATAATTTAGATATAAAAAAGGAAGAATTACCAGACTTATACAAAATCAAAACGGACATGTTGAATGCACAAAAGAAAAAAATTAAACATGATAAAAAAATTGGTATGCCTTTAGTTTTAAATAACTATGACTTATTGCCTTTCTGGACGCGTTTCTTTGATAGTTTAGGCTACGAAATTGTGTGGTCAACACCTAGTACTAAAGAAATGTATCATTCAGGACAACAAAGCATTCCTAGTGATACGGCATGTTTTCCTGCTAAAGTTGTGCACGGACATATTCAACAATTGATTGATAAAGGTGTGGATGTAATTTTCTATCCATGTATGACCTATAATGTAGATGAACATCAATCGGATAACCATTATAATTGTCCATTGGTTGCCTACTATCCAGAAGTGATTGCGGCCAATATGGATTTTGATAAGGCAAAAATTGTATATCCATTTATTAATTTTGATCATGATGCGACTTTTGCGAAGGCCATTCGTATGCATTTTGAAAAGGTGGGTATTCATTTTAGTGAAAAAGATATTATTATTGCGAAAAATGCAGCTACAAATGAGTATGAAGCATTCCATGAACAATTAGTAAAGGAACATCGAAAAGCTGTAGCGTATGCACGTGAAAACAATAATCCAATTATTGTGCTTTGTGGACGCCCATATCATTTAGATCCACTGATTAATCATCAAATGAATCAGTTGTTGACACAACTTGGCTTTGTGGTTGTTAGTGAGGAAAGTGTCCCTCGTCAAAAGAATCATAAAGTGAATGTTTTAAATCAATGGACGTATCATGCAAGACTTTATCAAGCAGCACATTATGTAGTTGAGAATAAAGATATGAATTTAATTCAACTTGTTAGCTTTGGCTGCGGTATTGATGCCATTACAAGTGATGAGGTTCGAGATATATTAAAGGATGGAAATAAATTTTATACTCAAATCAAAATTGATGAAATTGATAATTTAGGTGCAGCAAAAATTCGTTTGCGTTCGTTGAAAGAGGCGATTGGCCAACAGAAAGGAGCATAAAATTGAGTTTAGAATATACATTATTTAATTCAGATATGAAGAAGGATTATACAATTTTAGTTCCGTCTATGCTTCCTATCCACTTTCGCTTATTGACACCTGTCTTTGCGAAAAGCGGATATAAATTAGAAGTTTTGACAAATGAAGGGGAGCAAGTACGTGAAGAAGGTTTAGCACATGTGCATAATGATACTTGTTATCCAGCGTTGTTGGTTATTGGACAGATGATTGATGCGTTAAAAAGCGGAAAATATGATATAGATCATGTAGCCTGTGCTATTACACAAACGGCAGGAGGGTGTCGTGCAAGTAATTATCTTTCTTTATTGAGAAAAGCTTTGGCTATGGAAGGATGGCAACGCATTCCTTGTTTATCTGCCAATGCGAATGGTCTAGAAAAAGGCAGTAGCGTTGAATTTACAATGCCTTTGATTCTTCGCATTCTTTATGGAGCTTTATATGGTGATGCTTTAATGTGGTTAAGCAATCAGGTGAAGCCTTATGAACTTGAAAAAGGAGCCACAGATAAGGCGGTAAATCAGTTTATTGATGAATTGATTCCAATGTTTGAACATGGTGCTTATAAACAATCAAAGCGTATTTATAAAAAGATGTTGGAAATATTTAAGACAATTCCACAAGATCGTAGTCAGATAAAGATTCGTATTGGAATTGTTGGAGAAATCTATATGAAATATTCTCCATTAGGAAATCAACACTTAGAAGATTATTTAATTGAAGAAGGCTTTGAACCAGTGCTTTCTGGTGTTATGGATTTTGCACTATATTGTGTAGAAAATTCAATTATTGATTATGAGTATTATCATATGCACGAAAAAAATCACTATATATACAATATAGTAAAAGATGTGATTATGCGTATGCAAAAAACATTTAGAGATATAGTTAAAAAAGATGGAACTTTTATTGCACCAGACGATTTTAGTGAAGTCATTGATAACGGAAAAGCATTTATTGATCCAGGTGTAAAAATGGGTGAAGGTTGGCTTTTAACAGGTGAAGTTGTTTCACATATTAAATCTGGCGTTACCAATGTGATTAGTGCACAGCCATTCGGTTGTCTGCCAAATCATATTGTTGCCAAAGGTATGGTTCGTAAGATTAAGGATGAATATCCGAAAGCGAATATTGTTGCGATTGATTATGATCCAAGTGCATCAAAGGTAAATCAGGAAAATCGTATTCGATTGATGTTGGCAAATGCCAAGTTAAGTGAAGAAATGAAGGCAAGTATATGATGGAATTTGTATATGCCTATGCCTACTTTATTTTGTATGCCTTTTTAGGTTGGGTTTGTGAAGATTTATATTGTGGAATTCCCACAAAGAAATTTATTAACCGAGGCTTCTTTTATGGCCCGTATTGCCCAATCTATGGAGTAGGTGCTTTACTGGTTTTATATCCTTTATTGTTTGTGAAAGATTATCCTATACTTGTGTTTGTTTTAGGTGTCATTATTACGAGTGCATTGGAATATATTACAAGTTGGGTAATGGAAATTTTATTTAAAACAAGATGGTGGGATTATTCGGAAAGATTTATGAATATTAATGGACGCGTATGTTTGTTGAATTCCACTTTATTTGGCATTATGTCTATTGTGGTGATTTATATCATTCATCCTATAATTCAAGATATCGTAATGGATATTCCTTTTACGGCATTGATGAGTTTTTTATCGGCTTTTACAATTGGATTTGGTATCGACTGTGTATTTACTGTACTTGCCTTACTTCGTCGCAAACAAGTATTCCAGAAAGTGCAAGTTCAAATGGAAGCTTTCAAAAAGGATTTCGAAGCAGAAAGTCAATTGCGTGTTCAAGAGGCGCAAGAAGCTTTCCAAGAATGGATGTTATCTCGTCCTGATTTATCCGAACGTATAGAAGAATTCCAAAGCAGTTTGGAAAACTTTTCTTTAGAAGCAAAAAAACATATTTCAAAGGCTTTCCCAGAACGTCATATTTCTACAGAAATTCGTAATATTGTAGCGGATGGTAAATTAGCACTTGAAAGAAGACGATTAAATGCGAATAAGCAAGCTGAATATTGCGAATTAACAAATATGGTTATGATTCAGGATGAAAAAGGTAATGTGTTAGTACAAAATAGCAAAAATCCAAATGGATATACATTACCAACCGGTCATATTGAACTTGGTGAATCGTTTGTACAATCAGCAATGCGTGATGTGAAAGAAAAAACTGGTTTAAATGTTGAACAGTTATGTTTGTGTGGAACAAAACAATTTATCTCGAGTGATAATTGCAGACATATTGTTTTCTTATATAAAACAAATGTGTTTAATGGAATCGAAAATGAAGAATCAAAGTGGATTCCACTGTCAAATATTCATGATTATAAGTTGATTTCAGGTTTAAATGATGTTCTAGAAGTGTTTGAAGGAACAAAATATAATGAGCTTTACTATAATGCTCAATATCAATTAAAAAAATATTAGACTTTGTGGTTTACAAGCAAAGTCTTTTTTTGTTATAATAAATAGGCAGGTTTATGCCTGTTCTCTGCTTCGTAAGAAGCCAAAAAGACCAAAGGGAGGTGTACACATGAAAAAATATGAAATTATGTACATTGTGAATGCATCTTTAGATGATGCAGCGTTCAAAACAGTTTCAGATCGTTTACATGCAACAATCACTGATAACGGTGGTTCAATTGACAAAGTAGATGACTGGGGTGTGAAAGAATTCGCTTATGAAATCGATCACATGAAAAAGGGACACTATGTAGTTATCAATGTAACTGCAAACAATGCAGGAGTTTTCGAATTCCAACGTTTGTCTCGTATCAGCAACAATGTAATTCGTGTTATGGTTGTTAAAACTGAAGGCGAAAAATAATCGAGGTTAAATAAATATGATTAATCGAGTAGTATTAGTTGGGCGTTTGACACGTGATCCTGAATTACGTAAAACGCAAAGTGGAACAAGTGTTTGCTCATTCACAATGGCAGTTGGTCGTCGTGTTTCAACACAAGGACAGCCAGATGCAGATTTTATTAACTGTGTTGCTTGGAATAAAACAGCTGATTTAATGACACAGTATTTACACAAAGGTTCATTGATTGGTTTAGAAGGACGTATTCAAACTCGTTCTTATGACAATCAACAAGGACAAAGGGTATATGTTACAGAGGTCGTCGCAGAAAGTGTTCAATTCTTAGAACCTAAAAATGCACAATCAGGTTATTCAGCTCCAAGCCAGGATTATGGAATGAATCAAGGTTTTGCTCAAAATACATATGCTGCTCCTGTACAGAATGGATATAATCAAAATCCATATTCAAATCCTGTGCAGAATACAAATAACGCATTTGAATCAACATTCAATGCAGATGATTCACTAGATATTGCTAGTGATGATCTACCATTTTAGAAAGGAAGGACTTACTTATGGCATTTAAAAAACAACGTATGGGTCGTAAAAAAGTTTGTTACTTCACTAAGAACAAAATTAAGGAAATCGACTACAAAGACGTAGAATTATTAAAACGTTTCATCAACGCTAACGGGAAAATCATTCCTAGACGTGTGACTGGAACTCGTGCAAAATACCAAAGAATGTTAGCAACAGCTATTAAACGTGCTCGTCAAATGGCTTTGTTACCTTACGTGGTTGACTAATTAGACTTCATATATTGAAGTCTTTTTTTTTATTTTATATAATAGTCGTATGATAAAAACGAAACAAATTACTACAGGTGCGATGGTTTGCGCTATTTATGGAGCTTTATTATTTTTAAATCAACAGAGTGCATTGATGATTGAATCCAGTGCTTCTTGGATTTTTGCATTTCCTGTACTTATTTATACAGTCATGAGTGGTGTTAAAATGGGTGCATTGGTTACCATATGCATGGGTTTGATGACGATGTTTTTTGGTGGCTTTACAACCTGGTTTTATAGTTGGACCTCATTATTAATTGGATTTATATATGGGGCGGGCGTGTTTAAGCATGCTAAGAATATGACTAATTTTATTGTTTGTTTTATTCTTTCTATTATAGCTAATTTATGCATCATTCTATTGTGGAGTACTTTGTTTGGCATTGATTTTTATGAAGATTTCCGCTTGATTTCACAATATATTCCTGGTATAAGCTTAAAAGTATTTACATACTTGATGATAGGATTACTAGGTCTATTACAGGCGTTATGTATTCATTTAGTAGCATTAATGGTGTGCTTACGTATGCATATGGACATTATTCCGCCACAACCATTATCTAAGGTACAAAGCCCAAGATGGATAGGGATAGGTTCTGTTGTGGTGTGGATTGCGTTCTTTTTTGTTCAAAATGTGATAGAATGTCCAACGGGGATCGTTGATTTAGCACAAGTTATTTTCTTTTTGGATTGTACCTTGTTATTATATTTTGGAGTTGTTTATTTTATGAGTTTATGTGTCAAATACCAAAAGAAGAAATGGTCATTTCTTTCTATTTTTGGTGCGTTTGTGCCTGGACTTAATTTATTGTGGATGTTTATGGGAGAGTTGGACTGTCTTTTACAGTTACGAAAAGAATAGAGGTTTTCTATATGAAACAGTTTGAAAAATGGCGTAGTCTATGCGTTACAGGTCTAGCTTTGGGCCTTATACTATCAATCCTGTTGTTTTTAAAGAAAGAATATATATATATGATTGCTGCTTTGGTTGTATGGATTGTTTTTATCTATGCTTTCTTTGGCTTTTGGAAATCTTTAAAAGAACATGGAATGAAGACGGAAGTAGATATTTCAAGAGTTTTAGGTAAAGATGCCAAAGATGCTTTGAATTTTGGAAATGTGGGTATCTTAACTTATAACGAAGAATACATTGTAACTTGGGCTTCGCCTTTCTTTAAAGAGAAGGGTATTACGTTGACTAATAGTAAATTAACCAGCTGGATCAGTAATATTCGTACTTTGTTTGATGACAATGTGGATATGGTTATTGGAAAATCGGAAGGTCGAATTTACGAAATCACGAGAAAAAGAGATGCTCAAATTTTATATGTGAAGGATATTACAGATTACTATAATATGCGTCAGCAGTATTTAGACAATGAAATAGTGATTGGGTTATTGCAGTTAGATAACTATATGGAATATCAGTCTTATGAAAATGAAGAAATCATGGCCCAAATCAATACACATTTAAGAGCTGCTTTAGTAACGTGGGCTAAAGATAATAAGATGTTTGTTAGACGTTTACGTTCAGATCGTTTTTTGGTGATTTTGAATAAAGAAATCTTAACGGAAGTGCGGAAACAGAATTTTACTATTTTACAACTTATTAAGGATGAGGCAAATAAATTAGATGTTTCAATTACGTTAAGTATGGCTTTTGCGTATGGATCAAATGATTTTACGGTACTAGATGATATGGTCAATGAATTGATTGAACTTGCACAAAGTCGTGGTGGAGATCAGGCGGCTATTCGTTCAAGTGGAGGAACGGTTCAATTTGTGGGTGGAAACTCCGAAACAAGTTCAACACGTTCTAAAGTTCGTGTACGCATTATGGCACAATCTATTCAAGAAGCTATTATGGAATCGAATCGTGTCTATATTGCAGGACATGTTATGAGTGATTTTGACTGTATGGGAGCATGTCTAGCTTTATCTAGCTGGGTACATGCGTTAGGCAAGGAAGTATTTATTGTTTTAAAGGATGTTCCTAGAGATGAGCAGCTTCAAGAAATGATGAATTCATTTGTTACTGTCATTCAAGAAAGACATACTTTGATTACTCCAGATGAGGCGATGGATTCTATAGATTATAATAAAGATTTATTGATTATGGCTGATCATGGTATTCCTGCAATATCAAGTGTCAAAGAATTTGTGGATCGATGCAATCGTATTCTTGTGATTGATCATCATAGACGTAGTGATGCGTTTGTTAAGAATACTTTGTTGACATATGTTGAAAGCAGTGCAAGTTCAGCGTGTGAATTAATTGTTGAATTGCTTCAAAATATTCCAAATCATATTCCTATTTATGAAATGGAAGCGACGATTATGTATTTGGGTATTTTAGTGGATACAAATCGTTTTAAAATGCATACGGATGCCCGTACGTTTGAAGCAGCAGCTGCCTTACAAAATTGGGGAGCTAATACAAGTCGTGCTGAAAAAGCTTTGTGTGAAGACTATTTGTATTTCTCTATGAAGAATGCATTGATTCAGCAGGCAAAGCCTTATTACAATCATTTTATGATTGCAGCGATTGATGATGAAACATTAGATAAGACGATGATGGCTCAGGTTTCACAAGCTTTATTATTGATTAAAGGCTGTGTTGCTAGTTTTACCATCGCAAAGGTAAAGACAAATCCGAATGCCGTTGCGATAAGTGCTCGTAGTGATGGGTCTTATAATGTTCAAAAAATTATGGAAAAATTAAATGGTGGCGGCCACTTTAGTGCGGCTGCTGTCGAAAGAGAAGGTGTATCCGTGCAACAGATGAAGGATATGATCTTAAATTGTATAGAGGAGGAACTTAAAAATGAAGGTAATATTGCTTAAAGATATTCGTAAATTAGGAAAGAAAGATGATGTAGTTGAGGTAAGTGATGGCTACGCAAGAAATTTCTTATTTAAGAATAAATCGGCGATTGCGTATACAAAGGGTTCTGCCAAAGTTTTAGATAAACAAATGGAAGAAAGAGCTGAACACGAGGCTGAGTTAAAAAAAGAAGCTGAAGCTTTGAGTGAAACTTTAAAGGGTATTACTTTAGAGTTTACTTTGAGTACAGGTAAAAATGGAGCTACTTTTGGTTCTGTTTCTAGTAAACAAATTGTGGAAGCTTTATCTAAAAAAGGGATTCGTGTTGATAAAAGAAAACTTCAATTGGAACAATCTATCGCATCTTTAGGGGTGACTCGTGTTCCTGTGGATTTATATCGTGGACAAGTGATTGGTGAAATTGTTGTTCATGTAAGTGAAAAGGCATAATATGTCGCGTGAAATGCCTAACGCAGTTTCCTTAGAACAATCAGTGCTTGGCTCTTTGATGGTATATCCTAAAGTCATTCAAGATTGTCAGGAACTCGATCTACATGTAGAAGAATTTTATTTGCCTTCTCATCAGCAGATTTATCAGGCTATCTGTACAATTCATGAAAATGGCCAACCTATTGACATGAATACGGTGGTCAATCGTTTACAGGAAACAGATCAGTTAGAGTCTAGTCAAGGAGCAGATTATATTATTCGTTTGGCAGACTCAGCTATTTCGAGTGCAACATCAAGATCTTATATTGAAACGATCAAAAATAAGGCGCAGCTAAGAAGGTTGATTTATGTTGCGGATAAAATTAGTGAAGAAGGCTATTCATCTGGCGAAGATATTGATACAGTTTTAGATGATGCGGAACGCTTAGTTATGGATGTAACTAGACATCGTAGGGGAAGCGAATTTGAATCAAGTGAAGAAATCGTTACTCGTGTCATTAATGAATTAAAAGAGCTTCGTATGATGAAAGGTGTAACTGGAATTGAAACGGGTTATGTCTTATTGGATCGTATGACGAATGGTTTTCAGCGTGGTGATTTAATTATTCTTGCAGCTCGTCCTGCCATGGGAAAGAGTGCCTTGGCTTTAAATTTTGCAGCTCAAGTTGCGAAACGTAATGAAGGAGCTGTTGCGATATTTTCACTGGAAATGCCTAGTGATTCGATGATGAAGCGTTTAATGAGTTCGGAATCTCAGGTATATTCGGATAAGCTTCGTAGTGGTAAATTGACAAATGAGGAAATGTCTCGTTTATATGAGGCAGGTTCACATTTGAGTGAAAGAAAGATTTATATTGATGACACAAGTAGTATCAAGGTATCTCAGATTTTCTCGAAGTGTCGTAAATTAAAGAGTGAAAATGGCTCTATTTCTTTAGTTGTAATTGACTACTTGCAGCTGATTACGGGAACACGCGCAGATTCTCGTCAACAAGAGGTTAGTGATATTTCGCGTAATTTAAAGATTTTGGCAAAAGAAATGGAATGTCCAGTTATTGCACTTTCTCAGCTTTCTCGTAAGGTTGAAGAAAGAACGGATCATGAACCGCAATTGTCTGATTTACGTGAGTCTGGATCAATCGAGCAGGATGCCGATATCGTAATGTTTCTATATCGTAGTAATTATTATGATAAAGATAAGGAATCACAAGAAGAAACAGAAGTTGTTGATTTATCTTTGGCAAAACATCGTAATGGCGGTATTGGAAAGATTCAATTGGCTTTTGAAAAGAATATATCTCGTTTTACAAATTTAGAAGCCTCTGGAGATGATATTTATGCGCATTGATTTATTGTGTAGCGGCTCAAAAGGCAACAGTTGTTTGATTCGTCATGAAGATACGCAATTGTTGATTGATTGTGGTTCAACAAAAAAGTATTTGATGGAAAGCTTTAAAAAGGTTGGAGCTTGTGTTGATGATACAAATGGTGTTTTGATTAGTCATGCTCATTCGGATCATGTTTCGCAGTTAAAGCATTTTAAGCATTTGGATGTGTATTCTTATTGTGATTTAAAGGATGCGTTAGATAAACATGATGTAGTACCGAATCAAAAGTTGATTATCAAAGATTTGAGCATTCAATTTCTAGGTTTGTCTCATGATTCGCCACATACAATTGGTTTTGTGGTAGAGTCGGATAAAGAAAAGCTTGTGTATGTAACGGATACAGGTTATGTACCCAATCAAATTAAACCGTATATTGCGAATGCAGACCATTATATCTTTGAAAGCAATCACGATGTGGATCGTTTGATGCGTACAAAGCGTCCGATGTTTTTAAAACAGCGTATTTTGAGTGATAATGGGCATTTGAATAATGAAGATTCAAGTTTAAATTTAACTTCCTTGATCAATGCGAAGACAAAAAATATTGTTCTTGCGCATTTGAGTGAAGAGGCGAATACGCAAGATCTAGCATTGGATACATTTTCGAATGTACTATTACGAAAGGACTTACATCCTTCTGGAATTGATGTAAGAGCGGCAAAGCAGTTTGAAGTTTTGACAATTGATTAGAATTGTTTAATGATAAAAAACAGAATATTCATATACTATAACACTGGAAGTTTTGGAGTATTCCATTTCTTTCAGTGTTTTCTATTATGGACAAGGATGGTATAATTATGACTATAAAGGTAGGTAATTTAAATGTTAAAAGTTATTGATCATCCGTTGATTAAGCATAAATTAACAGTTATGCGAAAAAAAGAAACGGGAACGAAAGATTTTCGTCAAAACTTAGATGAAATTGGAGGATTAATGGTTTATGAAATCACTCGTGATTTGCCTTTGAAACCAATTGAAATCGAAACACCAATTTGTCAGTACACAGGTTATGAATTGGCTAAAAAAGTTGTGATTGTGCCAATTTTACGTGCTGGACTAGGTATGGTAAATGGAATTCAGGATTTGATTCCAACCGCAAAGATTGCGCATGTTGGTATGTATCGTGATGAAGAAACGCTAGAGCCACATACTTATTTTGAAAAATATCCAAAGAACTTAGAAGATGCGATCACAATCGTTGTGGATCCAATGCTCGCAACTGGTGGTTCAAGTGTAGCAGCAATCGATATGGTTAAGAAGCAAGGAGCTACAAATGTGAAGTTGGTTTGTTTGGTTGGTGCACCTGAAGGTGTTAAAACAGTTGAAAAAGCACATCCAGATGTAGATATTTACTTAGCTTCACTAGATGACCATTTAAATGAACATGGATATATTGTTCCAGGTTTAGGAGATGCTGGAGATCGTATTTTCGGTACGAAGTAATTGATGAAACCTTATGCTTTTTCGGGAATGTTATGCACAAGCATGCTCATATTTGGGCTTATCGGTTATAATATTGATGGCTGGTTACATACTACGCCTTTATTTGTGATTGTAGGTTTAATGTACAGTATTATTGGTAGTATTATTTTATTAATAAAAAAATCGAGGTAAAGCAATGCAGCAAATGAATAAAAAAATAGTAAAGTATACTTTGATATTTAGTTTATTTTGCTCTTTGGTTTGTGCAGTTATTTTTCATTCTCAAATGATTCAAGTATTTATAGCTGTTTGGATAGGTTGCCTTACAGGTTTAGTGGGGTATCGTAAGATTGTTCAAATGGCTTTAAATATTCCAACAGATGAAATAGCTGGAAAAAAGATAGGTACACAAGAATATATGAAAAGATATCTTATGTATGGTCTAGTTTTAGTTATTTGTCAATTAATGGAGTTGCCAATTTTGGCAGTTCTTGTTGGGCTTATGTGCAATAAAGGAGCTATTCTTTTATATGCACTAAAAGAAAAGGAGGATTTCCATGAGTGATGTAAGTGCAATTATCATTCACATTGGAAAGTTCTCTTTACAGATTCAACAATCTATTCTTGTATGGCTTGGAATTTGTGTTTTCTTTGCGTTCTTCTTCTACTTTGCAGGAAAGAAAATTGAAAAACAAGATCCTTCAAAAGCTAGTAAAGGGATTGTGTATATTTGTGAGGAGATCTACAACTTAGTGCTTTACGTAATTAAAGATAACTTAAGGGAAACTACAAAGAAATATATTCCTATGTTTGGCACTTTGATTGTGATGATGATTGTAAGTAACTTGATTGGTTTGATTGGGCTTCAAAATCCAACGAGCAATGTAAGTTTTAATGCGACATTGGCTGTCACAATGTGGTTGATGATCCAAGGTAATGGTATTAAAAAAGGTGGATTATTAGCACGAATGAAAGAGTTGACAGAGCCGATGTTCTTGTTGACACCATTGAATGTCATAGGAGAGTTGGCGTTGCCTATCTCATTAACAATGCGTTTATTTGGTAATATTTTGGCAGGATATATCATTTCTATGTTGGTGTATACATTGATTAAAATGTTGATGCCAATAGGATTGTTAGGATTATTAGTAACGCCATTTTTACATATGTATTTTGATATATTCTCAGGTGTAATTCAGACATATATCTTCTTTACACTAAGCTCGTTCTTCTTAGGACAGCAAGTGGTGATTCAAGAAGATTAATAAATAGGAGGAAAATAAAATGTTTAATGAATTTTTCGTACGTGGTATGGCTTGCTTAGGTGCAGGTATTGCGATGATTGCTGGTTTAGGTCCTGGTATTGGTCAGGGTATTGCAGCTAGTAAAGGTGCAGAAAGCGTTGGTCGTAATCCAGATGCAGCAAGTAAAATTCAATCTATCATGGTTTTAGGTATCGCCTTAGCCGAAACAACAGGTATCTATGCTTTGATCATTGCGATTTTATTGATTTTCATCAAAGGTTAATGATTGGGAGAATCGGTAATGATTGACTTTAATATTGACAATTATTTGCGAATTTCATTGACCGATGTTGTTTTAGTTTGTATTTCTACTTTTTTGATTGTAATGTTTGCCAAAAAATTCTTTTGGGGAAAATTACTAACATTAATTCAAAAACGACAAGATTTAATTCAAGAAAATATCAATTCTTCAGTAGCTATTAAAAAGCAGGCTGAAGATGTTAAAGAACAGTATGATGAAAAATTGCGTAATGTATCGCAAGAAGCTCATACCATTATTGTTTCAGCTAGAGCACATGCGGATCAAGAAAAACAGCAGATTATAAAAGAAGCAAATGACGAAGCTTTGCGTATTAAGAAAAACGCAAATGAAGATATCGAACGTCAGAAGCGTGACGCTCAAAAAGAAATGAAAAAAGCAATTAGCGATGTCGCATTAAGCGCAGCTAGTCAGTTGATTAAAAAAGAAATGGATGAAGAAACACAGAAGCAGTTTGTGGAAGATTTTATTGAACAGGCAGGCGATAAACAATGGTAGATTACACGCCTTATGCTCAGGCTCTATTTGAATTAGCACAAGATTCAAAGCAAGAAATGGCTTGGATGTCAGAGCTAAAGCAAGTAGCGCAAGTGATTACTTCAGTACCAGAATTAAACAAGATTCTAGCACATCCAAGTATTTCTCGAGTAAAGAAAAAGGAAATCATCCAAACAGCTTTCGAATCCGAATTAGATACAACTGTATTTCGTTTCTTGCTTGTGTTAAATGAGCATAATGAACTTTCTCATCTTGATAAAATCAGTGATGCGTATGAAGAGTGTTATCGAAAGAAACATAGAATTGAAATCGTTAAAGTAACGAGTGCATCAAAACTAGATGAAGATCAATTATCAAGATTGAAAGAGATGTTAGAGAAAAAAATGAATAAGACACTTGAACTTGAAGTACAAGTGGATCCATCTTTGATTGCAGGTATTAAAGTACAGGCGAATGATTTAGTGATGGATAATACGGTCATTGCGAAGATTGACGCAATGAAGGAAGCAATTAATAGATAAGCAGGTGATATGATGAGTTTAAATCCAGCAGAGATTTCAAAATTAATCAAAGCTCAAATTCAAAGTATCGACCAGGATCTTGAAATGAATGAAAGTGGTACTATCCTAACAGTAGGTGATGGTATCGCAACAGTATATGGATTGAAAAATGCCATGATGAGTGAATTGTTGTTATTCCCTCACGATGTATATGGTATGGTCATGAACTTAGAAGACGAACAAGTAGGTGTCGTATTACTAGGTGATAATTCCGATATCAAAGAAGGTGACGTTGTAAAACGTACAGGTCACATCATTGAAGTTCCAGTTGGTGATAGTTTGATGGGTCGTGTTGTCAATGCATTAGGACAACCGATTGATGGTTTAGGTGAAATCAAAACAGATAGAACACGTCCAGTAGAACGTGTGGCCCCAGGTGTAATGACAAGAAAGAGTGTATCGGTTCCATTACAAACGGGTTTAAAAATTATTGACTCTATGATTCCAATTGGTCGTGGACAACGTGAGTTGATCATTGGTGACCGTCAAACAGGTAAAACAGCAATCGCAATCGATACGATTTTGAATCAAAAAGATCAAAATGTAAAATGTATTTATGTGGCGATTGGTCAAAAGGCAAGTACTGTAGCTCAAATCGTTGAAAAATTAAAACAACACGGAGCTATGGAATATACTACGATCGTAGCGGCTACTGCATCTGAAGCAGCGCCATTACAATATATTGCACCTTATGCAGGCTGTGCAATGGGTGAGGAATGGATGGAAAACGGAGAAGACGTATTAATTGTTTATGATGATTTATCAAAACATGCCGTAGCCTACCGTACACTGTCTTTACTTCTTCGTCGTCCTCCTGGACGTGAAGCGTATCCTGGAGATGTCTTCTACTTACATTCACGTTTATTAGAGCGTGCAGCACGTTTAAATGAAAATTATGGTGGTGGATCTTTAACTGCTTTACCAATCATTGAAACACAAGCCGGAGATATTTCTGCCTATATTCCTACAAACGTAATTTCAATTACGGATGGACAGATTTTCTTGAAAACAGATATGTTTAATGAAGGCGTTCGTCCAAGTGTAGATAGTGGTTTAAGTGTAAGTCGTGTAGGTAGTGCTGCACAGACAAAAGCTATGAAGCAGGTTTCTGGTTCATTAAAGCTTGAACTAGCTCAATATCGTGAAATGGAATCTTTTGCGAAGTTTGGTTCAGATTTGGATGCGAGTACAAAAGATGTATTGGATCATGGTGCAAGATTAACTCAATTATTGATTCAAAAACAATATTCACCATTAACAGTGCCTGAACAAGTATTATCTTTGTATGCTGCAAAAAATAGATATTTAAAACCTGTTGAAGTAGATCACGTTGGTGAATTTGAACAAGGAATGTTGGAGTATGCACATCGTGAATATCCTTATGTTTTAGATCAGATTGAAATGAAAAAGGCAATTGACGATGAATTAGAAGCGGATATTAAGAAGGCTTTGGATGCATACGCAAAACAATATGCACTAGAAAAGGGTGCGCAACATGGCACAGAGTAGACAGGCTATTCAGGCCCGAATCAGTTCCGTTAGTTCAACTAAAAAAATCACAAAAGCAATGCAGCTGATTGCTTCAAGTAAATTAACTAGACAAAGACAAATTATGGAAGAAAACCGTAGTTATGCACAAGGTCTTCAAGAACTATTCACAATGGTACTTCGTAGTACTGGAGATGATTCTATATATTTAAATGAGAATCAAGGAAAGCCAGGTTTTATCTTTGTGATCACAAGTGATATGGGACTTTGTGGTGGTTACAACGCAAACGTGTATCGTATGATACAAGATGAGTTTTCTGAAAAGGATCATGTAGTTATGATAGGAATTCGTGGTTCTGCATGGATTTCAAAACGTGACTATAATGTTGAAACTGTATTAAGTGATCTTGACGAGGATGATGTATATAATGCTTTATCGAAATGTATGCAGGATGCATTAGACTTGTTTGAAAAGAAAGAGATTTCAAAAATTCAAATTTTATATACGCACTATAAAAACACATTGACATTTGTTCCTACTTTAGAAACGGTTTTACCTGTTTCTAAGCCTCAGGAAGAAAAGAAGTCAGGCATGCATGCGGATATGATTTTTGAACCAGATAAGGAAACAATGCTACAAAACATGATTCCTATGGTGACAAAATCAATTCTTTACTCTCGTTATTTAGAGAGTAAAACAAGCGAACAGGCTTCTCGAAGAATGGCAATGGAGAGTGCAACTGACAATGCAGAAGAGTTGCAGAATAATCTTGAACTTGCATATAACCGTGTACGTCAAGGAGCTATCACGCAAGAAATCACTGAAATTGTCGGTGGTGCAAATGCACTTTCATAAAGGAGGGTAAACATGAGTCAAAATATTGGAAAAGTCGTTGAGATCATTGGTCCGGTTGTGGATATTCAATTTTCACAAAATAATTTACCAGATTTATTAACGGCAATTGAAATTGAACGCCCAAATGAAGAAAATCTAATTGTAGAAGTCGAACAAGATATCGGTGCTGATAGAGTACGTTGCATTGCGATGGGAAGTACAGATGGTTTGGTTCGTGGTATGGATGCCATTGATACTAAAAAACCAATTCAGGCTCCTGTCGGAGAAAATGTATTGGGTCGTATGTTTAATGTTTTGGGTAAACCAATTGATGGTTTAGGTGATGTAGATGCTCAAACTATGCCAATTCATAGAAAAGCACCAGCATTTGATGAACAAAGTACAACAAGCGAACCATTGGAAACAGGTATTAAAGTTATTGACTTACTATGTCCTTACGCAAAGGGTGGTAAGATTGGATTGTTCGGTGGTGCCGGGGTAGGTAAAACCGTATTGATTCAAGAGTTGATCCACAATATTGCCAAAGAACATGGTGGTAAATCCGTTGTAGTAGGCGTTGGAGAAAGAACTCGTGAAGGAAATGATATGTATCACGAGATGAAAGACAGCGGTGTATTAGATAAAACAGTATTGGTTTATGGACAGATGAATGAAAGTCCAGGAGCCAGAATGCGTGTTGGATTAACTGGTCTAACAATGGCAGAATATTTCCGTGATGTAGAACACCAGGACGTATTATTGTTTATTGATAATATCTTCCGTTTTACACAGGCAGGATCTGAAGTTAGTGCCTTATTAGGACGTGTTCCTAGTGCTGTAGGGTATCAGCCTACATTAGCTACAGAAATGGGACAGTTGCAAGAAAGAATCACATCAACAAAAGATGGTTCTATCACTTCTGTACAGGCTATTTATGTACCTGCGGATGACTTAACGGACCCAGCTCCAGCAACAACATTTTCTCACTTGGATGCAAAAACGGTATTAGACCGTGACATTGCGGCATTAGGTATTTATCCTGCCGTAGATCCACTTGAATCAAGTTCACGTATTTTGGATCCACTTGTAGTTGGTGAAAAGCACTATAAAGTAGCTCGTGGAGTACAAAATATTCTACAGAGATATAAAGATTTACAGGATATCATTGCCATCTTAGGTATGGATGAATTAAGTGAAGAAGATAAGAAAGTTGTTAACCGTGCACGTCGTGTTCGTAACTTCTTGTCGCAACCATTTAATGTTGCTGAAGTATTCTCTGGTATTCCTGGAAAATATGTACCTTTGGAAGATACAATTCGCAGTTTCGAACGCTTATTAGCAGGTGAATTTGATGATCTTCCAGAACAAGCATTCATGTTTGTTGGAACAATTGAAGAAGCACAGGAAAAAGCTAAAAAAATGGCTGGTGAATAGTCATGATTGCTTTTAAAGTAGTAACACCAAAAGGCGAATATTTAAAGCAGGAAGTTAAAAGTATTCATGTAAAGACGGTGGTTGGAGAAACAACAATTTTACCAAATCACATGCCTATCTTTGCATCTTTGGTGCCTTGTAAGCTTGTTTTGAAAAACGAAAATGATGAAGAAGAAATCTTTGCGATTTCTGGTGGCTTTTTACAATTCAACAAAAATGAAGGCATGATTCTAGCTGATGCGATCGAAGGAAAAAAAGATATCGATCTTGAGCGTGCAAAAAAATCAATGGAACGTGCTAAAGAGCGTTTAGAGAAAAAAGATTCAGATACAAATCTAAAAAGAGCTCAGTTATCATTGGAAAGAGCAATTAATAGAATTCATGTATATGGCGAGTAATCCTCGCCATTTTCTTTCATTAAATTTTAGCAAACTTATTGCATCAGTGCTAAAAATGAGTATAATAGTAATTAGCAGTTAGAATAACTAAGTGCTAAAAGGAGGATGAATTATGTTACAACCTTTACATGATTATGTTTTATTAAAGAAAGAGAAAGAAGAAAAAACTACGGCAAGTGGAATTATTTTGACAAGTGGAAAAGAAAAGTCAAAGCTTGCAGTTGTCGCAAGTATTGGTGCAGATGTTAAAGATGCGGGATATGCTTGTGGAGATAAAGTTTTATATAAAGAATATTCGGGAACTACAATGCAGCTTGATGATGAAGAATTCATTGTCATCAAAGATGAAGATATCATTGCAGTAAGTAAGTAGTAGGAGGTAATGAATTATGGCTAAAGAAGTACGTTTTTCAAAAGATGCTCGTGAATCCATGTTAAGAGGTGTTAACACATTAGCAAATGCAGTTCGTGTTACTTTAGGTCCTAAAGGACGTAATGTTGTTCTTGAAAAGGAATATGGATCCCCATTGATCACAAACGATGGTGTAAGTATTGCTAAAGAAATTGAATTGGAAGATAAGTTTGAAAATATGGGTGCTAAATTGGTATATGAAGTTGCCAATAAGACAAATGATACAGCTGGAGACGGAACAACAACAGCTACAATTTTAGCTCAAAGTATGATTGAAAATGGTTTACGTCAAGTGGATCGTGGGGCAAATCCTGTATTGATGCGAGAAGGTATTGAAAAAGCAGCTAAGGCAGTAAGTGATTATATCTTATCTGTTTCTAAGAAAGTAGAAAGCAGTAAAGATATTGCCAATGTTGCGACAATTTCATCTGGATCGGAAGAAATTGGTAAGATTATTGCGGATGCGATGGAAAAAGTTGGTCGTGATGGTGTCATTTCAACAGATGATTCAAAAGGCTTTGAAACAGAACTTGAGATTAGTGAAGGTATGCAATATGACAAGGGTTATGTTTCTCCATATATGGTTAGTGATCGTGAAAAGATGGAAGCTATAATGGAAAATGCTTATGTATTAGTAACGGATCAAAAGATCACAAACATTCAGGAAATTTTACCTTTACTTGAACAATTGGTTCAGGCAAATCGTGCGTTATTGATTATTGCGGAAGATTTAGAAAATGAAGTAGTTTCTACTTTGGCATTAAATAAACTTCGTGGAACATTCAATGTAGTTGCAACTAAAGCTCCAGGCTTTGGCGACAACCAAAAAGAAATGTTGCAAGATATTGCGATTATGACAGGTGCTAAATTCTATTCAAAAGATTTGAATATGGAATTAAAAGATATGCAGTTATCGGATTTGGGTACAGTTAAAAAGATTGTTGTCACAAAAGATAATACGACAATGATTGGTGGAGCTGGAAGTAAAGAAGATGTGGCTGCCCGTGTATCTGAAATTGAAGCACAAATGGAAAATACAACAAGTGATTATGATAAGAAACGTATGGCAGAGCGTTTAGGTAAATTATCAAATGGTGTTTCAATCATTAAAGTGGGTGCTGCAACTGAAAGTGAATTGAAAGAAAAGAAACTTCGTATTGAAGATGCGTTGAACTCAACTCGTGCTGCTGTTAGTGAAGGTATTGTAGTTGGAGGTGGATCTTGTTTAGTAAAGGCTTATGTGGCATTAAAAGATGAAATAAAATCGGATGTAGTTGATGTACAAAAAGGTATTAAAGTTGTATTTGATGCATTGTTAGCTCCAATTGCACAGATTGCTGATAATGCTGGATATAACAGTGAAGAGATTGTTGAAAGACAAAAAGAAGTAGGTGAAAATGTAGGATTTGATGCAAAACATGGTGAATGGGTAGATATGATTGAATCTGGTATCATTGATCCTACAAAAGTAACTCGTAATGCATTGATGAATGCTTCTAGTATTTCAGCTTTGTTCTTAACAACAGAAGCTGGAGTTGCTAAAATTGATAAAGAAGAACCAGCACCTGCAATGCCTCAGGGAATGTATTAACAGTTGATTGAATAGCTAAGGTTTTGATTACTTTAGCTATTTTTTTGTGCAAAGAAAGCTTTTGAAAATAATGTAAATTATGTGTCAAAAAGGCTAAAAAAGTTTTCCGCTTGCGCTACCATATCTGTACAACTCGAGGGAGGTATAGATTATGAAAGGTAAATTATAAAAAACGTTTGCTTCTAGTGCTGTTGCATTAAGCATGTTAGTCGGATGTAGTTCAGGAAGTGGAACTGCTGCAACTGAATTAAAGGAAGGAGATACGGTCAAGATTGGTTTGAACTATGAATTGTCTAGTGCTGTAGCTTCTTATGGTCAAGCTGAGTATAAAGGGGCAACGCTAGCTATCAAGGAAAATAACACAAACAAGGATTCAAAATATAAAATTAAAGCTGTCAAAATGGATAATAAAGGAGATGCTAGTGAATCTACTTCAGCAGCTACAAAATTGATGACTGAAGATGGTGTAGCTTTTATAGTTGAACCTGCAACTTCAGGTGCTTCTATTGCGACATATCCAGTAGCGGATCAAAACCAAGTTCCAGTCATTTCACCATCTGCTACTCAGGTAGATGCAACAATGAATGGGGATTCTCCTTATGAATATGCGTTCCGTATTTGTTTTGAAGATTCATATCAAGGTAAGGCAATGGCTAAATTTGGATATGAAAACTTAGGTAAGAAAAAAGCTGTTATCATTAACGAAGTTAGTGATTATGGAAAGGGTCTAACTAAAGAATTTACACAAAATTTGAAGATTTAGGTGGAGAAGTTGTAGCTACAGAAAGCTATAACACTAAAGACACTGACTTTGCCGGTATCATCACGAAAGCAAAAGATAAAGGTGATGATGTATTTGAATCAGAAAAATTAGCAGAACTTGCAGGTAAAGAAAATTTAAATAACTGCTACTATTCAACTGCTTATACTACAGTTAATGCAAGCGATACTTTAACAACATTTGTTGATGCATATACTAAAGAATATGGAGAAGCTCCAAATATGTTCTCTGTATTAGCTTACGATGCTGCTAATTTAGTTTTACAAGCTCTGGAAAAATCAGCTAAGACTGGTGCTATTCTACAAAAGGCAATTACAGATTCTGATTTTGAAGGTTTTACTGGTTCATTCACATTTGATAAGACACATTCACCTAAGAAGTCTGTATTAGTTTTTAACTTAGTAGATGGTGTTCAAACGGAAGCCGTTTCAGTAGATCCAAATAAATAAGTCTTTGTTCAAAGGGGGGAACAATTTCCAATGTCATTAAGTTAAGAAATAACGAACTGTCCAGATACTATTGTCTGGATGGTATTTTTATTTGAAAGCACAGCGAAATTTGTAGTATTGCTACTACATTTTAAAAAATATATAACCTGAATTATTCATGAAAATATAAAAATTCGTAGAATGTTCCTAATTTAAAGGAAATCTACGAATTTTTCTTATCACCCATTGG
>NZ_JAHQVB010000027.1 GCF_019052655.1 Holdemanella porci
AAAAGAAAGGAGCTGAACTCCATAAGTAATAAAATTTACTTATTCGTTACAGCTCTTTTTGTATAGTTTTCATATTTAATGGTATACTTTAAAAAATAGATAAAACCAAATTTAAGGAGTGATTATGGCTTTTGATTTTAAGAAAGAATATAAAGAATTTTATATGCCTAAAAATAAACCTGTGATTGTAAATGTTCCTGAAGCAAATTATATTGCGGTCAGAGGTGAGGGCAATCCAAATGAAGAAGGTGGATCATATCAGCAGGCAATTGGCGTATTGTATGCGATTGCTTATACTTTGAGAATGAGTTATAAGACGGATTATAAAATTGAAGGATTCTTTGAATATGTAGTTCCACCACTAGAAGGATTCTGGTGGCAGGATGATATAGATGGTGTGAATTATGCAGATAAAGATTCGTTTCATTGGATTTCAGTCATTCGATTGCCTGATTTTGTGAATGAAAAAGATTTTGAATGGGCTGTTGAAACAGCAACTAAAAAGAAAAAAATAGATTGTTCATCGGCAGAGTTTTTGACGATTGATGAAGGTTTATGTGTTCAAATCATGCACTTAGGATCTTTTGATGATGAACCAGCTACAGTTGCACTTATGGATGAATATTTAAAACAAAATGGATATGCGAATGATATGAATAGTCAAAGACTACATCATGAAATATATTTGTCGGATGCAAGAAAGGTTACACCGGAAAAATGGAAAACAGTCATTCGACATCCTATAAGAAAGATTTAGATAAATTAGAATTTACCTATTGAGACATAGAGCTAAAAATAGAAATTTAACTTGACGTATTGCTTTATATCCTTTAAAATATCAATGTTGCAAACTCCGTGTATGGACTTGCAACCGCCCAGAAAAGGTTTTAAGTTGAAAATTCACACCTTGATGGCGAGTATCAAGCTAAATGTGAAAAAAAGAATGAATAGGAGGTGCACACATGTACGCAATTATCGAAACTGGTGGAAAACAGATCCGTGTTGAAAAGGATGCTGTTATCTTCGTTGAAAAATTAGAAGCTAACGAAGGAGACACAGTTACATTTGACAAAGTATTATACGCTGATGGAAAATTTGGTAAACCATTCGTAGAAGGTGCAAAGGTAACTGGTGTTGTTGAAAAACAAGGCAAAGGAAAGAAAATCACTATTGTGAAATATAAAGCCAAAAAATCTTCAACACGTCGTAAACAAGGACACCGTCAACCTTACACTCGTGTAAAAATTGAAGCTATCGAAGCTTAATTATGATTAAAATTAAAATTGCTAGAGATGAACATGGGATTTCATTGATCTCTATGCAGGGACATGCTGAGTATGATCAGTATGGAAAAGATATCGTCTGTTCTGCAGCCAGTACCATTATTATTGGTGGTATTAACGCAATCGCACAGCTTGGCTATTTAAGTTTCATTTCTTATAAAGTAGATGCAGGGGATGTTGAATTAGAAATAAACAATACGGAATGTACTGAACTACAAATCATATTGAATACGCTATTGGTTCAGTTTCAAAGTATTGAAGAGAGTTATCCTAAATACATACAAGTACAGGAGGTGTAAAAAATGTTATTAAAATTAGACTTACAGTTATTCGCTTCTAAAAAGGGAGTTGGTTCTACAAAGAACGGTCGTGATTCTCACTCAAAACGTTTAGGAGCTAAATTAGCTGATGGACAATCTTGTCACGCTGGAAGCATTATTTATCGTCAACGTGGAACAAAAATTCATCCAGGAACTAACGTAGGACGTGGTGCTGATGATACATTGTTCGCATTAGTTAACGGTGTTGTTAAATACGAACGTCTTGGTAAAGATAAAAAGAAAGTTTCTGTTTATCCACAAGCTTAACAAGTGTGAAATTTAAGATCCCGTTGCTGGGATCTTTTTTAATGAGAAAGAAAGGAGGGTATATATGTTTGTAGATCAGGTCAAAGTTCATATAAAAGCAGGTAAAGGTGGAGATGGTTTAGTAAGTTTTCGCCATGAGAAATATGTTGCCTATGGTGGACCTTTTGGAGGCGATGGAGGTAACGGTGGAGATGTCATTTTTGAAGCCGATCCAGGAATGACAACACTTTTAGATTTACGGTATCACCGTAAGGTGATCGCTACTCCGGGTGAAAAAGGTAAAAACAAAAAGATGCATGGAGCCAATGGAGAACATAAAGTAGTAAAAGTTCCATTAGGAACGATTGTAAAGAGAAGTGATAATAATCAAGTACTTGCTGACTTGACAAAACCACATCAACGACAAGTTGTAGCACATGGTGGTCGTGGAGGTCGTGGTAACTGGCATTTTAGATCAAGCCACAATACAGCACCAAAATATGCAGAACAAGGTGTATTGGGTGAAGAGTTTGATTGTATTGTAGAACTAAGAGTACTTGCCGATGTTGGATTGGTAGGATTTCCTAGTGTAGGAAAATCCACATTCCTAGATGCCGTTAGTAAAGCGCGCCCAGAAATTGGAGATTATCCATTTACGACAATCACACCAAATGTTGGAGTTGTTCAAACGGGTGATGGCAGAAGCTTTGTGCTAGCCGATTTACCAGGACTTATTGAAGGAGCAAGTGATGGTAAAGGTTTAGGTCACCAGTTCTTGCGTCACATTGAAAGATGTCGTGTTATTATTCACGTTATTGATATGGGTGCAGAAGATGGAAGAGATCCATTAAATGATTATGAAGTCATTAATAATGAGTTGAAGTCTTATCAGATTCGTTTATTGGAAAGACCACAAATTGTTGTTGCAAATAAAATGGATATGGAAAATTCCGAAGAAAATGTTCGTCGTTTTAAAGAAAAATATCCAGATATCCCAGTATATGAAACAACAACGATTATTCATGAAGGCTTAGAGCCGGTACTAAGAAAAGCAGCCGATCTTCTTGCGACAACACCAGTATTCCCAATTACGGAAGATACAGGTGAGACAGGTGTTATGTATACATTTGAAGAGAAGAAGAAAGACATCATTATTGAAAAAGAAGAGGATGGCGTATGGAATGTTTCAGGTCCTAGACTTGAGCGTGTATTTGACATCAATAAGTTGAATACAGAAGAAGACTTCTATCTATTTGCCAATAAAATGCGTTATCTTGGAATTGATACAGCTTTAAGAGAAGCTGGATGTCAAGATGGAGATACAGTACGTTTATTAGGCTTTGAATTTGAATTTATTGAAAACTAAGGTTACACATTGTGTAGCCTTTTCTTTTGGTGTGGTATAATGCTTCTGAGGTGTTTTTTTTATGAAATGTATTTCGTGGAACGTAAATGGGATTCGTGCCGTATTAAAGAAGGATTTTGTGGAAATTCTTTATGCTTTGGACGCAGATATTTTCTGTATTCAAGAAACGAAGGCACAACCCGATCAAATTGAAGTGGATTGTGAATTATATCCGTATCAATATATAAATAGCGCACAAAGAAAAGGCTATAGTGGAACAATGATTTTCTGTAAAGAAGAACCAGTGTCGGTTCGTTATGGAATGGATATGGAAGAACATGATACAGAAGGAAGAGTGATTACGCTTGAATATCCTACATATTATGTTGTGACTGTTTATACACCAAATTCAGGAGATGGGCTAAAGCGTTTAGATTATCGTATGGAATGGGATAAAGCGTTTAGTACCTATTTAGAATCATTGGATAAACCAGTTATGGCTTGTGGTGATTTTAATGTGGCCAATGAAGAGATCGATATTAAAAATCCAAAGACAAATCATAAGAATGCAGGTTTTACAGATGAGGAAAGAGATAGCTTTAAGAAGTATTTATTGTCTCATTTTGTAGATACATACCGTACTTTGTATCCTGAAAAAGTGGAATATTCTTGGTGGAGTTATCGCTTTAAGGCTCGTGAAAAGAATGCGGGATGGAGAATTGATTATTGGTTGGTATCACCGGAATTAAAACATAAAATTGTGGATGCCAAGATATTGACGGATGTATATGGTTCCGATCATTGTCCTGTAGAATTAGATGTTGAGGTGTAATATGATTGCGTTTGTGAACGGCGTTGTAAGAATTATTCGAAGTGATCGTGTTGTATTGGATGTGCAGGGGGTAGGCTACGAAGTTTATCTGGCAAATGCCTTAAGTCAAAAAATGGGAGATGAATTGTTTCTTTATACGTATCAACATGTACGTGAGGATGCAATCTTGTTGTTTGGCTTTTTAAAAGAAGAAGACTATGAAGTGTTTATGCGTTTGATCAATGTGAAAGGCATTGGTCCTAAAACAGCACAGACTATGTTGTCGGTATGTTCGGGAAAAGAAATGATTGAAGCCATTGAAAATGATGATATCAAAAAACTTAAGTCTTTACCTGGTATTGGTGCAAAAACGGCAGGACAAATTGTTCTAGATCTAAAAGGTAAGTTTGTATCTTTGGAAACCAGTGATGGTGCTGCATCAAATCCAGTGTGGGGCCAAGTTCAGGATGCGCTTTTATCACTTGGATATAAGACAAATCAATTAACGAAAATTAAAAAGGAATTAGAAAATACAGAATTAGGAGAAGATGAAATGCTAAGACAAGCATTGATTTTACTCGCAAAAAGAAATGGAGTATAAGATAAATGCCTAGAGAAGTAGATGGAAATTTACAAGAGTGCGATAACTTTGAAAAGACGTTGCGTCCGCAAAGTTTAAATGAATATATTGGGCAATCAGAATTAAAAGAAAATCTAAATGTGTTCATTCATGCGGCAAGATCTAGAAACGAAGCTTTGGACCATGTTTTATTCTACGGCCCTCCTGGACTTGGAAAAACAACATTGGCATATATTCTTGCTAATGAAATGCATGGAAATCTTAAAACAGCCAGTGGTCCTTCGATTGAAAAAAGTGGAGATCTAGCTGCGATTCTTACGACGCTTGAACCAGGAGATGTCTTATTTATTGATGAGATCCATCGCTTACCAAAACAAGTAGAAGAAGTGTTGTATCCAGCTATGGAAGATTATTGTCTAGATATTGTGGTAGGTAAAGATTCGGCTACGGTACACAATATCCGTATTAATTTACCACCTTTTACACTTGTTGGTGCCACAACTCGTGCCGGAGATTTAAGTGCTCCTTTACGTGATCGTTTTGGAATCATTTCCCAATTGGAGTACTATAATTTATCGGACTTAGAAAAAATTGTTTATCGTACAAGTTGTGTTATGAATACGGAAATTGATAAAAATGCTGTCACAGAAATAGCCTTACGCTCACGTGGGACTCCACGTATCGCAAACCGTTTGTTTAGACGTGTGCGTGATTTTGCACAAGTCTATAATGAGGGTGTGGTTTCAAGTGAAATTGCCAAAACAGCTCTAGACCGACTTCGTGTGGATCATTTAGGCTTGGATGCGGTTGATCACAAATACTTAAAGGGTATTATTGAAAGATTTAAAGGAGGTCCCGTCGGGCTTGAAGCAATCGCATCAAGTATTGGAGAAGAGCCGATGACACTCGAAGATGTATATGAGCCCTATTTATTACAGATTGGTTTTATCAATCGTACACCAAGAGGAAGAATTGTAACGCCTAAAGCGTATGAGCATCTTCAAATTCCTTATCAGAAAGAATTGTTCACAGATTAATAGTCTGTGAACATTTTAATATATGGTATAATAATTAACATGGAACAAATGACAGAATTAACAAAAAAAGTATTAGAATTTTTAGAGCCCGATACATCAAAATGGGAATATTGGACAACGAGTCAGCCTTTAAACTCAATTTCTGAATCTGCATGTATGGAAAGGTTTAAAAAGCGTATAGCACAAGCTGTTTCGAATTGTGAAAAAGTAATCGTTGCCGGTGACTATGATTGTGACGGTATCAGCGCAACAACCATTATGGTTTCAGGATTAAGACAACTAGGTCTTGAGTGTGGTTTCTATATTCCAGACCGGATCAAAGAGGGGTATGGATTAAGTGAGGCGACAGTTACACTCGCACACAAAAAAGGTTACTCTTTGATAATTACAGTGGATAATGGAATTAAAAGTACCCAAGCTTTAGCGTTGGCTAAAGAATTGGGTATGGATGTAATTGTAACTGACCATCATACAATGGATGAAGAGGTGAATTGCGATATTGTAGTGCATCCAACATTGATGGAATCTTGTTTTGAAACATTATGTGGAGCTGGTGTTGCCTATGAATGTATGCGTGTATTAGGAGTTGACAATGACTATCTTTTACAGCTAGCAGGCCTTGCGAGTATTTCAGATATGATGATTGTGAAAGGGCAGACGCGTGCTTTAATTCAAAATGCTTTACGTTTGATGAATCAAACGCATGAAAAACATATATTTTCATTAGCTACCGATCGTGAGGTAAATGAAACGAGTATTGGTTTTCAGGTGGTCCCAAAATTAAATGCGATTGGAAGATTAAGTAATCTTGCGAATGTGAACAATGTCGTTCGTTATTTTTTAGCGCAGGATGATGAGAGTATTTTTACGTTGGGTCAGCAGATTACACAGATCAATACGATTCGTAAACAATTATCGGATCAGATGCAAAAAACAGCTTTGATGAAGTGCAAAGGCAATGAAGATATCTTTATGATTGAAGATGCAAGCTTTCATGAGGGAATCATTGGTTTAGTTGCTGGATCGATTTGTGCTAGCTTTAATAAGCCTTGTATTGTCTTGGCAAAAAATGAGCAGGGGTATAAGGCAAGTATGCGAAGTCCAGAGGGTTTTAACTGTATGGATTTTTTAGGTGAATATCCACATTTTGTGACGTTTGGCGGACATGGAAATGCAGCTGGTTTTTCTTTGAATCTAAATGAATATGATTTGTTTGAAAAATTTATTCATACACGTATCAAGGAATATACGTATAGTGTAAAGAAGAAAAATACATTAGTCATAGATGATGAAGAATTAAGCTTAAAAACCATTCAATCTTTAGATATACTTAGACCGTTTGGCCCAGGTTTTGTGTTTCCTAGTTTTGAAATCGTTCAGCCAAAAATTAAAAGTTTATATGATTTTCAAAATCATAAACATCGCAAGTATACTTTAGATTCTGGCTTGCAGTGTATGCGGTTTAACCAGAGTGAAGCGGAGTATAAAAAAAGTGTAAATGCGATTTATTCATTTATTGGAACTGTTCAAATCAATCAATATCAGGGTCGTAAACAGGTAAATTTTGTGATTGATGAGATTGTATATGCGTAGTAAAATGGAATCAATTAGAAAGAGGTTTAGTATGGATTTAAAAGATTATATTGAGAGTATTCCAGGATTTCCTAAGGAAGGAATCGTTTTTAGAGATGTAACACCTATTCTACAAAACGCGAATGCGATGCGTTATTGTGTAGATCAATTCAATGACTTTGTGAAAAGTATTGGTGCCGATGTTGTGATTGGCCCAGAAGCTCGTGGTTTCTTATTTGGTGTGCCAGTAGCTTTAGAGAATAATGTTGGTTTTGTGCCAGTTAGAAAGCCAGGAAAACTTCCTAGAGAAACAGTGAATGAAACGTACGATCTAGAATATGGTCAAGATGAGCTTTGTATCCATGCGGATGCCATTTTACCTGGACAAAAAGTTGTGATTATCGATGATTTATTGGCTACAGGAGGTACTGTAGAAGCAATTATTAAAATGGTTGAGCGTATGCAGGCAAGTGTTGTCGGTGTAGCTTTTGTGATCGAATTGGATGATTTAAAAGGAAGAGAAAAATTTAAAGATATTCCAGTGTGTGCTTTAACACATTTTGAGGGAGAATAAAGAATTTAATTTAGGAAAGGGGGCGCAGTGATTATGAGTCAGAAAAAGCAAGTTACTTTTGAAGAGTGCATGGAGAATGTACAGACATATATAAAACGCCCAGAAAATATTGAGTTGATACAAAAGGCATATGATTTTGCCTATGAACACCATAAAGGGCAGTTTCGTAAAAGTGGAGAGCCTTATGTCATTCACGTAATTCAGGTGGCGAATACATTAGCGTTAATGCATTGTGGCCCTAAAACGATTGCGGCTGGTCTTTTACATGATACGGTAGAAGATTGTGAAGGCATAACCACAGATACGATTATAGAATTGTTTGGTGAAGAAATCGCAACTTTGGTGGATGCAGTTACAAAAATTGGTGCCATCAAGTTTAAAGATGAAGAAGAATATCTGGCTAGCAATCATCGTAAGTTGTTTATTGCGATGGCCAAAGATATTCGTGTCATCTTGATTAAATTAGCGGACCGTCTACATAACATGCGTACGTTGCAGTATATGCGTCCGGAAAAACAAAAGAAGATTGCGCGTGAAACTTTGAGCGTATATGCACCGATTGCACACCGTTTAGGTATCAGTGAAATAAAAAACGAGTTGGAAGATTTGTCTTTTAAATACTTGGATTATAAGAAGTATGAGGAAATCAAAGGGTTGGTAAAACAACGTGAAAGTGATCGTAATGGTCAAGTTCAAGAAATGATTTCGGATATTGAATCGATTTTACAAGAGTATAATATTCAATATCGTATTTTTGGCCGTTCTAAACATTTCTACAGCATCTATAAAAAGATGGTTACAAAAAACAAGCGTTTTGAAGAAATTTTAGACTTATTAGCAATTCGTATTATTACAGATTCAGTGGTGCATTGTTATGAAATATTAGGTTATATTCATGCCAAATATAGACCGATTCCTGGTCGTTTTAAAGATTATATTGCGATGCCAAAAGCCAACATGTATCAGTCTTTGCATACGACGATTGTAGAGCCGGAACATGGTAATATTTTTGAAATCCAGATTCGTACTGAAGAAATGGATGCGATTGCCGAACGAGGTGTTGCAGCGCACTGGAAGTATAAAGAAAATCGTAATTATGCGCCTGAGTATGAACAAAAAGAGATTGAGGATAAACTTTCTTGGTTTAGAGATTTCTCTATGATGACCGATGAAGAGAGTGAAGATCCACTTGAATATATGAATGTACTTCAAAAAGATATTTTTGAAGCCAATGTATATTGTTTAACCCCTAGAGGTAAAGTTATTGCGTTACCTACAGGTTCTTGTCCAATCGATTTTGCGTACAGAATCCATACGGAGGTTGGTAATAAAACGGTTGGTGCTAAAGTCAATGGAGCTATTGTACCTTTGAACACGCCATTAAAAACGGGAGATGTTGTTGATATTTTAACTAACAACAACTCTGTAGGTCCAAGTGCAGACTGGATTAAAATTGTTAAGAGTGGGCATGCACGAAATAAGATTCGTACTTTCTTACAAAAACAAGAGCAGCAGTCACGCAAGGACAGCATTAAGCTAGGTCAATCGATGCTTGAAGATGAGTTTAGACGTTTGAAGCTGGATTCAAAATTAATGGAAACAAAACGTTTAGAGTCGATTTTAACATCTTTGTCATTTAAGAGTGTGGATGATCTATATGTAGGTATTGCGATGAAGCGTGTATCATTGCAGTCCATTGTGGATCGTTTGGTGAAGAATCGTTCGAATATGTTGGAAGATCAGGAAATTATGAAGATCTACAATAAGCAGCCATCTCACCAAGTGAAACATTCAAATTGTGGTGTTGTTGTTCCAGGTGTTGATACAATTGCGGTTTCTTTGGCAAATTGTTGTCGACCTATTCCGGGTGATCCAATTATTGGATATATTTCTAAAGGCCAAGGTGTGAAGGTCCATAGGGCGGATTGTCCAAATATCTTGAATGAAAAGAAACGTCTGATTCCTGTTCAATGGGAAGAGGGCTTAGATGAAAAACAATATGAAGTCAATTTGGTGGTTCATAGTGATGATCGTAACTACTTATTGAGTGATATTGTGACAACTTTGCAGCAGTGTAATGTCTATTTAAAACATGTAGATTCGGCTGTGGATGAAGGAAATTTAGAGGCAACCACAAAACTAACGGTTGCAGTAAAGAATGCAGCGCATCTACAAAATTTAATTGCGAACTTAAAAAAAGTACGAAGCGTCAATGAAGTCATTCGTACAATTCAATAGGAAGGTATTTTAGTACCTTCCTAATTTTTTTAGTATTTCAATTTTGATATAAAGAATACGCGAAACAATTTCTCTTATAATGTGTTTTGGTTTTAAATCTTTAAACCAGGCACAGCCATAATCTGAAAAGAATTGCTTGGCAATTGCACAAGCTCTTTTGGCGTGCGTTTGGGATGCCAGAATGAGCACATCTTGCTCTTGAATATATTTTTTAGATAACTTGAAGTTTTCAAAGGTATTTCTTGCGTGTGTTTCAAGAATGGTCGGGATTTCCACTCTTTTCCTTATGTAAGTATTCATAACTTCAGCTTCTACATACTCATTCTTTACATTTGACCCAGAGATAATTAACGTACCATATAGCCCCTTTTTATACATGTCAATCGCAAGATTGCATCTTTTGATTTGACTTGAAGACATGGTTCCATCATCATGAGCAGGACATCCAAGTAATAATGCGTACGTATAGTGTTTCTTCTGCTTTGGGATAAAAGGAAAAAAATAGATGTATATACATACAAGAAGGATTAAAATGCATATACTAACGATCATAATAAATCACCTTTCTTGCCTTAAACGAATCAAAAGATAAATATTGACTCTTGAGTTCAATGTCTTGTAGAAATTTAGGCAATTCTTTAAATTTTGTGATGACACGTTTACCTTTTAAATATTCTTGTCCTATAGAATCAAAGCCTGCTACAATAACTTGATTGAAATGGTTGTTTTCTTGCATCTGTGCTTTTGTGATTTGAAGTAAAATGAACATACAAGTTCTTTGAATGCGTGCTTTTGTGTATGTTTTAGAAATGGATGCCAATAGAAAATCTTCCCAATTCAAATATTTCTTGGCATTTTCTTTTAAGCGATACTCAATGCCTTCATTAACTAGAAAGTATGTGGATAAAGTATGTGTGTCAGTTAAAAGTAAGAATTTTCTTAGATATGGATAATACGTATCCCATATTTGGCTTGAATTAAAATAGGCATCATTGAATTGAGAAATGCCTTCAAGGTATTCTTTGCGTGTTTGCGTAGCACTTTTAAAAGAATCATTACGAGCAATTGTGCAAGGGGTAATACCGTATTTCTCGCATTGTTTGATATATTGAATGCCTAAGATATCATTAGGACGAATATTTTTGGTGTATAGATTTTGATTCATGCTTAAAGATGGAACCACTTGAGTAGATTCCATTTGTTTCGAATATTCTTTTAGAGTGCTGATGTTGTTTGTTTCAGAACCGAAACAGATTTGATCAATATGTAATTGACTTAAAGACTCAACAGCGTATTTGGCAAAGTAATCCGCACTTTGTGCTGCATAACAAGGAGGAAGCTCAATGACTAGATTGCATCCGGCTTCGAGGGCTAGTTTAGTTTTATCTTGCATAGTTAATAGGCTAAAAAGGCCTCGCTGTGTAAAATGATTGGAAACAATCGCAATTAAACAATCACATTGTGTTAATTCTTTCGTTTTTTTGATATGATAGATATGTCCTTGATGAAAAGGATTATATTCTGTAATAATTCCACATGTTTTCATATTCATTATGATATCAAAATCTTTTTCTTGTGGAAATATTGACTTTATCAATTACTTTTATTATAATATCAAGTGCGACATGAGGTGAAGATCGTGAAATTTAATAGAAAAGACTTCTTAAATGCAAAAAACCATATTATTGAAATTGATGAGTGGATTGCGGTTGAAGAAAACGATCTGCTTCATCATACTTCTGTCAAGTCTATTCCAGATGTACATGTTACGGGTACATTAGAGTTTGACGGAATGAATTTCGTATCGAGTGATTTGAGAATGGATGGAACGATGATTGTTCTAGATTCCATCACAAACGAAGATATTGATTTTCCATTTGAGGCGGAGTCGCAACAAACGTATTCTTTTGTTCCTGTACAGGATGCAGAAGATCAGGAAATTATCGTGGTGAAAAAAGAGACAATCGATATTAACCCAGAGATTTTCCAGGCGATATTATATGAGGCTCCAATGAGTATCACTCGTTTACCTCGAGATCAATATCCAAAGGGAGATGGTTGGCAGCTTTTATCGGATCAAGATAAAGAAGAGCCAAAAATTGATCCACGATGGGAAAAACTAAATGATTTCAAACTGGATGATGACTAGGAGGTGCAAGCATGGCAGTTCAACAGAGAAGAAATTCAAAGACACGTAAAGCAAAACGTAGAACACATTACAAATTGGTGAAACCAGCGTTGACTCGTTGTCCAAATTGTGGTGAATATAAACTTGCTCACAAGATGTGCTCTTGTGGCGAATACAACGGCAAACAAATCGTTGAAAAGTAAAAATGTAGCCAGGATTTCCTGGCTTTTTCTGTAGTATGGAGGATAGTATGATCGAGATTTTAAAATCGATATTGTATGGTATTGTTGAGGGGATTACCGAATGGCTTCCAATTAGTTCAACAGGACATATGATTTTATTAGAAGAAATCATGCCTATGAATGTATCAAAATCATTCTGGGGTATGTTTCTTGTCGTAATCCAGTTAGGGGCCATTCTTGCGGTTGTTGTTTTATACTGGAATAAAATTTTCCCATTTAGAAAAAATAAAGAAGGAAAATATACTTCTGTGAAATCTATCTGGATCTTATGGTCTAAGATTTTAGTAGCTACAATTCCTGCGGCAATTATTGGTTTGGCATTGGATGATTGGATCGATGCACACTTATATAATGGCTTTGTCGTAGCAATTATGTTGATTTTAGTGGGTGTTGCGTTTATTTATATTGAAAACCGTAATAAAGATATGTGTCCTAGTGTAAATAGTTTATCTGCTTTATCTTATAAAGATGCATTGATTATTGGCTTGTTTCAAGTTGTGGCAGCTGTACTTCCAGGAACTTCAAGATCAGGGGCTACGATTGTTGGTGGATTGATGATTGGTGTTGGTCGTGCAGTAGCTGCAGAATTTACTTTTTTCTTAGCGATTCCAGTTATGTTTGGAGCGAGTCTATTGAAGTTGGTGAAATTTGGGTTTGCGTTTAGTGTTCTAGAATTCTTTATTCTAGTGATTGGTATGGTTGTGGCATTTTTTGTATCTATTTTTGTGATTCGCTTCTTAATGTCATACATAAAAAAACACGATTTCAAAGTATTTGGATGGTATCGAATCGTATTAGGTGCATTTGTTTTGATCTTCTTTGCGATTCGTGCTTTATTATAAGATGTTTGTCTAGGCAAACATCTTTTATTTTGGATGTTGAGTTGATAGACTTTATACCTGTTTTCGTGTATAATATTTTTGGTTTTACCTAGAACAAAGGACGAAAAGGAGGAAATAGTATGGATGTACTATGGATCGTTTTGTCTGGTGTCGCAGGTCTTGCGATTGGATCTGGCTGTATGGTCGGACTTTCCAAAGCAGGTTTAAATAAGAATCAGCAAAAAGCAGAACAGATTTTAAAAGAAGCTCAAAATGAAGCGGAATCACGTGTAAAACAAGCTGTGTTAGACGGAAAGACACAGGCTCATGATTTGCGCGTAGAAGCTGAAAAAGAAATTAAAGAACGTAAACAAGAATCAATGGAATTAGAGAACAAGTTATTGCGTAGAGAAGATAACTTGAATTTTCGTGATGAAGCGTTAAATCAAAAAGAGCGTCAGATTAATGAAAAGATGAAAAGTGTTGCTGACAAACTGACATCATTAGACGAAAAAGAGAAGAAATTACAAGAAGAAATCGACAAACAAGTTGTCGTTTTAGAAAGTGTTGCCAAAATGTCAAGCCAGGCAGCAAAAGATGAATTATTTGCGATTGTGGAAAAGAAAATGGAACATGAAACAATTGCGTATATCAAAGATAAAGAGGATGAGGCAAAGGCTACTGCCAATGAAAAAGCACAGAATATCATTGCCTTAGCTATTGAGCGTATGTCTCAGCAGGAAACTCAAGAAAAGACAGTCAGTGTTGTTTCTTTACCTGGTGAAGAAATGAAGGGACGTATCATTGGTCGTGAAGGACGTAATATTCGTTGTTTTGAACAGGCAACAGGTGTTGAATTAAACATCGATGATACCCCAGATTTGATTACAATTACATGTTTTAATCCAGTACGTCGTGAAGTGGCTCGTTTAGCTTTGGAACACTTGATTCGTGATGGAAGAATTCAACCGGGACGAATTGAAGATGTTGTTAAGAAATACCAGAATGAAATTGATCAAGAGATCATGAAGGCTGGTGAGGAAGCTATCTTTAAATTGGGGATTGGTCGTATTGATCGTGAAATTGTAAAATTGATTGGTACATTAAAATATCGTTATTCTTATGGACAAAATGCTTTGCAGCATTCTATGGAAGTTGCCTATATCGCTGGATGCATGGCAGCTGAACTTGGATTGAATCAGCAAATTGCCAAACGTGCTGGATTGTTGCACGATATTGGTAAGGCATTGAATATTGAGCAGCAAGATGGATCTCATGTTGAATTGGGATACAAGTTCTGTAAGAAGCATGGTGAAAAAGAAATTGTGTTAAATGCGATCCACTCACACCATGGGGATGTAGAACCTAAGTTCTTGACTAGTCATTTGGTTATCGCAGCAGATACAATTAGTGCTGCAAGACCTGGTGCACGTAAAGAAAGTGCTCAGGCTTATATCAACCGTCTTGAAAACTTAGAGAAAATTGCAAATGGATTTGAGGGTGTTTCAAATGCGTTTGCGATTCAGGCAGGTCGTGAAATTCGTGTACTTGTAAATCCAGAACACGTGGATGACTTGACTTGTGTAAAATTAGCTCGTGATATCCGTGATAAGATTGAATCTGAATTGACATATCCAGGTCAAATTAAAGTTAATGTTATTCGTGAGACACGTGCCCAGGAATACGCAAAATAAAAATGTCGGGCTTTAGTCCCGACTTCAATTTTTTAGTTTGGTAAATGAATTACGGTAAGCCTACACTTACTAAACTGTCTTGATTCACTACTTGGTTATAGTTATAATTTGAGTATAAATTAATAAACAAGGAGGAAATAACAATGGCAGTAAATATCGATAAAGATGCTTGCATCGGATGTGGTGCTTGTGTAGGAGGATGTCCTGTAGGAGCTCTTTCATTAGACGATGAAGGAAAATCAGTTTGTGACGAAGGAACTTGCATCGACTGCGGTTCATGCGTAGGAACTTGCCCTGTTGGAGCAATCAACCAGTAATTCAAATTTTAACACATTTGCCAAGCTTAGTGCTTGGCATTTTTTTTCGAAAGGAGATCACATGAAACAAAAACCAGGATGGGTATTACCCGATTTAAAAGAAGCACAAAAGCGTACTACAAATACAATAGATCGTATTGATACATTTAATATTCCTGAAGCGGCTCGTATGATGGGAAGAGGAAAAAAATATTTTATTTCTACATATGGCTGCCAGGCTAATGAGCGTGATAGTGAAACATTGGCTGGTATTTTAGATGAACTAGGATTTGTACCTAATGAAACGGCTGAAGGCAGTGATGTCATAATTATCAATACTTGTGCAATTCGTCAAAATGCGGAAGAAAAAGTATTGGGTGAGATTGGTAACTTCAAACGTTTATATCGCGAAAACAAAGATCTTGTGATTGGTGTTTGTGGATGTATGGCACAAGAGGAAGGTTTAGTTGAAACTTTATTAACGAAATATCCTCAAGTTCGTTTATTGTTTGGAACACACAATATTCAAGAGCTTCCTAGCATGCTTTATAGTTGTATGGTTGAGGGTAAAAAAGTTGTAAAGATTTACTCTAAAGAAGGAGAGGTTTACGAAAATCTACCGGTACACCGTTTTGGAACATTCAAGGCTTGGGTCAATATTATGTATGGTTGTGACAAATTCTGTACATATTGTATTGTTCCTTATACTCGTGGTAAACAGCGTTCACGTAAGATGTCTGAAATCTTAAAAGAGGTTCAACAACTTAAGAATGAGGGTTATAAGGAAATCACATTGCTTGGACAAAACGTAAATGCGTATGGAAAAGATATGGATAATGAACAGGATTTTGCAACATTATTAGAAGAAGTTGCTAAAATTGGCATTCCTCGTGTTCGTTTTACAACAAGTCACCCTTGGGATTTCTCTGAAGAAATGATTGATATAATCGCAAAATATGACAATATCATGCCATTTATTCATTTGCCACTACAATCAGGAGATGATGATGTACTTAAGTTAATGGGTCGTCGTTATACAAAAGAATCATACTTAGCTTTATATGATAAGATTGTCAATACAATTCCAAATGTTTCTGTTTCAACAGATATCATTGTTGGTTTCCCAAATGAAACCGATGAGCAGTTTGAACACACTCTAGATGTGGTTCGTTATTGTAAATACGATAATGCCTTTACATTTATTTTCTCAGCAAGACCTGGTACACCAGCTAGTCGTATGCATGACTCGATTGATATGGAGACAAAGAGAAAGCGTTTAGCGAAATTAAATAAAACATGGAATGATTTGGCTTTAGAAAAGAATAAAGCTTATGTTGGTCGTACTGTTACCGTATTAGTGGATGGCTTAAGTAAGAAGAATGAAAAGGTATATTCTGGATATACAGACACCCAAAAATTAGTTAACTTTAAAGGTGAAAATATTCAGCCTGGAGATTTTGTAGAAGTTAAAATTACAGAGGCGAAAAGTTTCTCTTTAGATGGCGTTGCGGTGTGATATAATTTAGAAAAATAATACTATTTAAAAGGAGATAATATGAAAGAAGAAAAAATTCCTTCATTAACTGAAAAAATCCGTATCTTTGCCCTTGGTGGTTTAGATGAAGATGGTAAAAATTTATTCTGTGTGGAGGTGGATGAATCCATCTATGTAATAGAGGCGGGTATCAAGTTTCCTGACAACAAGGAGTCATTAGGTATCGAGTTTATTATTCAGGATTTTACGTATTTAGTTGAAAATAAAAATCGTGTTGTGGGTATTTTTATTACGCATGGTCATGATGACGTAATGGGAGCTTTACCATATTTATTAAAACAAGTCCCTTGTGATGTTTATACCGCTCCATTAGCTGTAAAAGAAGTACAGAAAATGATTCGTCAGGAACATATTACAGGTGTGCGTGTACATTCTGTAAAGCGTAATGACAAAAAGCGTATCGGCAAAAGAAGAGTTGTTTTCTTCCCAATTACGCATGCGTATCCAGGAACATTTGGTTTAGCGATTGGTACAAATCAAGGCTATATTGTATATTCTGGTGAATTTATTGAAGACTATGATGATTTAGATGATGCATATCGTGCTGATTTCACAACGATTTCAGAACTTGGTAACGAAGGTGTATTGGTTTTGTTGCAGGAAAGTAAAGGGGCAGAAAGAAGTGGACACACTTCTCCGAGTCATCGTATTTCCCCTAAGCTTTTACAGGTTTTAGAAACACATGAAAATAAGCGTGTCTTTGTGAGTGTGTATACACAAAGTGTATATCGTATTCAGGAAATCATTGATTGTTGTATGGCAAGTCGTCGTAAGATGGTATTCTATTCAAAAGAATTACGTGATTTAGTAGGACGATTAAAAGAAATTGGGTATGAGATGGATCCTTCTTTAGTGATTGATCCAGCTGATTTTGATAACTCAATGAAAGATGTTGTCGTAATCATTTCAGGGCAAGGTAAATCTTTATTCAAAACTATCAACAACATTGCCAACAATGAATTAGAATCTATGGTGTTTGATCAGGATGATGTCATTGTGGTCGCAAGTCCAGTTGTACCTGGTGTTGAAAATGAATTCAAGAGCATGGAAAATGACATGTACAAAAAAGAGGGTGAAATCATCGTCCTAGATAAGAATGTTTTGAGTATGCACCCTAGTAAAGAGGATTTGAAAATGATGATCTTCCTTACAAAACCAAAATACTATATTCCAATCAAAGGGGAATATCGTTTGTTGCACATGAATTCACAGATTGCGGGTGAAATGGGATATGATCCAAGTCGCATTATCATTTTAGATAATGGACAGGTTGCCACTTTTGAAAATCGTAAATTGGTTTCTTGCGCCATAGAATTAGAGCTCCATGAAACAATGATTGATGGAAAAGAAAACTGGGATATGGCGGGTGTCGTATTAAAAGATCGTGAAACTTTGAGTACGGATGGTGTCATGATTTTAGCAATTGGTATCAACGCAAAGACAAAGAAAATCATTAATGGTCCAGATGTACAAAGTCGTGGATTGATTTATTTGCGTGATGCAGAATACATCACGGGTGATGTAGCTAAAATTATGGAAGATACGATCAACGAGGCGGTTGAAAATAAAACGTATGACAATTTAGAAACGCGGAACTTGATTCGTGATAAGGTTTCTAAATATCTTTATAAACAAACCGCAAAAAGACCGATGATTTTACCGGTTATTTTAGAAATAAACTTAAATAAGTAGAAAGTGGGGTAAGTATGGCAAAAGCCAGAAAAAAAACAACACGAAGAAAATCTACGAAAAAGAAAACACAAACGTCTTGGTTGCACTCAAACTTATTTCGTTTGTGTTTCCTTATTTGTATGATATGTATTAGTTTTATTGTCGTTTTAGAATTTGGCATTGTAGGAGCTTTTTTAAAACATTTCTTTGAATTCTTATTTGGAGCTTTAACAAATGGATTATTTATTTTGAATGCTACCTTGTGTGCCGTTCTTATTTTCCATAAGGAACAGCCTGTGATTCGTAAGCGTTATATGTTTGGAATCTTATTTTTGGCACTTGGCTTAAGTTTGATTTCTTCAATTATAGAGTTTAAACCACACCCAGGTAGCTATGGCTTAAAATATATTATGGAAAATGCCGGTAATATTATTACAGGTCATTTGAAAATATATTCTGGATTAACAGGAGCTTTGTTGCTATGTCTTTTTCAGTCATTATTCGATTATTCTGGAACCTATGTCATGGTACTACTGTTTTTTGTGCTAGCTATCTTAATGCTTGGTTATGAAAAAATTGTAGGTTTTGAAAGAAAACCTAAAAAAGTAATGAAGAGTGCTCCAATCAAGGAAACACCTGTTTCGATTGATCGTAAAAACTTTATTTTTGAAGATGTAGATACAAATGAATCGAGTTTTCAAATTATTAATGCCGATCCTGTAAAACCATTACAACCAGATGCTGTGAATGAAGAAAAAGAAATGGATGAGCCTTTGATTATTGGTGATTTAGAACCTAGAAAGCCAAGCTTTATGGTGGATGTGGATGATGAACCGAGTCCTGAAGAGACCAAAAAAGAAGTTCCTGTTGTCAATGAGGGTATTGTAGAAAGGGTTGAACCTAAACATTATGTTGCGGATGAAAATTCAGGTTTTAAAAACTATAAGCTTCCAAAATTAAATGTTTTAGAGGATATGGAAAGAAAATCAAGATCCAACGCGAATGTGACTACAGCGAAGGAAAAAGGTGAAAAACTGATTGAGATCTTACATGAATTTGGTGTGGAGGCTAAGCTTGTACAGATTCATATTGGTCCAAGTGTCACAAAATTTGAAATCAAGCCAGAACTTGGTGTTCGTGTGAATAAAATCAGTAACTTACAAAATGATATCAAGATGGGGCTTGCGGCTAAGGATATTCGTATTGAAGCACCAATCCCGGGTAAGGCAAGTGTTGGAATCGAAATTCCAAACGTTGAAAAGACAAGTGTTCAGATGAAGGATTTGATGCGTACAATACCGGATTCGATGAAAGATAAAAAGTTACTTTTCTGTTTAGGAAAAGACTTAATGGGAAATAATGTCTATGGGGAATTAAATCGTATGCCACACTTATTGATTGCAGGAGCTACGGGTAGTGGTAAATCGGTTTGTGTCAATGCGATTATTTCTTCTATTTTAATGCGAACAAAGCCAGATGAAGTAAAATTAGTTTTGATTGATCCTAAAAAAGTAGAGTTTACTCCATATAATGATGTACCACATTTATTATCACCAGTGATTACGGATGGTGATCTTGCCAATAAGGCATTAAAGGTCATTGTAGAAATGATGGACCGTCGTTATGACTTGTTTGGTGAATTAGGTGTTCGTAATATTACGGCATATAATGAGTATGTCAAAAATCATGAGAATGATCATTTAAAAGTATTGCCTCGTATTGTGATTATTATTGATGAGTTAGCCGACTTGATGTTGGTGGCAGCTAAAGAAGTTGAAGCAAGTATTCAAAGAATTACACAACTTGCTCGTGCCGCAGGTATTCATTTGATTGTTGCCACACAAAGACCGAGTGTGGATGTCATTACAGGTGTTATTAAGGCAAATATTCCAAGTCGTATTGCGTTTGCGGTATCACAAGCTGTCGATTCAAGAACGATTTTGGATCAAGCTGGAGCAGAGCGTTTACTAGGAAATGGAGATATGTTGTATTTACCAAATGGTGAGACGAGTCCTCGTCGTATCCAGGGTGTCTTTATTAAGGATGAAGAAGTTAATAACATTTGTGCATTTGTGAAATCGCAGGCAAGACCAAAATATGATGATGCCTTTATTCAATTAAAAGATTTACAAAATCAAGGAAATGAAGCGGGAAATGTTACGGCCGATCCTTTGTATGAGGAAGTGAAGCGTTTTGTGATTGCATCTAGAAAGGCAAGTACGTCTTTGATTCAAAGAAAGTTCTCTGTGGGTTATTCTAGAGCGGCAAGATTGATGGATGTTTTAGAGGCAAATGGTATCATTGGTCCTGCAAGAGGAAGTAAGCCTAGAGAAATTTTAGTGCAAAACACTTTAGAAGATGGCGTAGATTCTATATAATAGGAGAAGAAAGGAATTTAGTACTATGAATATATTTTTAAAATCAGCAGGAAAACAAGAGGGAACATCTTGTGTTTCAAATATGGTTCAATTAGGAGACTTCTTTTATTTAAGTGGTCAGACTGGACTTGGTGAAAGCATTCAGGAACAGACAATTACAGCTATCAATAAGGTGATTGATGTTTTATCAAACTATGGTTTACAGCTTCACCATGTTGTGAAGTTCACTGTGTATTTAAAGAATATCGAGGATAAAGAAGCATTCTTGAATACATTCAAAAACTTTGTCGATGAACCATTCCCAGCATGTACAATTGTGGAAGTATCGAATTTAGCCGATAATGCCAGAGTATGTATTGAGGGTCTTGGCGTAAATACACTTCGTCATGAAGAACAAATGCAACAATCAAGTTGCTCACATGATTGTTCATCATGTGGTGGAGGTTGCCACTAATACACCGGTTAATCCGGTGTATTTTTATTTAGGTAGCGGAAAATTTGTTTTAGCGTTTGTTGAATTCGTTTGGGATGCTCACAATCGAGTTTGGAACCATCATGAAATGTGATTGTGCAAGTGGACTCAAAGTAAGTGACGTCTTTAATATTGGCATAATTGATCCAGATACAGTCATGTGCTTTTTTCGATTTGTTGGGAAAGTAGATCTCCTTTCTTGAAATGGATACAACAACAGGAATATATTTTTTAACTTTCATTTGATACACAAAGGCTTCTTGTCTTCCTTTAAGGGTGGATCCATTTAATAAGCATTTTTCGTTTAAATAATTTTGCGTGCTTAAACTCTTGTAGTATAACTTTTCATCTTCTTTAACAGTGCAAACAGTACTGGATTTGTATTCGTAGTATAAATAGTTCATACATACTATGATACGATTCTAATGTGAAAAAGACATAAAAAAAAGAAAGTTTCTTAAAAAACTTTCTATAACCATGAAATTGTATTTTCTGTACCCTTTTTGATTTTTTCAATGTTTGTACGATGTCTGTAAATCACAAGAACTGTCATTAGCCAGCTTGCGGCAATAACTGAAATACTTTCCACGTTGAATCCTAGCATCAATGCCGTAATATATAAGCTGCTTGCGATGGCTGCACACATACTGGCCAAAGATACATATTTAAATAGATATAGGACAACTAGAAACATGCCAAATGGTACAAGTAAGTAGCTTGCGTCTTGAAATAAGAAGATGCTTGTAGAAAACAAGAAGCCGAACATTGTACTAACAGCTTTTCCTCCATGGAATTTTGCGAAGACTGGATAACAATGTCCGATGCAGCAGGCAAGTCCTGTCCAGATACCAGCCACTTTCGATACTAGTGTTGCGATCGCAATCGCAAGAACAACTTTTAATACATCAAACACAATGACAGAAATTCCCGCTCTTTTTCCAAGAACTCTTCCTGCGTTCGTTCCACCTAGATTTCCTGAGCCATATTGGCGAATGTCTGTATGATAGAAAACTTTACCAATGATCAATGCGAAGGGTAAAGATCCTAATAAGTAACCTAAAAAAATACATAAAATAGTTTTCATCTCTTCCACCTCGAAATTTATTTTAGCAGTTTTGATCCACTTAGTCGAGAATTGTATGGAAAAATTAATAATTTGACATAAATAGTGTGGATTTAAAATATATATTCATAAATGAGCATTGAAACTCACTTTAATGAATTTAGGTATAATCAAGAAAGTATGATGGGAACTCTTGAAATAGTTTAAGTATGAGGTATGTTAAATGCCTGAAATGTACATGTATAGTGTCTATACGGCGCGTATAATGAGATGGATTTGACGGAATTTATGTGCACTTTTTTTGATTTGTTGATATAATAAAAATTACGTTGGAAAGTAGGGATAGTATGCCAAAACAACAATATGATGAAAGTAGTATCGTTATTTTAGAAGGTTTGGATGCCGTAAGAAAGCGTCCAGGAATGTATATTGGATCTACCGATTCAAAAGGTCTGCATCATCTAGTATGGGAAATTGTCGATAATGCGATTGATGAAGCTTTAAATGGCTATGGCGATGAAATCACAATTATACTAGAAAAAGATGGCAGTGTTACAGTAGAAGACCACGGGCGTGGAATGCCTGTTGGAAAACATAAATCAGGGGTGAGTACACTTCAAGTTATTTTTACCATTCTGCATGCTGGTGGTAAATTTACAAGTCATGGAGGCTATACAAGTGCTGGAGGTTTGCATGGTGTAGGTGCAAGTGTTGTGAACGCTCTTTGTACATGGTGCAAAGTTATGGTACATGATGGAAAAGATGTATGGAGTATGACTTTTGAAAACGGGGGAAGTAAGATTGGAAAACTTGAAAAAGTAGGAAAAACCAATCATACCGGAAGTATTGTTTCCTTTAAACCGGATCCATCTATTTTTAAATCGGTTCACTTTTCATATTCAACCATTTGTGAACGAGCCCAAGAAGATGCTTTCTTATTAAAAGGGTTAAAAATGATTGTACGCGATAAGCGAAAAGAGGAAAGAGAAGTCGTTTACCAATATGAAGATGGATTAAAAGCCTTTATTGAAGAAGTAAATCAAGATCATACACCAATGCATGATCCAATTAGTTTTAGAGGTGAAAGTAACCAGATCATTGTAGAAGGATGTTTCCAATATACAGATGAATATCAAGAGAACATTTTCTCATTCACAAACATGGTTCGTACGCGTGATGGCGGATCTCATGAAACAGGTGCGAAACAAGCTTTTACGAAAGTCTTTAATGAATATGCTCGTAAGAATGGTTTCTTAAAAGAAAAAGATAAAGGATTTGAAGGGAATGATGTCAGAGAAGGTTTGACATTAGTCATCAATCTGACAATTCCAGAAGATTATCTACAATTTGAAGGGCAAACCAAAGAAAAGTTAGGTACTCCAGAAGCTAAGCCAGCAACAGAAACGGTGGTGTCGGAAAACCTTCGTTACTTCTTGGAAGAAAATAAAGAGGTTGCCAATGCTCTAGTACGTAAGATCATCAAGGCAGCTCAAGCTCGTAATGCCGCAAGAAAAGCACGTGCCGATATTCGTAATGGAAAAGGAAAAAATCGTTCGGAAAGAGTGTTATCTGGAAAGTTGGCATCGGCTCAAAGTAAGGATGCCAGAAGAAAAGAATTATATCTAGTCGAAGGAGATTCTGCGGGTGGTTCTGCAAAACAGGGCCGTGATTCAAAATACCAAGCGATTCTTCCTTTGCGTGGTAAAGTATTGAATACAGAAAAGGCAAGTCTTGAAGCTATCGAAAAGAATGAAGAATTAAATACCATTATTCATGCTTTAGGTGCTGGTGTAGGTGCAAATTTTACGGCTGAAGATTCAAACTACTATAAAGTCATTATCATGACCGATGCCGATGATGATGGAGCTCACATTCAAAACTTATTATTGACATTCTTCTATCGTTATATGCGTGATTTAATTACGCATGAAATGTTGTATATTGCCTTGCCACCACTATATCGGATTGCCAAGGCGGGTAAAGAATACTATTTATATACAAATGAAGAATTAGATGAGAAAAAAAACGAATTAAAAAATGGTTACACCATTACACGATATAAAGGTCTTGGTGAAATGAATGCCACTCAGCTTTGGGATACCACAATGAATCCTGAATCAAGAACTTTACTTTGTGTGACCATTGAAAATGCGATGATGGCTGAAAAAAGAGTGACTGAATTAATGGGAGATAAGGCAGAGCTTCGCCGTAATTGGATCGAAGACAATGTTGTATTTACTCTAGAAGATGATTATAAGGAGGTAAATGCGTGAAAGAAAAAGAAGTAAAACATAATGTTTTAAAGAATTCTTTAGAAGATATCATGGCCGATCGTTTCGCCAGGTATTCTAAATATATTATTCAAGAGCGTGCTTTACCAGATGCAAGAGATGGCTTAAAGCCAGTACAAAGACGTATTTTATATGCGATGTATGAAGATGGGAATACTTATAACAAGCCATATCATAAATCCGCAAAAACAGTCGGTAACGTCATTGGTAACTATCACCCTCATGGGGATAGCTCTGTATATGATGCGATGGTTCGTATGTCACAAAATTGGAAGATTACTAATCCTTTAATTGACATGCAAGGAAACAATGGATCTATCGATGACGATCCGGCGGCTGCGATGCGTTATACAGAAGCGCGTTTAGCCAAAATTAGTGATTTTTTGTTGCAGGACATTGATAAAGATACAGTGGAATGGGCACCCAACTTTTCCGATGAGAAGATGGAACCAACTGTACTTCCAGCACGCTTTCCTAACTTATTAGTCAATGGTATTACAGGTATTGCAGCTGGATATGCCACAAATATTCCACCTCACAATTTAAATGAGGTTGTACAAGCAAGTATTTATCGTATTTCACACCCCGATTGTTCATTAGAAGAATTGATGCAGTTTGTGAAAGGTCCTGACTTTCCTACAGGCGGCATCGTGATGGGACTTGACGGAATCAAACAAGCCTTTAAAACAGGTCGTGGACGTATTTTAATTCGTTCTAAAGTGGAAATTGTACCAACACGTACAATTAAACAAATTGTGATTCATGAGATTCCTTATGAAGTAATCAAGTCGAACTTGGTAAAGAAAATTGATGAGATTCGTTTAAATAAAAAAATCGATGGCATTTTAGATGTGCGTGACGAAAGTGATCGTACGGGATTAAGAATTGTCGTGGATCTTAAAAAAGATAGTAATGATGAACAGATCTTAAACTATTTATATAAAAATACAGATCTTCAAATATCATACAATTACAACGTCATTGCGATTGTGAACAAGGCACCCGTACAAATGTCATTAGCCATGATGTTAGATGCCTTTATCAACCACAGAGAAGATGTAGTGATTCGTAGAAGTAAATATGATTTAGCCTCTAAAAAAGATCGTGCACACATATTAGAAGGCTTGATCAAAGCTGTAAGTGTAATGGATGAGATCATTCGTATCATTCGTAAATCAAAAGATAAGGCCCACGCCAAAAAGAATTTGATTGAACGTTTTGACTTTACAGAAAAACAAGCAGAAGCTATTGTCGTAATGCGCTTATATCGTTTAACAAATACAGATGTTAAAGAATTAAAGGCAGAATTTAAACAACTACAATGTGACATTGTCCAATTAGAAAAAATCATTTCAAATAAGAATGAACTTCATAAAGTCATGGTGGAAGAATTAGAAAAGGTGAATGAAGAATTTAATACACCTCGTCTTTCGGATATTGTACATGAAGTGAAAGAAATCGTAATTGATGAAAAGGCTATGATCTCCAAAGAAGAATGTATGATCACAATTACGCGTGATGGCTATATCAAGCGTGTATCTATGCGAAGCTATAATGCTTCTAGTGAATCCATGACACAACGAAAAGATACAGATTCATTAGTTTGTTACGGAGCGAGTCATACATTACAGACATTAGTTTTCTTCACAAACCGTGGCACATATGGATATATTCCGGTTTATCAGATTGAAGAGGCAAAATGGAAAGATTTGGGTGGTCATATCTCAAATTATATTAAGATGGATTCAAGTGAAAAAATTATCGCAGCCTATGTATTGGATTCCTTTAAAACAGGAGTTCATGTTATAAGTGCAAGTCGTCATGGTATGATCAAGCGTACTGAATTAAAAGAATTTGAAGTTTCACGTTCTAATAAAACAATGGCATGTATGAAGATTGGGGCTATGGACGAAATGATTAATGTATCTTTATCTTATAAACCAGATGATCACGTCATTCTGGTAAGTGAACAAGGCTATGGCTTGATGTATCCGGTTGAACAAATTCCGTTGGTTTCAAATAAATCCAAAGGTGTGAAGGCGATGAATCTATCAAAGGATGATTGCGTAGCTTCTATTTGTGTTAGTCAAAATCGTGAGGAACAAGTCTTAGTTTCTACGACAACCCTTTCTTTAAAGCGTATGAAACAAACGGAGATTGCGGCATTAAATCGTCCGGCGAAAGGAAATCGTATTTGTAAGTTAGTGAAGTCCAATCCAAATGTGATATTAAATGTACATATGGTTGATTTAAATACACCATTTGAAATTTATGCAGAAGATATTATGCGCTTTGAGGCCAAAGAAATCAGTTTGATGAATGCCCAATCCACATTCTCTTCACCACTAGGCAAAGTAGACAAGTTTGAGTGGGTCTCACCACTTGAAAATATTACGGATGGTTCTTGGGTCAAACAAGATGATTTTGAACAACCCTCTTTATTTGATGAGGAAAAAGCATGAGTAAACAACAAGCTAATTTAGTATGCCTTTTGGTTGCGGCCATTTGGGGTGGCGGTTTTATTGCGACCGATGCAGCTTTGCAAACATTTGATCCTTTTACTGTTTTAATGATTCGTTTTATTGGCGCTAGCATCGTTAGTATTATTGTATGTTTAGTCAGTCGTGCAAAGATTTCTAGGGAAGCCTTATTTCGTGGAAGTATTTCAGGTGTTTTAATGTACTTTGCTTTTGCGTTTCAAACCTTTGGCTTATTCTTAACGAATACAGGTCAAAATGCCTTTTTAACAGCTGTCAACGTCGTTCTTGTACCCTATATTGTATGGCTATTATGGAAAAATAAACCGAGCAATCGTCAACTTGCGGCAAGTGTTGTTTGTCTTGCAGGAATTGCCTGTCTAAGCTTATCTAAAGGGTATTTCTCATTTAGTTTTGGCGATAGTCTATCTTTAGCATGTGCCTTCTTCTTTGCGTGTCACATCATATCTTTAGAGTATGCGACAGAAAATTCGAATTCAATTGCGATCAATGCTGTACAAATGAGTGTTGCGGCTATCCTTTCGATTCCACTAGCCTTAAGTTTAGAAACGATACCACAAACAATCACTGCACATGCGTACATGAGTTGTGCTTATATGATCATAGTAGCAACGTTCTTGGCATTTCAACTTCAGACTTTGGCACAAAAATATACAGATGCATCAAGTGCGAGTGTTCTTTTATGTACAGAATCCTTATTTGCGAATGTATTTGGATTTTTATTGTTGCATGAAGAGAAAAGTCCAATTATGATTTTAGGGGGACTTTTGATCTTTGTTTCCGTTATTTTAACGGAATATAGTGGTCAATTCATATTGTCAAAACACCAAAAAGATAGTAAAATAGATGAGTAGATAGTGAGGTTGACTAAAACATGGTTGCATCAATTTTATATACGATAGTGGGAGCCATCATTGGTGGCTTGGTTACTTTCTACTTCACTCGTAAGAAGTTTGAAAAAGAAATTAAAGAAAATCCACCAATTAATGAAAAGATGATTCGTGCAATGTTCTTACAAATGGGACGTAAACCTAGTGAAGCACAGATTCGTCAAATCATGAAATCGGTAAACGCAAACCGTAAATAATGATAAAGTGTCTTATGACACTTTTTTTCTTTTCCTAGGTTGTTTGTGTAATGAAAGTTTTGGTTATATATTAGTAATAAATAAGTTATTGTTTTAGAAGAGGTTAATCTGAAAATAAAATTTATAAAAACAAGAAGTTAGAAGTACAAAAGGGTGCAA
>NZ_JAHQVB010000161.1 GCF_019052655.1 Holdemanella porci
AAAAAAAAAAAAAACATTGCATCGATTTCTTCTTGGCTAAATCCTAAAAGGGCACCGTTAAGGTACACATTCTCTCGACCGGTCAGTTCAGGATTGAAACCAACGCCAAGCTCAATGAATGAGACCAGTTTCCCGTCAACAGAGATTGAACCTTGATCCGGCATATAAATGCCCGAAATCAACTTCAACAGTGTCGATTTTCCGCTTCCGTTTCGACCGACAACGCCAAAGAAATCCCCTTCTTTGACCTCAAAGTTGATATCGCGCAGCACATGCTGCATCTTGTATCCGCTAATTCCTTTAGTCCAGTTGATAACGGCCTGTTTCAGGCCTGACGCCTGCTCCGTCGGCAACCGAAATGATTTGGCTACGTGCTCAACTTTCAGCACAGTCTTACGATTGTCCATCGTGCCCTCTTGTGCGTTATTCATCACAGCACCTCCGCGAATTTCTGACTGTACTTACGGAATATATGAATACCCAACCATAGGATAAAGAAAGTCAAGGCAACAGGGATGAGACGAATACCCCAGTTGCTGATCTCCTTA
>NZ_JAHQVB010000028.1 GCF_019052655.1 Holdemanella porci
TCTGATACTCCCCTATAAAAATGGCTATTTATCAACTGTTTGTTGTGACATAGCCTCTTGTTATAATTATTTGGCATGAAAAATAAAACAATGATCGGACATATTTTAGCTTTTGTGTGCATTATGATTTGGGGTTCTACCTTTGTATCGAGTAAGATTCTTTTAGATAGTTTCACACCCATTGAACTGTTATTTATACGCTTTTTAATTGGTTTTTTAACGCTATGCATTTTAAGTCCTAAAATATTAAAACTAAAAAATAGAAAAGATGAGATTTGGTATATTCTAAGTGGATTAACCGGTGTTTTCTTATATTACTTTATAGAAAGTACAGCTCTAGTCTATACATATGCCACAAATGTAGGTGTCATAATATCGATAGCTCCATTCTTTACTTCGATACTTGCCTATTTATGTTTTAAGGATGAGCCTTTTAAAATGAACTTTGTGGTAGGATTTATTGTAGCCTTTATTGGAATCTTCTTCATTAGCTTCAATGGCCAACAAATGCACCTATCTCCAAAAGGAGATATTCTTACCATTGTGGCAGCCATCATGTGGGCTATTTATAGTGTTGTATTAAAGAAAGTCAATGAATTAGGACATACTTCCATTCAAAATACGAAACGAATCTTTGCGTGGGGACTTTTCTTTATGACAATCAGCCTTCCAATATTAGGATTTGATGTATCCATGGATGAGATTCTAATCCCACTCAATCTATTAAATCTACTTTTCTTAGGTGTAGTAGCTTGTGCAGGATGTTTTGTGATTTGGAACTATTCTTGTTCCATATTAGGAAGTGTTAGAACCAATCAATATGTATATTTAAACCCCATTGCCACAATTATCTTTTCAGTAATTATCCTACATGAAAAGATTACGCCATGTATTGTTCTTGGAACCATACTTACTTTATCCGGATTAATTATATCTGAATACAAGAAGAAAGAATCTTAACCGATTCTTTTTTTAATTTCCCTTAAAATCGATTCAGCTTCTTTTTCATCACCTCTTTTATCTTTTCTGCAACCTTGCGATCTTTAATATATTGATTCATATTGACCATCGTCTTTTCTTTAGAAACATATATGGCCAAAATAGTTTCATCTTTTATACAACCTTTACTCCAACAAATAGATATGGATCTTGTAGAATCCCAAATGGTAATGGTCCTGAAGGAAGTATAGCCGTAAATGGAATACCCTTTCCTTTAGCCTTTTCATTTAAGACAAAAACACGAACTACATCACTATAAGAATATGTACCGGATGGAATGGTAAATTGTTTATTTATATCATCAAATCTTATATATTCATCGATATTCATGGTTGAACCCCCACATTATTAAGCAGCCAATAATTAGGATTATGCCACTCACAATTAAACTTGTATTTCCCGATAAGTAATAATAAGCCATACGATTACAAATCCAAATTAAAATTATGATTACACAATTAATAATTACCCTTTTATCCATACCCTATCTCCTTATCTTCATATTAATCATTTAGCCATTTAGAATCAAATGTATTGTCCAAATAGGTCATAATAAAGGAAAAAAAGTAAGGCCTTGCCTTACTCAAATCTTTGGTTGATATCGCATATCCGATACATTATATACAGTGATAAATGCTTTTGGATCGAGTGTATTGATGAATTTCATCAACTTTTGATATTCCGCTTTATCCACGATTGTGATGATTTCATTGCGCTTTTCCATGTTGTATGCACCATACGCTTCATACACGGTTGCTCCACTATGTAGTTCATGAATGATAAATTCACGAAGCTCTTTTTCTTTTGGAGTGATGATACATACTCTTCGTTTAATATTATGATCAAAGATAAAGTGATCTAGAACAATGCCATTAAAATAAGTGCCCAAAATACTTAATACAACTGTTTTCTTATCATAAACAAGGGCTGCGGATAAGGCCACACACATACCCGATAAGGACATTGCTTTTCCTAGTTCCATATGCAGATATTTATTCATGATCTTTGCGACAATATCAAGACCACCTGATGAAGCATTTCGATTAAATAAAATACTCAGTCCCACGCTCACTACAAGAATGTAGCACAATACATCGAGTTCTTGACTGTTTGTGAAAGATACAAAATTTGGAAAAATAATTTCAAAAAATGCAAGAAAAACAGGAAGCATAATACTTGTATATACTGTTTTTACGCCAAATTCTTTACCACAAGTCAAAAATCCAATAATCAATAAAACGACATTTAAAATCATGGTGATGACTGATAATGGTAGAGGTATAAAATTAGATAGTATAATACCCAATCCAGAAATACTACTTACTGAAGTATGACTGGGCACAAGAAAAAAATAGACGGCTGCACCAATAATTCCAACCGCAACAGTCAATATTAGAGTTTCATTTATGATATTTGTATAATTGTATTGTTTATTCATCGTAATTGTCTCCTAGTCATTCATTGTGTCTTTATTTTATCAAATAAACCTATCTTAATGCACACTAAAAATGGAACTCCTAGTTAAAAGTTCCATTTCAGTTTATATATTTGAATTAATAATTCCTTTAATGTCACGGCCGCCATAGAATATTCGAGTTATTATAACCATCTTTGTCTTGTCATCAACAAGATAATATGCAATATAATTATCTATAGGCAGCTGATGCATATTCATCGATTGCCAAGGCTCCCATCCAACTAGCTCATGACAAGCTGGCATAAAATCTAATGAACGGATTTTTTCTCGAATACGCTTTATTTGAGCGGCAGCAGTTTTAGGAACAAGAAGTTCATACGAAATATAAGAATAAATTTCACGTAAATCGGAAAGTGCCTCTCCAGAATAGCTGACTTTATAGTTATTCATCATATTCCAAATTCTTTTGCGAGTATTGTATCTACTTCATCTGCAGAATACACATTTCCAGTATTGATGGAATCAACTCCCTTTTGAAGCTCTTTGTCTAACTGTTTTTTTGTCATTGCACCAACAGCTAATGGTTCAGAAGAAGGAAGCTTCAAATCAAATGGGATACCTTTTTTCAGTACGATTTGGCTATAAAGCATCTGAATTGCACTGGATGGAGAAATGCCAAGCTGAGAAAGAATGCTCTCGGCATTATCTTTAAGTTTGGTATCTATTCTAGCATAAACAGCAGTTGTATTTGCCATAGTATCACTCCTTTTCTTTATTATACACATTAATTGCTTGCGTTCGCAAGCAATTAATGTTGTTATTGTAATATATGGTATAAATTTTCACAAACATGTCTTATTATATTAGTTAATTCAGCTAAAAAATGTCAAAAAAAGAAATCCTGAAACCATGTTGAAATACATGATTATCGGATTCCTTTTTCTGTAGTTGAAATCAGCACTCTATTGCCACTTTAATTACACCATCTCTTTTATTTTCAAATAAATCATACCCTTGGGCAATTTTACTAAGAGGATACGTATGTGTAATCAAAGGTTCTGTATTGATCTTACCTTGTGCAATTAATTGTAAAGTCTTTTCACAATCACAACCATCAACACCCCCTGTTTTGAAGATCAAGTTTTTTCCATACATGTCTGGAAGTGGTAAAACTTGTGGTTCATCATATAAAGCGACTATTGTCACAATCGCATTTGGTCTTGCACATTGCCATGCAAGCTGAAAAGTAGAGGGTACGCCCGCAACTTCAAGAACAACATCTGCTCCACCATGATCACTATTTTCTAGTACAAAGTTTTTGCATTCTTCTGGAGTTACTGTTAAAACTTCCGGATAATGTTCATGGATAAATTCAATACGATGTTCATCTTTTTCACACATGATTATTCTTTTTGGCTTTTGAAGCATCACACACAATAAAGTACAAATACCTGTAGGACCTGCACCAATAATCAATGCAGTATCCTCTTCTTTGATTTCAGAAATACGAGTTGCCCAATATCCTGTAGCTAACACATCCCCTACAAACAAAGCCTGCCGATCACTAACTTGTTCAGGGATTTTATTCAATCCTTGATCTGCAAAAGGAACACGCACATATTCAGCTTGTCCACCATCAATACGACAGCCAAGAGCCCATCCTCCATTATCATCCGTACAATTATTCACAAATCCATTCTTGCAGAAAAAACATTCTCCACAATATGTTTCCACATTCACCGTTACACGATCTCCAGGCTTTACATGAGTCACTTTACTTCCTACTTCTTCTACAATCCCAACCATTTCATGTCCAACAGTAATACCAGGTACTGCACGAGGAACACTACCATGTTTAATATGCAGATCACTTGAACAAATGCTCGCAAGTGTTACTTTTACAATCGCATCCCTTTCATGAAGAAGTATCGGTTTTGGTTTTTCCATCAACTCAAATTTTCCTTTTTCTAAATAAGTATATGTCAACATACAATTTTTACTCCTTTTCTATTCTTATTGTTAAACGATTTACCAAGTTTCAACAAGATGTAATCCAGTTTTTATAGCCTGTTGCACTTTCTTTTCTACTTCATCATCCGAAACATAGTCCATGTTCTGTGCAGATATCACATCCATAGGACCAATACCCAAAGCCAACTTAGCGTCTTTAAATAAGGTGTAGCCAGTTCGAATGGATCATAGGTAGAAATATCTATACCGCATGTAGTGATATACAACAGTTTTTCTGCCTTACAATTACCGTAACAAGTTTTATCATCACTTTTAAAAGTAACATTAAATACGGAACAGAATTCTAGAAAATTCTTAAGTGCAGCCGGATAGGACATATCCCAAAACGGAGCAGCTATTACGATTTGATCTGCATCACGAATCTTCTTTGCCCATGATAATGATTATGGATCATAGTTTCCATGCATTCTTTGTTGAATACGATCTTCCTTTACAATTTCAAGAGGAAGTTCATTTAAAACAAACTTCGTAATAGTATATCTTTCAGATAGCTAAGAAATAATTGGCTTGGCAATTCTGCGGGTGCTAGAATCTTTACGCATACATGCATCTATATATACTAATGATTTCATATATTTCCTCATTTCTTTTCATAAGCATATGTTTTATATATAAATAGTGTAACACATTACATTCTATCTTAAGTATATTGATGAAAAAAGTGAACCTTTTTCATTTTTGGTTCACTTTATCCGTTAAGGGGATCCTATATTAATCAACAATCGTTTTGTAATAATTACCAAAATCTACCAATGCATCAATAATAGGCATCATTTCTTTTCCAAGGTCTGTAAGTCCATAATAAACTTTCGGTGGATTCTCATGATAATCATTTCTATACACAAGACCATCATCTATCATTTGTCTTAGACTATCAGTTAGTACTTTTTGAGAAATTCCTTCTAAATCTCTTTGAAGTTCATTGAATCTCCATGGACGATTTCTTAAATTTCTTATTATCATTAACTTCCATTTACCGCCTATTAAGGACACTGATGTTGCTACAGGACATGCCGGAAGCTCATTTTTTTTCTTCATATGCAGTCACCTCATTACATATAGATTATGGCACATTAATTTTATTATGTACAGTAACAAAAAGGTGCGTACTATTTTTTGAATGCGTAAATGATTATACTATAATCAAGCAACAAGGTTGCAAATAAAAATGGAGGTCATTCAAATGTCAAACTACAAAAAAATCAATGTTGGTAATGAAGGTCGTACAGAACTTCATGAAGCACTTTCTTTAACCGGTGCTGAAGTAAGTATTAATACTTTTCTTGCTGGTGCAAGTGTTCCTTTCGTTCATTCTCATAAGAATAATGAAGAAATCTATGGGGTTATTGCCGGAAAAGGAACGGCTATCATTGATGGGGATACTGTCGAAATTACTGCTGGTGACTGGTTGAAAATTAGCCCTGCGGCAAAACGTCAATTCTTTGCTGCAAGTGATTCAAGTATCACTTATATTTGCATTCAAGTGAAAGAAAACTCACTTGACGGATTCACAGTAAATGATGCTATCATTTATTAAAAATATTGCATAACTACACAAAATCCTCCCGGCCCTGATGGTTTGGAGGATTGTTTTTTTCAGGAAGACAATAAATCTTTTCATCTTTTGAAATCAGTTGAACACCTTCTGCATATGACATCCATTTTCTTATAATGCATGAAAGCAAGCTATTTTGTATACTTACATTCTTCTTCGAGTTCACAAACTAGATATTCGTCACTCATGCAGTGCATATCGGATACTCCTTCACTCATGAGTTGATAAAGCTTTGACCGATAAAATATGTCTAAAGCCTTTTCCAATGAAACATTATTCTCTTTCGCAAAAAGTTCTACAACACGAGCATATTTCTTCTGCAAAAGAATTGGATTTGCCTTCATAGTTTTTCACTCCCCTCAAATTTCAGATATGAAAGTGCCTTTATTGTTCGAAAAGCTATCTGCAAATTGGGTTTCTCATATTGTAACCTTTTAATGGCTTCTGCTTTATCAATGAATCCATCAAAATACAGCTCTACTGTATTAAACACCTTATCATTCGCAACACCACCAACAATAAGATCATAATCTGTACCGTCTTGTCCGCTTCTGCAGTTCAAAATGAAATCTAGCCAATCTTCTGAGTAGGCCTCAAATTTCAATACCTTTAAATCTTTACATGATTCTTCATCAAAGATATATCGTGATACAATGCCTTCTTTGCCACGTCGTTTAAATCGGTTACACCATTTTTTTGCTTGTTCAAAAATTGGAGTTACGTAGAAGCCCTTTCCAAAATCTACATTCTTTCTAGAATGTACCAAATCCGGCTGATTTACCGCTACAAATGAACCATGATATAAGATCATAGCTTTACACCCCTTTCGTGCATAACGTCAATAATATCATCCACAATATAATCCTTACTTTGTGTGTGCAATACCTCATACTCTGGGATAATATAATCGTTCAAAATGTTTGTCTGCTCGCTTAAGGCTACATATACATTTTGTGCATCAACATGAAGTCTTGACGCAACATTTTCAATACAAAAAATGGCGAATTCTAATTCTCTACTTCCACACATCATCTTATCCATTTTCATGCACTTGTAACCTCCAAACTTCTATTTCGTTTTATTTATTCTTTTCATCTCTTACTTGAATGTTTCAATGAATGTATGCTTACCATGATTGGATTCATAAACACGAATCTCACAATTGTTTGGCTTTGGTCTCCACTTAATACCATTTTTACGATCTTCTAGATAGCCACATAAAGAACGGATGATACCACCATGGCATACAATCAATACATTCTCATAATTCTTCTTTTCAAGTTCCTTTAAAAAGGATTGACTTCGTTTGACCATACTTTTGACAGATTCAACTGACTTAGGATTTGGCAATAATTCAGGAAAAGCCCAATAGGAAGTCATTTTTAATCCTAATTTAAAGTAGCTACGAAGCTCGTAATTCCCAAAATCCACTTCAATAATACGAGAATCAATCTTTACATCCTTTTGATCTACATTGCCAATAATCGATGCTGTCTGAATCGCTCTTTGTAGAGGACTTGCATATACCGCATCAAAATGAATATCACCAATCTTTTTTCTGGCCTCTTTCGCTTGTTGAATTCCCGTCTCATTTAAAGGTTCATCTGTAAGTCCCTGCATTAATTTTTGCTTATTTAAAGCTGTTTGGCCATGTCTAGTAATCCAAATCTTCATTCAATCATTCCCTCAATCAAAGTCTCTACGAGCATATAAGACTTTCCCAATAATCTTTACCGGCAATTTTTCAACTTCTTCAGGCGTAAAAACCTTTGTGTCAATCTTAGGATTTGCGGCTTCTAAAATCATTAAACCCTTTTTATATAAAACACGCTTTAATGTTGCTTCCTCACCCACAAGTACAATCGCAATACTTCCAGATTCCACTTTATTTGTCTGTTTCACAAAGACAAGATCCCCCTCATATATATGAGCGTTGATCATAGAGTCTCCACGTACACGTAAAAAGTAATCGCCTTTTTTTCCATCATGACGATTTAATTCAATATATCCCTCAATATCTTCCATTGGAAAGCCATCATATCCGGCTTTTACACTACCAACGATTGGTTTGATTCTTTCTTCCTCATCCAAAATACTTTTGACATCACAATCCAGCATATCGGATAGTTTCTTTAATGTATTGGCCTTTAAATGTGTGCTTTCACCCTTTAACCAACGAAAATATGTAGCACGCCCAATTCCTATTCTTTTAGCCGCCTCATCATGTTTAATGTTATTTTCAATCTCATATTGTAGTAATAATTGCCTTAACTGCATAGTTACACCACCTTTATCTATATAGTATCAAAAAATAAATAAAATACCAGTGAAAATTTATTAACTTTTTAATAAAGTCTCAAATCTATCTTGAATTTTTATTTATTTTTAACTATGATTTTATACGAACGATATAGGGGGGTGGAGGTATTTATGCAAAAAACATATTTATGTATTGATTTAAAATCCTTTTATGCATCCGTAGAATGCGTGGAACTTGGCCTTGATCCATTTGAAGTCAACCTTGTGGTGGCAGATCCTACACGAGGTGGTGGTGCCATTACTCTTGCTGCAACACCTGCCATCAAAAAACTAGGCGTATCGAGTCGTGGTCGTATTTTTGAAATTGATCCAAAAATTGAATATATGATTACTCCACCTAGAATGCACTTGTATATGGAATATAGCTGCAAAGTCTATAAAGTCTTCTTGGAATTTATTGCCAAAGAAGATATTCATGTCTATTCCATTGACGAATCCTTTTTGGATGTCACAAGCTATTTAAAACTCTATCAAGTAAGTGCTAAAAATCTCGCAAAAAAAATATTAGATCGAACTTATGAAAAAACAGGTCTTACAGCGACTGTTGGGATTGGAACCAATCTGTATTTAGCTAAGATTGCGATGGATATATCCGCCAAGCACAATGCCGATCGCATGGCCTATTTAAATGAAGACTTATATCGCCAAACATTATGGCATCATGTTCCATTAACAGATTTTTGGATGCTTGGAAATGGAACGGAAAGAAGATTACACAAATTAGGCATTTATGACATGTATGACTTGTGTCAATTTCCTATTGAAATATTATATAAAGAATTTGGTGTGAATGCCGAATATATCATTGACCATGCTTGGGGCAAAGAGCCTACGACCATTCAAGACATTAAAAATTATAAATCGAAACAACATTCTATATCCAATTCCCAAATTCTTTTTGAGGATTATTCCTACCAAAATGCCTTTGTGGTTATGAAAGAAATGGTGGATCAAAATGTATTGACATTAACCGAGAAACATTTAGTGACTAAACAAATTTCTCTTATGATTAGCTACTCTAAAGATTGTATCAAACCAAGCTGTGGCTCATGTAAGATTACCAACTGTACAAACTCCTATTCCATCTTATTAGAAGAATTCAAACGACTCTATATTCGCATTGTGAATCCAAACTATCCCATTCGACAGATTGCGATTGGTTTTCAAGATGTGAAAGATGAATATTATTATGAGAATTATGATTTATTTACAGACGTAGGAAAAGTAGAACGAGAAAAAAAGCTACAGGAAACCTTAGTTCAAATCAAGCATCGCTATGGCAAGAATGCCATCTTAAAAGGGATGAACGCCTTAGACTTTGCGACCGCTAAAAAACGAAATACATTAATTGGTGGCCATAACGCATATTAGAGGAGTTTTCACTCCTCTAATTGTATGTAGCTAATTTGTTTCAGGTTGATCTTTGTCTTTACGATTTGAAGTATTTGCGTATCCAGATTGATTTTAGAAACTACGCCTGTGATTCTTTTATAATTGATACGATCATAATACTCAATCGTGACAAGTTTTCCTTTTGGAATTTCATGCACTCTTTCGTCTAAGATTTCATAATCATCTTGCGATAAAATTCTTGGGCTGACAATTTCTACTTCACATTTTTGAATCATTTCTTTAAAGTCTTTTAAAGAATCAAAGCTCTGAAAGATCTGAGCCCGATTTTCTTTTTTCTTATGTATTAAATCCATGTGTATCACATCCTTATAAGGATATCATACGTGTTTATTATATAAATTCAAGATAGATTTGAGACTTTCTTTAGAAATTTTCTAAAATATATTTTTGTGTGTTCAAACACTTCCTTAAACGTACTTGCGTATTATCTTCATTGGTATCCGCTTGTTTAAAATGATTTGAACTTGCCAATCGAGAATAGTAGGCATCAAGATAATCTTGTAGTTCCATATACTTATCTGTATCTAGATTCAATTCAAAACCTTCGTGCGTTGCCTTGAAATCATTCATCTTATCCAATTCAGCTAGTAAGCCATCAATGATTTCTAAAGTTAATTCATCTTTTTTAGCTGCCTTTAAATATTGGTTTAAACGCTTTTTAAAGACCATTGTATTAAATGTACCATCCTCTTTCATCTTCTCTACTTTCTTTTTAAAGAAGTAAGATCCAACAGCTAAAGAAGCCGTTGTTGTTAATAACGCTATAAATTTGATTTTTTGTTTTTTTGTCATAATTAAAACCTCGATTCATCTATTTACATTGTACTTTAAAATGAAAAAACATTCCACTAAGGAATGTTAGAATCGAAGCATCTGCATAAAGGTCGTGACCATCATCGAAAAAACAATGAACGCCACAACTAATATAATAATGAAACTGCGTAATCTTTTTTTCACATGAGCCTCCTATAGAAAGTTGAATTTCTTTTTATCTCTTTATCAACTCGATTTGCATCGATCTCTTCTGTAAGTGTTGGTTTATCACTAAATAGATTGGTCCCTAAACCAAGCTTATCGCCTTTAATCTTGTATCCTAAAGCTGTTAATATTGTAGGATAAAAATCCATGGTCGTAAAGTCACGGTTTTTTTCTTTTTTAGGTTTCACTCTAGAATGAATAAACGCATTCCACACTCGACGATCATAGTTAGATGAATATGTATCATGAATATATTCAGCCGCCATACTTGTATGATCACCCTGAATGACTATAACAGTATCTTTATAGAAATCTTGTTTCTTTAACCATTCCATAAAATCTTTTAGATTTTCATCTGTATGATAAATCGAATTCGATAAGGATTCTTTAAAGATATTCTTACAATTTTTGGATTGATACCCATAAGGATGGTGCGTATCGACTGTCAACATTTCGAAATCGAATGGTTTGGATGATTTTGATAAACTTAAGATTTTCTCTTTCGCAAATTCAAACAATTTATCATCCTCAAACCCCCAGAATTCATGATAATCCTTGTCAAGAATTCCTTCTTTCTTTAAAGAAACGGTATCTTGAATATCATAATGACCATGTTGATCAAAATAGCTTCTTCTTCCACCAAATGTCGCATCCGAACCAATCATAAAGACACGATGATATCCATCTTTTTCTAGAATATCTCCAAGGGTATTTACATTAGGCATAAATGGAACTTTGTTCTTACAAAATTTATGTTTTAAACTAAAAATTAAAGGAATACCCGACGTACTCGCAACAATACCTCCCGTTGTCCAACCCGTTCCTGTTAAGACTCTAGCTCCACCAATTTTCTCATTTTGTGAAAAAGAAACGGAGTCTTTTGTAAGCTGAGTCAGATAAGGCAATAAATCTTCATCTGCATTACCTCCATCTTCTTTTGTGGCATATGTTGTTTCCATCGATTCTAGATAGATATGAATAAAATTCATCTTCTTTTCAGGTGAAATAACTTCAGATTCAACGTAGTATTTATCAAAGAAATCCGTCTTCTTAAATTGGTTAAAAACATATGAAAAAAAATGAATTTGACAAAGACCATATATACAACAAAGTAAAAGAATAAGTTTGGCTATGTTTATAGAAATCCAACTAAAAATGAGGCCAAAAATAAAACCAGGAAGTAAACATTTTTTCATCCATCCAAAAATAAATTGCGTATTGGTACCTTCCAAAGGAACTTTAATGTGGTATACAATTTGTTCAAAACTCGATAAACCAAAATAAGAATAGGCCCACTTACTTGAAATAGCTAATGTAAAGCCTAATGTCACAATAAATAAGCTCATGATCCATCCTTTCTAAAGACAAAAATAGGTCATATGACCTATTTGTTGCACTTATTCTTTAAAGTCTGACTTGGACGAAACTTTGGAAGTTTTGTAGCCGGAATCATCATTCTTTCTTTTGTGACAGGATTGATTCCCATTCTTGATTTACGATCAAAAATTTCAAACTTACCAAAAGCTGTGATATCTACATGACCATCACTTGCCAAGGCATCACTCATTTCATTAAAAATTAAGTCTACCGCAAATGCTGCGTCTTTTTTAGACAAATTTAAATTGATTGATAAAGCCTGTGTTAAAGACTCTTTATTTACATACTTTCCCATATTAAAATTCCTTCTTTAAATCTCTAATCATTAAATCTTGTGCACATTCACTTGGAAGTTTTCCATTGAATAAAATTTGGTAAACTTCTTCACAAATTGGCATATCAATACCATTTTTTTTCGCAACACGATGAACAATTTTTGCGGTACGAACACCTTCTACCGTTTTTGTGTTGTTCTTAAAGAAGTTTTCAACCGAATTCTCTTTTCCAATTTGGTAACCCGCTTCAAAGTTACGAGAATGTACACTCGTACAAGTTACAATCAAGTCTCCAATTCCAGTTAGACCCATGAACGTTTTTTGTTGCCCACCAAAATGAACACCATAACGAATCATTTCCTGTAAACCACGCGTAATCAAGGCTGCACGCGTATTATCTTGATAGCCTAAACCAGATAAGATACCGGATGCGATAGCCATAACATTTTTAATGGCTACACCAAGTTCAGAACCAATCTCATCATTTCCTGTATAAATACGTAGGTATTGATTTGAGAATAAGTTTTGAACGGTTACGGCATCCTTGTTGTTTAAACTGATCGCATCAATTGTAGTTAATAAACGAATGACAACTTCTTCTGCATGACTTGGACCAATTAAACTTACGACGGAACTTAATTTATCTTCATCAATACAGCGACGAATAACTTCAGACATTCTTTCATTTGTTTCTGGGTGGAATCCCTTAGAAACGTTGATGATAATTGTCTTTTTATCTAATATATCATTGATTTGGTGACAAATTGGATCAATTGCGATTGTTGGTACTGCCAACAATACAATATCGGCTCCTTTGATACATTGAATATCTGTTGTTGCCTTTAATTCTGGATTTAATTCAACATCTCCAAAATACTTTGAGTTTTTATGATTTTCATTAATATCATTAACTTCAGCTTCTGCAACACCATACACTAAAACTTCTTGATGATTATCTTGTAATACTTGAGCTAAAGCTGTTCCCCAGCTTCCACTACCAATCACAACTGTACGCATATTTAACTCCTTACTATGAGCGTTTACGAGCCAAAATCTTAATTGGAGTTCCCGTAAAGCCAAACGCTTCTCTTAACTTATTTTCAATATAACGAGCATAACTAAAATGCAATAATTCTGGATCATTGACAAATAAGACAATTGTCGGTGGCTCAACCGCAACTTGGCTCGCATAATAAATCTTTAATTGTTTTCCCAAGTGAGGTTTTGCCGGATTCATCATCTGTGCATCCAAAATGACATCATTTAATACATTAGTTGGAATACGCAATGTACATGCATCATGCACTTGATCAATCAAAGGAATCAATTGATTCACTTTACTTCCAGTAAGTGCAGAAGTAAACGCAATAGGTGCATAATTCAAATACAAGAATTGAGCACGAATTTCCTTTTCAATCTTTGACATGGTCTTCTCATCTTTTTCAACTGTATCCCACTTATTGTAGACAATGATAACACCTTTACCAGCATCATGCGCAAGACCAGCCACATGCTTATCTTGATCACGAATACCCTTTTCACCATCAATCAAGAATAACACGACATTACTACGATCAATTGCACTTAAAGCACGTAAGATCGAATATTTTTCAATATTCTCATAGATTTTACCTTTTTTACGAATACCTGCCGTATCAATGATCATATATTCTTTATCATCCACAAAAAATGGCGTATCGATCGCATCACGCGTAGTACCTTCTACATTGGATACTATAACACGATCTTCTTTTAAGATGGAATTAACCAAACTTGATTTTCCAACATTAGGACGTCCAATGCAACAGAATGAAGTAATTCCTTCATATGGAGCGATATCTTTTTCTGGAAGTTTTTCCATCACGACATCCAACAAGTCGCCAAGTCCAATGCCATGTGCCCCACTAATCGCAATTGGATCTCCAAGACCTAACGCATAGAATTCATATACATTCATCTGCATTTCTGGATTGTCCACTTTGTTGCAAGCTAAGATAACTGGTTTTTTACACTTTTGCAGCTTTCTTGCGATAATTGTATCATCTGTCATTACTCCTTCTTTGGCAGAAGTTAAGAAAATAATGACATCCGCTTCTTCAATCGCAATATCTACCTGCATATTGATTTCCTGGGCAAATGCCTGGTCCTCAATTTGAATACCACCCGTATCGATCAAGCGAAAAGTTTGTGTCAGCCATTCCACTTCACCATAAATTCTATCTCTTGTTACTCCGGGTGTATCATCTACAATGCTCTTTCTTTGTCCAATCAATCGATTGAATATCGTTGATTTTCCGACGTTTGGCCGACCTACGATGGCCACAGTACCTCGAATCATATTGTGGTCCCCTTTCTACATTATCCAACTATATCTAATACTTTTGAAACGACTTCATCAATTGTTAAATCAGAAGTATCAATTTCAATCGCATCTTCTGTTTTTACTAAAGGCGAAATTTCACGATGCATATCCTGATAGTCTCTTGCGACAATATCCTGATAGATCGTTTCATAATCAGCATCGATTCCCTTTGAAATATATTCATCATATCTTCTTTGGGCTCTAGCCTTACTCGATGCACTCATAAAGATTTTTACTTCTGCATCTGGCAAAACAACAGAACAAATGTCTCTACCATCTACAATAAAGCCTTTATTAGCACATACTTTTTGTTGAAGATTCACTAATTTTTTACGTACAATACCAAGCTGACTTGTTTTACTAGCCTGCATAGATACATTATTCATACGAATTTCTTTAGATACATCTTCCCCATCTAAATATACATGGTTATCTTCATCAAAATGAATGTCAATTGTGTCCATCAAATCTGACATTGCCTTTTCATCTTGAATATTGACTCCATCTTTTAAAGTTTTATACGCCACACAACGATACATAGCACCCGTATCTAAATGGCGCATATTTAACTTTTCTGCAACAATATCCGCAATCGTACTTTTACCGACCCCGCTAGGGCCATCAATCGCAATATTAATTTTTTTCATGTCCATCCTCATTAAATATTCTTAAATGTCCATACTAAATAGCCGATGATCGCAACTAAAGCTAAGATCAATATAGCTAAAACGACATTCAATACGATTTCTGAGCTCTTCTTTTCTTTGTGACTACTAGCCTTTTCAAAATCAGAAGTTTTCATACGCATTTTTGCGCTAGGCATAGATTCAAGTTCATCACGCTTTTCTTTTTTGCGCTTTGACTTTTTCTTCTTATCCTTTTTAGGTTGTTCTTCCGTTTTATCAAAATCATCATGAGAAAGATACATCAAATCCAATTCATCATCCAATGGCTTTTTAACATCCTCTACATCCTGACTTGTAAGAACGATTTTTTCTTCTTTAGGTTCTTGACGAGTGATTGTTTGTCTTGGTTTTGAAATCTTCATTGTTGAACCTAAATCTTCATCATCTGTATCCATAGGAATCACATGTTGATTTCTCTTCATTGTATCACTACTTGTTGTGTCTAACTGTTTTAAAATATTGATCTGTGTATCATCTGTGATACGGTTACCATTATCAATATTATATTGCTTCACTTCTCCAAGCAGATCTTCCATCACTGGAGATGTAGGCATTTCTTTTACAGTAGGTGAAACACGCACTGTATCATGTGGATACAATGGTTTGTTGGCATGTGAGCCACTATCTACACGCGATAATCTTTGTAGTTTCACTGGCTGCGCTTGAGCAGCAGTTGTTTCTTCATCTAAACGATCTCTAAGTTCTTGATACTTTTGTTTTCTTGAAAGTTGAGTCATAAGTACCTCCTAAACATTCCTTACTATTATACACTATCTCGCAAAAAAAGAAAAATAGGCGATTGCCTATTTTGCACGTCCTGAATATTTTCCGTCGTTTGTGTTGACAACGATCATTTCATCTTGGTTGATGAATAAAGGAACTTTAACTTCTAATCCAGTTTCTAATACAGCATTTTTACTAGCACTTGTAGCTGTGTCTCCCTTTACCGCCTGTTCGCATTCAACAACTTTCAATGTTGCTTTATCCGGTAAAATAACACCTAAGATTTCACCTTCATAGCTAGAAATATTTACGTTTGAATTTGGAACAATAAAGTTTCTTTCCCATTTTAAACGATCCATAGGAATTTCAACCTGGTCATATGTTTCATTGTCCATAAATACCATAGCTTCATCTGTATCATATAAATACTGCATTTCTCTTTTTTCAATCTGAGCTGGTTCAACCTTTTCGCCACCACCCCAAGACAATTCAACATTACTTCCAGTACGAACATTACGAACTTTCGCCTTAACAACCATGGCACTACGAGCTGTTTTATTTTGTGATGCTTCTAAAACCGTATAGATTTCGCCATCCACTAAAATTGTAAGACCTGGTTTTAAATCATTTGAACTAATCATGTTTATTAACTCCTTTTAAATTGTATGTATAACCTAAATTATTTTATATCACGCAAAAAAATTGTCAAGAAAAAGAAAAAAAGCACCGAAGTGCTTTCTCTCATCGAAAGGATCGACAAAGTAATTTCTTATGTGTTTTAAGGAAGGATATATACACACAAGATGGATATTGAGTCGAAAGGTGAGCCATACTTTCTTTCTCTTACCATCTTTATAATACGCCTAATTTGTAAACTTGTAAACCCTTCCACCTATTTTTCGTAAATTAAATCAAAATTTATCATTTCCTTGCGATCATTTGTACCCAAATTATAGTTACGATCTTGAATTAGATTTAATAAATAACCATCTAAATCTGGATTTTCACATGCTGCTAAGAATAAGCGAATTGCCTCCATCGCAAGAAGTTGGGCTTTATCGTATAAGTCGAAGAAACTTTCTGTTGAAACCAATGTATCATCACTTGGATGTACCCAACGTGTATGTAATAAATTCATTACATCATATGGATCATCCGGCTCATTAGGTACGATATATCCAGACAATGAATTGTAGGCTTTGGTGAAAGTCTCTAATGTTTGAAGTGCCTTTAGCTTATCTCCATAAGCATCATAGAATAAGGATTCAATAAAGTGCCAATCCTTCAAGCTTTCCATGATTTGATGAGGCTTGATTTCAAAACCTAGAATCTGACGGATCGCAGGCACATAAATACGTGCAATGGCACGAGCTTCTTCTTTAGATGCATCACTGATTTCATAGAATTTAAAATCTTCAATCGTACATTTTTTTTTCACCTTCAACATGATCGCATCAATCAACGATTCAAAACGATGATGGTACCATGCACTCTTGCCTTTGCAAGTTCCCGTGCGATAGAACACATATGGATGGCTTGTCGCATCTAATGCCCAGTGACATAAATGTCCACAAACATAAGTCATCATATCTTTCTTTATTTCTTCATCTGTTTCATTACGAATGGAAATCAAAGCTTTTTGATAAAATTCATTCACATGACCCGCATGAAACATACTTCCTGAAACACGTAAATCACTCTTTTTAAAAAAATCTTTTGGATTCATACCATGAAAGAATAAAAAGTCCGGGCCATTCGAACCAATTTCCAATAAGTGAAGTCTAGGTTCAAATAAATCATGCGTGTTTTCATCCACCTTATCAAAGATTTCCTGTGCAAATAAAGTATGAGTAATAATATTAGGCATCTTTTTCTACCTCCTTGATCAAGCCATGATATACAACATATTCTGCATATGTATCCATCTGACAATATGTTGAAATAGCTTCTTTTACTTCTTTTTTCTCTTCTTCGTCCTTCTCATCATATGTACGATACGCAAACACGGCATTTAAACCATTTTGGATATCCAAATCATGATAAGAAACATCTTTTGAGAATACAGGCAATATACTCTTCAATGAATAATGACCACGCATTTTTGAATTGTAGTAGAGTCCTGCCTCAAATGGTTTTGATAAATCAATCATTCTTGAACAAATTGACTCTAATTCTTCCCTATATTCTTCAAATTGACTCGCTAATTGTTTCAATCTCAGCTTTTCAGCTCCCTCCATATTATAAACAAGAATCGTTCCCGTTTTAGGAAGGTCTTTGATCAATTGTTCAATAAAATGGCGACGGCAATCTTTGGATTCAAAGAAGTTATAATGAGTTAAATTTCCATCCGAAGTTTCTACATGAAGACTATATTGAAAACATAATACGTCAAAAGGCTTCATATTCTTATAGGGTGGCACCGCAAAGGTATCCCATTCAAAATCCAAATACGAAATTGGATATTTGATTTGTTTCATCCATACCTGTAAAGCGGCACGATCCATAAATGGTTTTTGCGTTTTACTAGCCATATATTGCGCATATTGAAGGCGGAATCCTTCAATTTGATTCAATGGCAACTCATGAATATGACGAATACCACGATCATACGCATCCAGCTTATGTTGATTGGTTGTAAAGAATAAAATCGAGTCGTCTGGTTCATTAGATTCATCAAAACAGACAGAATAATAGTTGCACCTTCTTAAAGCTGTACATTGTTTTGTGCGTACTGGCGTAACACTTGGTCGATTTAAAATTTCTTTTGTTCTTTCAATCCAACTATCCAAATCCACTTCCACTTCATCCATACATTCGGCAATTGTTTTCGATAAGTGGTTACGCTTATTGAATAGTTTGTCGCTGATACATAACAGTTCATTTAAATCCAACGCATCCTGACGAACATATTCTTTATTTAAATAGGCAATGCGATTTTCGACAATGTCAACGCCACAATGCGAAAGAATCATTTGATTGACCTTCATGATCAATGCTTCATTTTCTTTAGGATACGCACTCAAATGTGGATACACGGCCATATATCCATCCTCTAATTTTTTTAGATATGGAATCTTTGTACGACACTCCTTATATTCAAAGCGTGCAAAACATACAACTTCGTTTTCTTTTAATAATTTTAAAGATTGTTCGTTTGAATCCATGGAATGACCTAAGCCACACTCATTCGCATTTAAATAATTTCGCCATAGATCGGAGAATGGACAATCCATTTTATAAAAACTTTCCTGGTGAAGTGAATTGTGGGCGCTGTTCCAACAAAAACAGTCACATTTCATTTCACGCATTAAATCTGATACATGTAACATAAAAAATTCACCATATCTATTGTACTTCAATTTTTAATTCTTTTCATCCCTATACGCATTTAATATTTTTTGAACACGAGACAAATAAGCAATTTTTACATCTTCAGGATTTAAAATCTCCATTTGATCACTCATAGAAAACAAAGACTGATACAAGTTTGACATGTCGTCTGTATAGAACTCAAAGTCTGTGTACGCTTCTTGTTTATTGATGGCTTGTAGTTTATTGCCCCAATGTTTTTCTTTAAATAAACGAAGCCCATTATTTTCATGGTAAACTCTCACTGACACAAGTTTTAAATCTAAAGGAATCAAAGAATGTTCCCCGATGTAGTTACTTAAATGAAAGTGATTATCTCGAATAAAGTGTCTCGATGAAATTTCACATGAAAACATACGTTGCGAACTAAAACGGTACATGCGATAGTCTTTTCTTAATAAAGAAAAACCAATTAAATAATACGACTTATGGTAGTGAATGATTTCATAGGGTTCAACCTCAAATTGTTTAGGGGACTCATCCTGTAAAGACTGGTACGACAAAAGAACGCAAAGACCATGGTTCATGGCTTGTTGCGTCTTATCAATCATGTGGGAGATCTTTTCGTCTAATTCCATAGAATTGGACATATAGTGTAAGGAATCGTTAGATGAAATCTTGCTTGTCGAAATAATCTTATCCATCGCATCACAATATAGTAGAAGGGGTTTAAAGTCTTTTTGTGTACGCATAAACTTATAGGATTGCACCAAAGCATCCTTTTGTTCGTCACTAAAAATAGTGACAGGAAGATCGTATTCATCATTTAAGATGTATCCTCCATAACGTCCCTTTACTTCTTCTACATTATATCCAGCTAATACAAGCTCTTTTTTAAATTCACGAATGTTACGTGGATTGACTTCAAGTTCTGTCGCAAGCTGTGTTGTGTTCATTTTCCCTCTTGCCTTTAATAGTTGTAACATGCGAATGCATAGATTTGTTCGATTCATTTTTTATCTCCTTTTAGTGCGTGCTGCAAAATCTTTGGGGATAGTAGCCAAAGCCTTTTTTTGGTTCAAAATGTTTAGGAACAATACCACGAAATACAAGTGGACGTATCATTTGACCAATCCCTCTTTCAAGCGCAAAGCCTAAAGCTTCTTGTTTCTGAATGGCTCCGGCATCAATTAAAATATTTACAATTTCTTCATTTCCAATGCTGATGGCATGCATCAAGATAGGATATCCATTAAATACCCAGCTTGGACTTGCTCCAAGTTCTAGGCAGTTTTCAACTCCTTGTACATCTTCTTTCCATACAGCATCTAATAAATCCATAGCTAATCTTTTTTCTGCGTTCATATTGTACCCTTCTTTCTATACTCAAAGGATACAACTTAAATAGACATCATTTATGTCAAATTAATCGGATACTTCTTTCACTTTTTGAAGCCTAGTTAACACATCTTCACTTACCAGCTGATAGATGCATGAACAAATTGGAATAAAAATGATGATTCCAATAATACCTGCTACATTGGCTCCAATGGTGATGGCCACAATGATATACACAGGCGGAAAGCCTACAGACTTACCAACGACGTGCGGATAGATAAAGTTTCCTTCAACTTGTTGAATACAAATAAACATAATAATGAATGTAAAGCCTTGTACAGGAGATGTTATCGCAAGAAAGAAAGTACATAATAGAGCTGCAACCAAGGCGCCAAACATTGGCACAAGAGCTCCAATACCAACGACTAGACCTATTAAAAATGCATATGGAATCTTCATAATCAAAGATCCTGCAGTAACTAAACTGGCTAAAATCAAGCATTCCAAACAAGTTCCGCCTACATAACTTGTAAAAATACGAATGATCAGCTTTAATACGTGGCGCGTTTTTTCATAATCCTTTTCTGGAAGATAGGCCTTTAATAAAGATTTTGTTTCACGAACTACTTGTTTTTTATTAAACAACAATAGAAACGAGAATACGATTGCGATAAAGGCTTGCGCAAACCAAGAAAATGTAGTGGATAAAATCATAAAAATGGAACCAAATATATCATTGGCTCCTCCAGATACAAGCCAGGAACTGATTTTTTTACTCACATTATCAATCGCAAATGTACTAAAGGCATTGATATCTAAGTGTTGTAAAAAGTTGTGCACTACATCTACATGTTTTGTGATATCTAAAAGCCATATATAGAATTCATAGATCATTTGTGGGAAGTTTGACATCAACAATTGAATCGAAAATAGAATCTTAGGTATGACAATACCGACAAAGGCGGCAAATACAGCAAACACAATGAAGATGGATAAAATGTTAGATAAGACTCTTTTAATTTTTGTATCTTTAATATCAAACCATTTGATTAAAGAGCACATGAGATTGTTCGATATAATATTAAACACAAAGGCAAGTCCTGCACCAAATAAAAATGGCAGACACATTGCACCAATCCATGCCAAAAAATCAACGATTTTTTCAAAATAATAGATAACCATACAGATTAATAAGGTTAAAATAATGAGTCTTTGGTACATTTTTTCTTTTTCATGTAGGTTCATCAAAACCACCTCAATCGAATTTATTATACTATCTTTTACATTGAAAATCATTTTTTTAAATTTTTTATTTACATCTTTTTTTCATAGGTGTAAAATTCACGAGTTAAAAGAAAAAAGTAGAGGTGAAACAAATGAGTACAAAGTACATTTTCGTAACAGGAGGTGTTGTTTCTGGCCTAGGTAAAGGTATCAGTGCAGCCAGTCTTGGCCGTCTTTTAAAGTCCCGCGGCTACAAGGTAACAAGTCAAAAGCTTGATCCCTATATCAATGTGGATCCAGGAACAATGTCCCCTTTCCAACATGGTGAAGTATATGTCACAGATGATGGATTAGAAGCCGACCTGGATTTAGGCCATTATGAACGTTTCATTGATGAAAACCTACACACGTATTCCAATCTTACCACTGGACGTGTCTATTGGAATGTCATCAATAAAGAGCGTGATGGAAAATATCTTGGTGAAACCGTTCAAGTTATTCCGCATATTACCAATGAAATCAAGAGTTTCGTAATTCGTGCAGGAGAACATGCAGCTGCCGATGTCGTAATTACCGAGATTGGTGGTACGACTGGCGATATTGAAAGCTTACCATTTCTAGAATCCATTCGTCAGGTTGCCTTAGAGGTTGGTCGTAAAAACTGTCTCTTCATCCATGTCACTTACATCCCTTATATTTCGGGTTCACAGGAATATAAATCAAAACCAACTCAACATTCCGTAAAAGAATTACAGTCTTATGGCATAAATCCAGATATCATTGTGGCGCGTTGTGATGAAACCATTCCGCAGTCTGTATTAGACAAAATTTCATTATTCTGTAATGTTGAAAAACGTTGTGTCATTCAAAATAAGACACTTCCTTCTCTATATGAAGTACCATTTATGTTAGAAGAACAAAATCTTGCGGATATCGTCTGTGAAAAGACAGGTCTTGAAGTTCGTAAACCGGATTTAAGTGAGTGGCAACAAGTTGTCGACAACATTAAGGCAAGCACAAAACCTGTAAATATTGCCTTAGTTGGTAAATATGTGGCCTTACACGATGCCTATTTATCAGTCAGTGAAGCCTTGTATCATGGTGGTTTTGAAAATCATGCCAAAGTCAACATTCAATGGATCGATTCAGAAGGCTTAGAAAATGCCAACTTAGATGAAGTCTTTAAAGATACTGATGGAATCATTTTACCTGGTGGTTTTGGAGATCGTGGTATTGAAGGTATGATCAGTGTAGCTTCTTACGCAAGACAAAAACAAATTCCTTATTTAGGTATCTGTTTAGGTATGCAGATTGCAGCCATTGCCTTTGCTCGCGGTGCACTAGGTTTAAAGGATGCCAACTCTTTTGAATTTGATCCACAAAGTAAACATACAATCATTGATTTCATGGAAGATCAAAGTAATGATATTCGTAAAGGTGGAACCATGCGTTTAGGATCTTATCCATGTTCATTAAGAGCCGATACAAATATTTGGTCTTGCTACAAAAAAGATATGATTGATGAAAGACATCGTCATCGTTATGAATTCAACAACGAATATCGTTCTGAATTTGAACGTAACGATATGATGATTGTCGGAACAAGTCCGGATAAACAATTGGTTGAAGCCATTGAGTATAAGAATCACCCATTCTACATTGGTGTACAATATCATCCTGAATTTAAATCTAGACCCAACCGTCCACACCCATTATTTGTGAGTTTAGTTAAGGCCAGTCTAGAAAACAGAGAAAGTCACAAATAGTGACTTTTCTTTTTTTATATATACTTTTTAATTTCATCCACAGACATATTCAATAGTATAGCCATGGCTTTTACATCCATTGTACTAGAAAGGCGAAGGATCATGTCTTGAATCTGTTTCTCTGCTACGTCGGCTCTTTTTGTTTCAAGTTCAGTTTGTTTATTGGCTTCTTCTACTTGTTTATTAGCTTCTTGTTTTAATTTATTCGCTTCTTGTAAAGCCTTTTTTGCTTCTTCCTTTGCTTTTTGAGCTTCTTCAAGTTCAAGTTGTCGTTCGATCCGTTCTTCATTTTCATGTAGTTTTTGAAAATCTTCTATTATTTTCTTCCAACGATCATCCGATATAGTTTCTACACGCTTCTCTAACATTTGAATCACCTGTTATGAAGTGACCTTTGTCAAGACAAAATTACACTCATATTCTAAAAAT
>NZ_JAHQVB010000162.1 GCF_019052655.1 Holdemanella porci
TACTATGAGCGCGAGTTGTTGAATGAATTGGTCCCTGAACCGGTAATCGATCTGATGATTCTCGGCATGGGTCCGGACGGTCACTATGCGTCGCTGTTCCCTGGTCATGATGAGGTCAAGGTTACTGATAGGCTCACCGTGGGTGTGAACCACTCCCCCAAGATGCCGCCGCTGCGTGTTTCATTGACCGCGCCGCTCATCGCGCGTTCACGCCATACGTGTTTCTTCGCCGCCGGTGCCGGCAAAGCCGAATCGCTGGCCCATGTCTTCGAGCAGCCCAACAACCCGGATTACCCGTCCTCCTACGCCAACGGAGTGGACGAGTTCATCTGGTTCTCCACCGAAGAAACCGTCACCGAGTTGTGAGTGAATTAAGCCCCCTCTGATGAGGGGGCTTAATTCGTCTATGGCTACGCCTCGATCTCGGACTTGCTGTTTTCTCAGCTCGGCTATCGCCGAGCCTGAAGAAGGCCGGACAGCCCACAGGGCTGTCCTAAACCTGAAATCACGAGGCTACGCCTCGATTTCAGGCTTGCCTTCTTCAGCCCACAGCGTGTGGAACACGCCGGGCTTGTC
>NZ_JAHQVB010000029.1 GCF_019052655.1 Holdemanella porci
ATATCATCAAGCGGTATGAGGGTGGTACTTATTTAGATTTGTTCGTGATTGAAAGCCAAAGCTATATCGATCAATCCATGGTCGCAAGAGTCATGGAATATGAAAGCGTTGCTCGTATGCGTTATATTCGCCAAAACTTTAAGCAACATGTACCTATGCATACAAGACTTCCCATGATTTTAACAGTCGTCTTATATGTGGGTGAATCCAAGTGGAATGCTGCTAAAAGATTGAGTGAACTAGAAATTATTCATCCTGGATTTGAAGACATGTTCAATGAGTTTAAACTGAATCTGATTGAGCTAAACACAAATCACAAGTATAATACAGGTGAAAAGGCAACACAGGACTTTTTTGATCTATTGCGTATGATCTATAGAAAACAGGTTTTAAAAGAAGATCTAGATCGAGAGTTTAATCGTGATGCATTGTATTTTGCGTATGTAGTGACAAAGAACAAAGAGTTATTGAGTATCTACAACAAAAGCGAGAAGGGAGATGTAAAAGTGTGCAGAGCATTAGATGAAATGTTTGAAGAATCAACAAACAGAGGAATCCAGATGGGTATCAAGCAAGGCATTGAACGAGGCATTGAACAAGGCATTGAGCGTGGTGAAAAAAATACCCAAATCAAAATAGCGATTAAAATGCTTGTAAGAAATAATCAAACACTTGAAGAAATCTCTGAGATTGTTGGATTAGACTTAGATGCGTTAAGAGAACTAAAAAGAAGTATTTGATTGAATGGATGTGTGATCACATCCATTCTTTACAAAGTGAGGAGATGTAAAAGTGTGTAGAGCATTAGATGAAATGTTTGAAGAATCAACAAAGGTATTGCACTAAATCAATTTGAAGTGTATCAAGCTATACTGGACAAAGGCTTCACTGTTAAAGCTATCGCATCCATCTTCTCAGTGAGTGAAGAATCGATTAAAGAATTTTTGATTTATGTTTAGTTAAGGGTACGAATATTTGTATCCTTATTTTTTTAGTTGAAATTTAGCACTCAATTGTTGACGGTGCTAAAAATTGTGATATACTAATAGCAGACAAGGAAGATGAGTGCTAGAAGGAGGTCTTCACAATGGAAATCACACAACGTCAAAAGATAATCTTTAAAACAATAGTTGAAGAGTTTACTCGTTGTGCAGAACCAGTTGGTTCGAAGACTTTGATGGAACTTCTAGATTTCCCAGTTTCATCTGCAACCATCCGTAATGAGATGGCGACACTTGAGAAGTTAGGGTTGTTAGAGAAGACACATACTTCGAGTGGTCGAATTCCGAGTCAAAAAGGCTATAGGTACTATGTTGAACATCTTATGGAAGCGGATTTGGATGCTTCTACAAAGAATGCTTTACAGCAAGTCTTTAGTGAAAGACATTATTCGTTAGAAGAAGTTGTTCAAAAGAGCTGTGATATTTTGTCACACATGACAAATTTGACCAGTGTTGTTCTAGGACCTGATAGCAGGCATCAGACTTTACAGCATGTACAGTTGATTCCAATCAACAATCAAAGTGCTGTTGCGATCATTGTCACAGATCAAGGACATACAGAAAATAAAGTGTTCCAATTTGGTACAGATGTGTCCATGCAGGATATTCAAAATTGTACAGATTTATTAAATGACCAATTAGTGGGAACGCCTATTGAAGATGTTGTTGGAAAAATGAAAGAAATTGAACCGATGATGGCAGCAAAACTTGTTCGACATGAAGTTTTGTTTGAAGCGTTCGTTTCAGCCTTTATGCGATTTGCGACAGAGAAAGTTGCGGTTTCTGGACGAAGTAATATGTTGTATCAGCCAGAGTTCAGTGACATCAACAAGTTGAAACAAATGATGCGTATTTTGGAAAATGGAAGTTTATTCCATCAATGGACGGATCAAGAGGGAAATGTAGCAATCCAGATTGGGGAAAGAAACGAGTTGTTACAAATCGGAGATTGTTCAGTATTAACGACAAAATTCCATTATAACAGCGATGAGGAAGGACAATTAATGGTTGTTGGTCCAAATCGAATGCAATATTCCAAGGTCGTGGCCTTGATGAATTATATGTCAAATGTCATCGAAGACGTCTTTGGGACAGACAAAGATAAGGGAGGTGCCAACGATGAGCAAAGAAGAAACTAAAGAAGTAAAAGAAGAAACAAAAGAAGAAGTTGTTGAAGGGGCAGCTGAAGAAAAAAAAGAACCAAGTTCAGACGAAATTATTGAAGGTTTGAAGGCAGAACTGGACAAGGCAAAAAATGATGTAGCACGTGCTTATGCAGATACAGAAAACATGAAAAAACGTCTACAGAAAGATGCAGATGCAACTCGAAAATATCGCTTCCAACAGCCAGCAACGGAAATCTTGCCAATTCTTGATTCAATGGAAATGGCTTTGAAAGTACAAACTGAGGATGAGACAATTAAGAATTATGTCAAAGGTTTTGAGATGATTCATAAACAATTGAAAGGTGTGCTGGAAAAAGAAGGCGTACAGGAAATAGATGCAGCCGATAAACCATTCGACCACAATACAATGCAGGCTTTAATGCAAGAGAAAAAAGAAGGCGTTGAAAGTGGAATGGTTATTGAAGTATTACAAAAAGGATATATGTTGAAGGATCGTATTTTACGACCAGCATTAGTAAAAGTAAGCGAATAGGGAGGTAATTATCATGAGTAAAATTATTGGTATTGACTTAGGTACAACAAATAGCTGTGTTGCGGTTATGGAAGGTAAAGATTGTAAAGTAATTCCTAACCCAGAAGGAAATCGTACAACACCAAGTGTTGTTGCGTTCAAAGATGGAGAACGTATTATTGGTGATGCTGCAAAACGTCAGGCAGTCACAAATAAAAACACAATTAGTTCAATTAAGCGTTTGATGGGAACGAATGAAAAAGTAGAGGCTGAGGGAAAATCATATACACCACAAGAAATTAGTGCAATGATCCTTCAATACTTGAAATCATATGCAGAAGATTACTTAGGAGAAAAAGTAACAAAGGCTGTTATCACAGTTCCTGCATACTTCAACGATGCTCAGCGTCAAGCAACTAAAGATGCTGGTAAAATTGCTGGATTAGAAGTAGAACGTATTATCAACGAACCAACAGCTGCAGCATTGGCTTATGGTATTGATAAAACAGATAAAGAAGAAAAAGTATTGATCTATGACTTAGGTGGAGGTACTTTCGATGTTAGTATCCTTGATTTAGCTGATGGAACATTCGAAGTATTATCAACAAACGGAGATACTCACTTAGGTGGAGATGACTTCGATAACGTATTAGTAAACTGGATGGTTGATACATTCAAGAAAGATAACGCAATTGACTTGTCGCAAGATCCAATGGCTATGCAACGTTTAAAAGAAGCTGCTGAAAAAGCGAAAAAAGATTTAAGTGGTGTAATGCAGACACAAATCAGCTTACCATTTATCTCAGCAGGTCCTGCGGGTCCATTGCACTTTGATACAACATTAACTCGTGCTAAATTTGATGATATGACTAAACATTTAGTAGAACGTACATTGATTCCAATTGAAAATGCATTAAGAGATGCAAAATTGTCTAAATCTGATATCGACGAAGTATTATTAGTTGGTGGATCTACTCGTATTCCAGCGGTTCAAGAAGCAGTACGTAAAGCATTAGGAAAAGATCCTAACCACTCAGTAAACCCAGATGAAGCTGTAGCTATGGGTGCTGCAATCCAAGGTGGAGTTATCTCAGGTGATGTAAATGATGTATTATTACTAGATGTTACACCATTATCATTAGGTATCGAAACTATGGGTGGAGTTATGACAGTGTTGATCCCTCGTAACACTACAATCCCAACAAGTAAATCACAGATTTTCTCAACAGCCGCTGATAACCAACCAGCTGTAGATATCCGTGTATTACAAGGTGAACGTCCAATGGCTAACGACAATAAAGAATTAGGAAACTTCCAATTAAACGGAATTGCACCAGCTCGTCGTGGAGTTCCTCAAATTGAAGTTAAATTTGATATTGATGCCAACGGTATCGTACACGTAAGTGCTACAGATAAGGGTACTGGTAAAGAACAACACATCACAATTCAAAACTCTAGTGGATTGAGTGATGAAGAAATCGATCGTATGGTTCGTGAAGCTGAAGATAACAAGGCTGAAGATGAAAAACGTAAGGAAGAAATTGATTTACGTAACAAAGCTGAAGGCTTCATTGCACAAATCGATGGAATGTTAGAAGACAATAAAGATAAGATTGATCCAAAACAAGCTGAAGAAACTAAGAAATTGCGTGATGATCTACAAAAATCTTTAGATGAAAATAACATGGAAGAAGTCAAAACAAAATTAGACCTGCTTGAAAAAGCTGCAATGCAGGCAGGACAAGCAATGTATAACCAGCCAAATGGTGATGCAGCTTCACAATCAACACAAACTCACTCAGGTGATGATGTAGTTGACGGTGAATTCACTGAGAAGTAAAATAAATAAGCAACATTTGAAGTTCTAGCCACGCTAGAACTTCTTCGTATCGTATGGAGGGATTCACATGGCAGAAAAACGTGACTATTATGAAGTGCTTGGCGTCAGCAAAAGTGCTACACCAGATGAAATTAAAAAGGCCTATCGAAAATTGGCCATGAAATATCACCCCGATCGAAATCATGAACCTGGAGCTGAAGATAAGTTCAAGGAAATCAATGAAGCTTATGAAGTATTAAGCGATGAGAAAAAACGTGCAACATATGATCAATTTGGTCATGCAGGTATGGATGGAGCCTTTGGACAAGGTGGTGGATTCTCTGGAGGATTCACAGATTTTGGCGATTTAGGAGACATCTTCGGTTCGTTCTTTGGTGGAGGATTTGGAGGTGGAGGATCTCGCCGTTCAAGTAACCAGCCTCGACAAGGACAAGACCGTTACATGCAGATGCGCATTGATTTCATGGATTCAATTTTTGGTAAAACAGAAACGATTTCATTGGATGTGGATGAAACATGTAAACACTGTAACGGATCTGGAGCTGAAAGCCCAAGTGATGTGCAGACATGTCCTACATGCCATGGTTCTGGATATGTTATGTCTCAACAAAGAACACCATTTGGTGTGATTCAGCAACAAAGCGTATGTCCAGATTGTCATGGTACAGGTAAGAAAGTTACACGTGCATGCTCCCATTGTCATGGAAACGGATATGAGCACCGTCGTGTAAAACTAGATATTAAGATTCCAGCAGGTATTCAATCGGGTCAACAGATTCGTATTCCTGGAAAAGGTGAAAGAGGAACAAATGGAGGGCCTAATGGCGATTTATACATCGAAATTATGGTTACGCCACATCCAACTTTCAAACGCGAAGACAACAATATCTTCATTAAAGTTCCAATCAGTTCAATTGATGCGACAATTGGATGTACGATTCAAGTACCAACAGTATATGGCGATGTTGAATTGAAAATTCCTGAAGGAACACAGCCAAACACTAAGTTCCGTCTAAAAGGAAAAGGTGTAAAATCTCGTTCAGGACAAGGGGATGAATTTGTAGAAGTACAGGTTGAAATTCCACGTAAAGTATCTCGCAGAGAAAGAGAGCTATATGAAGAATTAAAATCAGGACAATCTGAATCTCCTTTTGAAAGATTTAAAAGAGCATTTAAGTAAACGAAAAGAGCAGTTTTATTTCTGCTCTTTCTTTTTTTTCATCTTGTCAGAATCTAAGAAGAACATTGTGAATGTGGCACGAGAAAGAAGTACATTTTCATCATTGAAGATAAATACCTCATATACTCCAGTTGTTCTTCCACTTGAGATTTCTTGGGCAATCCCAATCAATTTGCCACCACGACCTGGCTTAATATAATTAATTGTACCCGTAAGTGTGACGCTATCTCTTCCTGTCGCAAAGCTTGCTGCTCCGGCGACTGTGTCAGCCAAAGAGAAAAGGGCTCCACCATGGACAAAGCCATGTATATTTAAAATTTGTTCATCAATAATCATTTCTACCTTCGCAAAACCATGGCGAACTTCTGTTACACGCATGTCATTGCTTTGCAGAAATTGACTCGAACTATTTAGACGTTCCATTAAAGCCTGCATATTTTCTTCCATAAACAACCTCCAACAATGCTTTTATTATAGCATGAAATGATGTTATAATGCTTAATGTACTTAAAAAGGAGACGGATTATGGATTCAAATAATATATTTTTTAAAATCGTTGTGGGCGTTGTATTAGTTGGATACATGGCATTCATATTTTATCAAAGCTTAAAAGGTGGACTTGCCTACAAAAAGGAATTTGAAAACTTTAAAAACTCACATAAACACTACGAAACAATGGTCGATGGCGGTTATTGGATATGGGTCATGGTTGCGATGGCTGTTTTGGCATTTGTTTTGATGTTTATGGCACCAAAATTAGCTTCCAATGGACAAACGTATTATTACTATTTAGCATATGGATGTATTGGACTTGTATTTTTAGGGCTAGCCATTGATTCATATACACACCGTCGTATTTATTTCACAGAAGAAGGGTTCTTCTTTCAAGATACATATTATCGTTATCGTATGCTTGCAAATTTTGAATTTAAAAATGGTATTGTGGCACGCAACTGCAATGTGTTAATGAGCAACCGTGATAAGATCGTAGTCACAAAAAAGATTGGTGAAGCATTACAGGAAAAACAAAAAGCATTTAAAAAAGCTAAGAAAGAACGCCGAAAATAATGTTGTTTCTTTCGGATTTAGACGGAACTTTATTGGATTCAAACGGAAATGTCACAGATGAAGATGTGGAATGCATTCATCAATGGACACAAAAACATGCGTTTGGCTTTGTGACAGGAAGAGATCGTGCCTTTTGTTTGGCACTTGCCTTGAAGTATCAATTGTCCTGTGAATATATGATCACAGATAATGGAGCTAATGCCTATTATAAAGATAAGAATGTATATTTTTCTTTGATTGATTTAAGTGAAGGTATACAAATGTGTAAAGCGATTTTGGCATATAATTTGGATTTGTTTTATACAGACGAAGCGGGCAATCGCTATTATCCAATTTCATGTTATGGAAAAGAAAGACTTCATGTTTTTAAAAAGAAACAACCGAGTTTAGGCTTGTTTTCAGACGTGGATTTAATGGAATATTTAAATACACGACAATTTGGCTTAGCCAAATTGAGTGTGTATGTTGAAAAAGATTTGGATTTAATATTAAATCAATTTAGAGGATTATTTAAAAATTATGAAGTGATGGCTACTTCAAAAGATTATATTGAGATCACAAGAAAAGGCACAAATAAATGGGAAGCCTTTTGTCATTTACCTGTCGAAGATGCAATTTTTATTGGAGATGGAGAAAATGATTTGTGTGTATTGGAAAAGCTAAATGACACATATGTTATGGAACATACACCTGAGAGTTTGAAGGCATATGGTGTGTGTGTAAAGAGTGTGGCAGAAGCCATGAATATAGAAAGCAGGAAAGAAAATGTCTAGAAAAAGAAAAAGAGGGGCGAAGGCAACGGCTGCCTCAATGGTAATGGATACATTGAAAAAAAGAGGGGCAGTGGATGAAAAGAGTGCAGTAGATGTAAGTGTATTTAAAAATTTGCCTTATGCCACTTCAACAATTAGTTATACAATTTCGAATCTAATGGAAGAGGGTGTTGTTGGTAAAACCAATGATGAAAGATTTTATTATGATGATTTAGGATTCAAAGCTTTAGAAACAAAGTTTGTACGTGGATACTCAATGATTTTTATTGTGCCTATTGTCATTGCAATCCTTGTTTATGTTCTACAAAAAGTATTATAAAAGAGTGTCGCAGCAATGCGACATTTTCTGTAAGGAAAGGAGATTTGAATGGAGAAGCCAAAATCGTTTGTGTATATCATTTTCTGTTTAACGATTTGTCTAGCTTTTGCGGTAGGAAGTAACTACTTAATCAATACGATTACACAAGCGAATATGATATACAATTCGAATAAGCCACGTAAAATTGGTGCAACATATATGACCTACAACAATACGTTCTATTCGGTGGTCAATGAGGAAATTTCAAAAGTAGTCAAAGAACACGGGGATCAGCTGATTACTTTAGATCCAGCTATGAGTTTAAAGAAGCAGAAGGAACAAATCCAATACTTAATGGATCAACAAGTGGATGCCTTAGTGGTTACGCCAGTGGATTATGATGGATTAAAAGATTCTTTAAAGCTAGCCTATAAGAAACGTATTCCTGTGATTGTGGTGGATACGGAAGTTAAGCATAATAAATATGTGACCTATAGTATTGTCAGTGATAATTATGATGCGGGCGTACAATGCGCTAAAGATATGATGAGTAAGTTGGATCATGCCAATATTGTCTTGCTTCAACATTCGACAACTCAATCTGGTTATTTACGAATTAAGGGATTTGAGGATACGATTCAGTCCAACTCAAATTATAAAGTGGTTCAGAGAATGGAATGTGAGGGACAATTAGAGGAGGCCATGCCAAAAATGGAGTCTTTTATTGAGGAAGGAATCGAATTTGATGTAGTGATGTGTTTAAATGATCCAAGTGCAATGGGCGCTATGGCCGCACTTTCATCGAACAATATGTTGGAAGGCAAGTATGTGTATGGCATAGATGGAACGCCTGAGGCAAAAGAAATGGTGTCAGAAGGTAAAATGGCTGCTACTGTGGCACAATCGCCAAAGACGTTTGGAAAGAAGACGGGAGAAGTCATTTATAAGATGTTTTCGCAAGAAAAAATCAAGAATAAAAATGAAGTGAATCCTGTGCAAATCATCACAAAAAACAATGTTCATGATTATTCTACGGAGGGCTGGCAATGATACAAGATATAAAAAAATACAATGTATGGATTGTCTACGTCTGTATGTGGCTCTTTAGTTTTTTTACCATTTGGTACATCGCTATTGTGATGTATTATACGTTGGTGCATGTGACACAAAGTGGCTATGCCTCAGATTTTATTAAGAATATTTCCACACTTTCTAATGTTCCCATTCGATCCTTCTATATAGCGGTATTTGGTTTTATTGGATTGTTTTGTTTCGTGAGCATACGTAAAAAAATTCGATTCTTTAGTCGTCATCAAATCATTCCAATTTTAATTGAACTTGGATTGAGCCTATTGATCATGAAGAATATATCGTTTAGTGCAACGTGTATTTTATTTTTGATTATTGCGGACAGCTTACTCTATGTGGATAAACCAGTTGATCGTTCAATTTGCATCATACTCGTCTTTTTAGCTTATATGCTATCCAACTATGGATATTTATCCAACTATATTCCTATGATTTCATTCCAGGAATATTTGTCGGTGTATAATTCAAAGACACAAGGCTTGTTACTGGGGATTGAAGTGACTTTAAGCAATTTAAATATTGTGCTGTTTATAGCTTATATATTCTTGTATTTACAGAAACAAATGGATGAAACGCAGAAATTTGCGGCTTTGAATGTCGAATTAAAACGTTTAAATAATCAATTAAAAGGCTATGCGAATTTGCGAGAAAAAATGGGTGAAACCAAAGAAAGAAACCGTCTTGCCCGTGAAATTCATGATACATTAGGGCATACTTTAACGGGATTAAGTGTTGGTCTTGAAGCGTGTCGAGTGATGATTGATAAGGATGTCAATGTCACAAAAGCACAATTGGGTATTTTGGAAGAGAGCGCAAAACGTGGTTTAACCGATGTCAGACGTTCGGTGGATAAGTTGAAGCCAGATGCATTAGAGCGGTATTCTTTAAAAGAAGCATTGGATATGATGATCATGGATTATCAGAAATTGACCGATGTGACCATTCTTTATTTGTGCCATTTGCCTTTGGTGAATTTGAATGCGGACGAAGAAGAAGTTGTGTATCGTGTTGTTCAAGAAGGAATGACCAATTCAGTCAGACATGGGCATGCGACAAAAATTTATGTTTCGATTGCACAGGCAGATAATAATTTGATTATAATTATAGAAGATAATGGTCAGGGTTGTAAGGATGTCAAACCAGGATTTGGCATTCATCATTTGACAGAACGTATTGACTTACTTCAGGGAAGAATACGTTATTATGGGGTAAAAGGTTTTGAATTAATTGTAGAAATACCAATGAGAAGAGGAGAGAATAATGGTTAAAATCATGATTGCGGATGATCAGCAGCTCATTCGAGAAAGCTTAAAGATCATCTTAAATTCAGATCCGAGTTTTGAAGTAGTAAAAGTAGTGGGTAGTGGACAAGAAGTAGTGGATGCATTGGAAACAGAAAGTATAGACATTATCTTGATGGATGTGCGTATGCCAAGTATGAGTGGCGTAGAGTGTACTCGTTTGGTAAAAAAGAAGTATCCAAATATAAAGGTCATAATATTAACGACTTTTGATGATGATGAGTATATTTATGATGCATTAAAATATGGAGCGAGTGGATATCTTTTGAAGGGATGTTCTTTAGAAGAGTTGAGTTCGGCTATTCATAATGTTCTAGCTGGGGGAGCCTGTTTCAACCCGAATGTGGCGGGCAAAGTGACACAATTCTTTTCTCAGATGGCAAATTCGAATGAGGAATTTAATTTTGAACATGGAGAAGATGAACATATCGATTTGAGTGATACAGAATGTAAGATCATTGCCCAAATTGGTCATGGTTATTCAAATAAGGAAATTGCGCAAAAATTAGGCTTTAGTGAAGGGACCATTCGTAACTATTTAAGTGTGATTTTGGATAAATTAGATTTAAGAGATCGTACACAATTGGCTATTTGGTATTTATCTAGGGGGAAATAAATAATGGTGAAAAAAAGATTAAGAACTTTTTTGATAGCCATGTTAGTGTGTTGTTTGGTAGGGATATTTTATTGTACGCAAAAACCCGTTGTTTTAACGATTGGCGTATTTGCGGGTAGTAACTGGAATGTGCCAAGTCCAGATAGTGGTAAGATCATTGATAGTGCGATCAAACGGTTTGAAAAAACACATCCGAATGTTCAAGTAAAATATGTCAGTGGTATCTTGAAAGATGACTATTCGGCTTGGCTTTCAAAGGAGGCTCTGGATGGAAAACTTCCTGATGTTTTTATGGTGTTGAGTGATGATCTTTCGACGTATGCCAAAGTAGGCATGTTAGAATCACTAGATGCATACATGCAGACGGATCCTGATTTTAATCAATCGCGATATTTTTCAACGACACTCAATGCAGGTAATATTTATGATCAGCAGTATGCACTCCCTTATGAGAGTTCACCCACATTGATGTTTGTGAATAAAACATTATTAGAAGAGAATGGAATTGAAATACCCAATGTTAATTGGACGTGGGATGATTTCTATGCAATTTGCGAAAAGTTGACTGTGGATACGGATGACGATGGAGAAATTGATCAGTTTGGGGAATATGGATACACTTGGGAGAATGCTCTAAGTTCGAATGGACAGGCGTTGCTTGATGAGAAAAGCATGAAGAGTACTTTGCAGAATGAGGATGTGTATTCGGCCATTGAATTTGTGCGAAAGTTAAATCTTTTAAATCGAGGTCAGAATGTTACAAGTGAAATGTTTGATAAGGGTAAGGTTGCCTTTTGCCCAATGATGTTTAGTGAGTATAGAACATATAAGCCATATCCTTGGAGTGTTAAGAAATATTCAAATTTTGAATGGGAATGTCTTCCGATGCCGGCAGGTCCTAGTGGCTATAATGCTTCACAAATGGATAGCTTGTTATGTGGTATTAGTAAGATGTCTTCTAAGAAAAAGATGGCTTGGGAATTTTTAAAGTTACTTTGTTACGACGAAACAACGCAGGAAAGTTTGTTTAAATACTCGCAGGGTGTATCGGTTTTAAAGAATGTCTCGACATCCAAAAATGTGACTAAGTATATTCAAGAAGATGCTCCATTGGATTCAAATTATAATTTGGAATTTTTTGATGATATGATGGAACAAGCAATCACGATAAAAAAACTGGATGGCTATGATCAATTGTATTCGATGGCAGATAGTGAAATTCGAAGAGTCATTGATACAAATGAGGATATTGAGCCGGCAATGCAAAATTTAAATGATGAATTGAATATATTGTTGGAGAAACAGTAGGAAGTTAAATTTCTGCTGTTTTTTTTGTTTGATTCTCGAAAAATGACATTTGTCATCTAAAAGTGGTGACATATGGAAATTGAAAAGGTTTTCATATGGGTTATAATGAATGTGTATTCTATGTGATGCTCATGTTCAAAAGTCGCATAAATATGTGAAATTATGTGTAATAACACTTGAAAACGCTAACATGTTTATTATAAAATATGAGTAAGTAAGAAACGCGGAGGAAAAATAATGAAATATGTAGTTATGGTAAGTCATGGTGAATTTGCACCAGGATTACACAGTGCCGTTAAAATGATGACGGGAGATCGTGAAGATGTATTGTCTACAAGCTTAAAGGACGGAATGAGCGCAGACGAATTCGCATCTAACTTTGCTGAATTGATCAAAGATTTCAAAGCAGATGACCAAGTCATTTTATTAGCTGATATTTTGAGTGGATCTCCATTCACGAACGCATTGAATGTATTGGATCAAAAAGGATTGCTACAAAATACTTTAGTAATTGCTGGTATGAATATGCCTCTTGCAATCACTGCTGTATTAATGAAAGACAACTTTGATAATGTACAAGATTTAAAAGACACATTATTAAACGAAGGTCGTACAGGATTAACTGATTTTACAGTTGCTTCTGATGATGATGACGAAGATCTATAGGATTTGGCTATAACGCATATAGCGAAGGCATAAACAGAATAAAGGAGGACATATAATGATTAGTTTTATTCGTGTTGATGATCGTATTATCCACGGTCAGATTGTTACAAGATGGTCTAAAGAATACCCTTGTGATGGGATTATCGCAGTTAACGACAAAGCTGCAACTACACCTGTATTGACACAGTCATTCAAGGCTAGTACAGACAAGAAAGTATTTGTTTGGACAAAGGAACACTGGAGAGAAAAAGCAGAAACAGTTAAGAATTCTAATAAAAAATATTTCTTAATTACTAAAAATCCAGTGGATATGAAAGAATTGTTAGTAGACGATGGATTCGTACCTAACGATGTTAAAACCGTAGTTATCGGACCATGTAATGATCGTCCAGGAGCTACAAAATTAGGTCAAAACCAGTCAATTACTCAAGAAGAAGCTGAAGCATGCGAAGCTTTGACAAACGCTGGTTACACAGTATTATTTGCGTTATTAAAAGAAACTGCAATTGGTACTTGGGACAAATTTAGATCTAAATTTGGTTACTAATAGTGGGAATAGTAAACAGATTGAGATAAATAAAAGAAAAAGGAGAGATTTATAATGAGTTGGTTACAAGCAATTTTAATCGGACTTATGAGTTGTACAGCAGCTAGTACTATCGCTTGCTTAGGTACAACAGTAGGTAACTACACTTTGAACCGTCCTTTGGTTGCATCATTATTCGTAGGTTTGATCCTAGGTGATGTATCTGGATGTATTCAAATTGGTATTCCAATGCAGGTAATGTGGATCGCATTGGTTACACCTGGTGGAACAGTCGCATCAGACTTACGTGCCGTAAGTTACATTGGTATTCCATTGGCTTATGTTGGAGCAAAAGCTGCTGGTATGGATTTTGGAGGAACTGATGCTCAAGGTTTAGCATCAAGTATCTCAGCCATGACTGGTGTAATCGGTATTACTTTATTCTACGGAACAGCTATGATGAACCTTATTTGGCAACACTGGGGCTGGGCTCAATTGGATAAAGGAAACTTAGATTGTTTAGGAAAAGTTGATGTTGTTCTCCCACTAATTTCACACTTTGTATTATCATTCTTGCCAGTTACTTTACTTTGCTACTATGGATCTGGAGCCGTAGCTGAATTGTTCCAGAGCTTAAATACTGAAGTATGGTATGTAAAAGCCATCTTATCAGTAGGATCGGTACTTCCTGCAGTAGGTATTGGTATCTTGTTAAAATCAGTAGTATCTAAGACTTCTGACTTGATTTACTTCATGTTCGGATTCGCTTTAGCTGCTTCTATGGGATTAACATTAATTGCTGCTACAGTTGTTGGTGGTGTATTCGCATTGATTAACTACCAAATGACAATGATGAAAGCTACAGGTGCTGTTGGTGGTGCATCTACAGACTATGATGACGAGGAGGACATTTAATTATGAAAAAGATTTCTAAGAAAACATTAAATAGTTCTTTCTGGCGTTGGTGGTATGGAAACTTAACATGTTTCTCACACGAACACATGCAGACATTTGGTTACATGTGGTCAATGCTTCCAATTATTAAGGAATTATATCCTACTCGCGAAGAACAATCAGAAAAAATGACTACTTACTACCCATTCTTCAATACTGAACCTCAGATTGGATCAATCGTAGTTGGTATCACAGCTGGTTTGGAAGAAGCTCGTGCAAATGGAGCTGAAGGAATCGATGATGAAATGATTAACGGTATCCGTGCAGGTCTAATGGGACCTTTGGCTGGTATTGGTGACTCATTGATCGTTGGTACTTACATTCCTATCTTATTAGGTATTGCATTAGGTTTCGCAGAAGGTGGATCACCTTTAGGACCTTTATTCTATATCATCGTATGGAACGCAACTTCAATTTGGTTCCAAAAATTCGTATACTTCAAAGGTTATGAATTAGGTGGTAGTGCTGTTGAATTGTTAGTAGGACAAAAAGCAACTGCGTTCCGTGAATCCGTATTGGTTATGGGACAAGTTATCGTTGGTGCGATGGCAGCTTCTTGGGTATCAATTTCAACTAACTATGTAATTGCACAGGCTTATGATGCAGAAACTGGTAAATTAACAGACGTAACATTAGGATCTAAATTAGATGGAGCTTTCCCTAAGATCTTAACAATGTTATTTGTATTGTTTGCTTGGTGGTTGATGGCTAAGAAAAACATTACTCCAATTAAAGTATTGTTATTGTTCGTAGTTATCGGATTCGTAGGATCTGTTGTAGGATTCTTAGGATAATCACTTAAGACAATTAAAGGCGGGCTTAACTTGTTAGGCCTGTCTTTTTTTCTTATAATATAATAAGTATATGTATATTTGAAAAGGAGCGTTAATTATGAGTTTGAGCCGCAAAGAAAGAGATCAGCTTGCAGAAATCATCCAAAGAGAAAATGAAATGGTATTAAAAGTGGGAAGAATGGTCAGAAATGCTTTTATTCTTACACTTGCTTTTGCTGCCGTAACATACTGGGGATGGTCAGGAATGACCGATCCAATGTTTCCTAATATTCCTATGAGCGTACGCAATGTAGCTAAATGGATTGCTTTGATTGGTTTGATTTTATCGAGTTTATTTACTGTTTTAGGATTTATATCTCATAGAAATGGAAAGAAAAGTGTATTAAAGAAGATTGATTTGTACGAAGAAAAGTAAAGGTTTGTATATTTTAGTTTAATACAATTTAATTTTAACTAAAAACAACAATAAATGTGTCAATTATACACATAATTTCACACAATATAACTATACCTATCACTTTATTCTTTAGTAATATATTGTTGAGCCAAAGATAGTGGCTCACTTCATAATCAAATTCCCTTTCTTAAAACTTTCTTGAGGAGCCCCGCTAAAGGGGCTTTTCATTTGCCTTTTTGAAAGTTGGACATACAAATAGTAGTTGCGATATAATAATATGGATGAAAGAAGTGTAGTTTTTATGGAAGATAAAATACGAATTATAATGTATTCAAGTGCAGATAAAGTGGATGGACAAGGTGTGGGCAGTGCCTACGAAGAACAGGTCAATCTAATTAAAGAAGGGGCTAACGATATCTTTGAAGTGGGTATCAACAACTGGATCAAAACACCAGATATTCAACATTTCCATACAGTAGATCCTACTTTCTATGTGAAGATGCAAAATCATAGAGCTGCTAACATTGCCTATTGTCATTTTTTACCGGATACTTTAGAAGGTAGCTTAAAAATTCCGGCACCTTTATTGAATGTATTTCGTTCTTATTTGATTCAATTCTATAAGAGTGCGGATCGCTTGGTCGTTGTAAATCCTAGTTTTATTGATGCGTTAGTCGCATATGGGATTGATCGAGAAAGAATTTACTATATTCCTAACTATGTATCTAAGGAAAAATTTTATCGTAAATCCGATGATGAGTGTGCTTCCATTCGCAAAAAGTATGGTATAGACAAGGATGCTTTTGTGGTATTGGGTGCAGGACAGGTACAAACACGTAAGGGTGTACTTGATTTTGTGAATGTTGCCAAACAAATGCCGGACGTCCAATTCGTATGGGCTGGAGGTTTTTCTTTTGGACGTATTACCGATGGATATGAAGAATTGAAGAAGTTGCAGGAAAATCCACCTGAAAACTGTAAATTTTTAGGGATTGTTCCTAGAGAAGAAATGGTGGATCTATATAATATAGCGAATGTGCTTTTTGTGCCAAGCTATAATGAATTATTTCCAATGACGATTTTAGAAGCGGTGAACTTACATGTTCCATTGGTGCTTCGTGATTTGGATTTATATAAAGATATCTTATTTGATCGTTATATGCATGCCGATAATAATGAGGGTTTTAAAAATTGTCTGTTAAAATTGAAAAATGATTCAGATGTATATGCGAAGTATCAAAATGAGAGTCGTTTATTGAGTGAATTCTATTCGAAAGAACATGTATTGAATATGTGGAGAGAATTCTATTTGAGTGCTTATAAGGATAAACAAGAGGAATTATTAAATAAGAAAAAATAGGGGTTTTTATGAAAAAACAGAAGTACGTACTAAATCTGTTGCTTATTCTTGCTTTAACGGGATTTGCCCTGTGGTTTGCGCTAAAGGATAATTTTCATCAGGTTTTAAAGTGCATTTCACAAATGAATCTGTTAAGCCTTGTCATAGTCTTATTGTGGGGTGTTCTTTTTACGGCGGTCTGGGGATTTGTATACTACGTATTAGGTAGAAAGTATACGGATCATTATACGGCGGGTGAAGGGATTCTAGTGGCCTTTATTGGTTCTTTCTTTTCGGGGATTACTCCGAGTAGTACGGGTGGACAGTTTGTTCAGGCCTACATTATGAAAAAGCAAGGAATCAAAGTGAGCGATGGGGCTAGCTTGTTGTGGGCTGATTTCATTATTTATCAGACAACAATGATGATTTATGTTTCGATTCTGTTTCTCTTGCGTTTTGCGTATTACAGTGCTCAATCCGCATGGTTCAATATTATATTGTTGGGCTATATCATCAATGCAGTGGTTGTTGTAGCGTTATATACGATTGCGTTATTTCCTAGTATTTATATCAAGCTTTCGCGTATTTTAGTTAAGGTATTAACGAAACTGCATATTTTAAAGAATCCAGAAAAGACATTGGATTCTTGGACTCTACAAGTCACGAGTTTTACTCGTGAAATCAAGGTGCTAGCCAAAGATAAGAAGAGTATCTTACTTTGTGTATGTGTTAATGTGGTGCGTTTATCACTTTATTATTCTTTACCTTTTGTGATTGCGCTAGCCCTACATATTCCGTTGAAGATGAATGTATTGATTGATGTCATGGCCCTATCTAGTTTTGTGACGATGGCCAATAATTTTATTCCAATTCCCGGAGCAAGCGGTGGTACGGAAGTTGTCTTTTCATTGTTGTTTAGTGGCATGATGAAAAATTTAACGGGTGCGGTTTTAGTATTGTGGCGTTTTTCTACGTATCACATAGTGCTGATTATAGGTGGAGTTTTATTTGTGTTTGTGAAGAATCATTATGAGAGAAAAGAGAGTAAGATCAATTTAGAAGGGATGTAGTATATGCGAATCGGACTATTTACAGATGCATATTTACCGGATATTAATGGGGTTGTTTCAAGTGTGGCAACCCTTAAACACGCTTTAGAAGAGCTGGGGCATACGGTATTTATTATTACGAATCATAAGGGGACAAAGATTGTAGAAGATGAGAATGGTCATATTCTTCGTTTGCCGGGTCTTGAAATCAAGAAGTTTTATGGCTATAAGATGTCGAGTCCACTACAGTTTAGTGCGGATGCCTACATTGAAAGAATGGACTTGGATGTCATTCATATTCAGACGGAAGCGGGTGTAGGTATGTTTGGTCGTCAGATGGCGAAGGCTTTGCACATTCCTATTGTATACACGTATCATACAATGTATGAGGATTATACGCATTATTTTAATCCGCTTGATTTTGATTCGGTTGAAAAATTAGGGAAGAGTGTGATTCGTACGTTTTCCCGTGTCATGTCCAATGGTTCGCAAGCAGTGATTGCACCGAGTGAAAAGACGAAGCAGGCTTTATTGCAGTATGGTGTAATGGCACCTATTTATATCGTTCCGACAGGTTTGGATTTGTCGGAGTATGATCGCAAAAATTTAGATGAAAATAGAGTTCAAAGTATTCGTGAAGAGTTAGGTTTTACAAGTGAAGATCATATTGTGGTCTTTGTAGGGCGTATTGCCAAAGAGAAGGCAATCGAAATTCCGATTGAGGCGATTAGTAAGAATGCAGATCCACATCTACATTTAGTCATTGTGGGTGGTGGTACGGATATGGAGTATTATCAGGATTTGGCTAAAAAGTATAATGTTTCGGATCGTGTGCATTTTACGGGTAAGATTCCTAAGGAAAATATTGCCTATTATTATGCGGCTTTCGATTGTTTTGTATCCGCTAGTTTATCGGAAACACAAGGGATGACATATATTGAGGCTTTAGCGAGTGGCCTATTAGTGTTTGGTCGTCGTGATGAGGTGTTGAAGGATTTGGTGGATGAAGGCAGGTCTGGATATTATTTTGATGATGCCAATGAGCTAAGTCAAAAGTGGGATGTTTTCTTTAGTAAATCCAAAGTGGAAAGAGATGCATTAAGAGCGTATTGTATTTCTAAAACAGCGCCATATACAGAGAGTATGTTTGCGCATAAGGCTTTGAGTGTTTATAATCAGGCGATTGATGATTATAAGCGTGCCTATCATGTGGAACGAATTCGTATGGTGGATGATTTTGTTCGTTTAACTGTGATGCGTGATTGCGATAATGAACCAGTCAAAGTAATGATTCCAACGGATGATTTCTTTGATTTAAAGATCACAAAGGATACAATGTTAGATGCATATTTGATTGACAACTATTTGGATATGCAGTTATTCTATAAGGCGTTTGAGTTAATGAAGAAGCGTGTTTTCTCAAATGATTATACGTCGTATCAAATGGTGCAATATGGAAAGAAATATTTGGGTCTAGATGAAGATCAGGCTTTGGATATTATTCATGAATTTATGGAACGTCATTGGATTGACGATAAGGAGTATGCCTTTGATAAGGCGCAGGCTTGGCATTCGTATGGTCAGCCTAAAATGCAGATTTGTCAAAAGCTAAAAAGAGCGGGCATCGTGGATGATGTCATCGAGGATGCTTTGGCAAGTTTGGATGTGGAAACAGAGCGTAGTAATGCGATCAAATTGGCTCGTCGTTTAGCGCATTCGCTAAAAGAGCAGTCGAGTCGCATGCAAAGGCAGACGCTAGTGAATAAGTTAGTGACGAAGGGATATTCGTTTGAATTGGCGAAACAAGTGTCGGAGTCGATTGAACTGGATGAAAATGATGATGAGGCATTACAAAGAACGATTGCGAAAGCGAAACGTTTATATGCGACGTTTGATCAGCCTAAGCGTAATCAGAAGATTCAGACGTATTGTGTTCGTAAAGGATTTAATATATCAGCTATAAAAGAGGTTTTGGAAGGGGAAAGTGAATGAGAATTAATGAGATTACTCAGGAACAAAAAGTAAATATTAAGTGTTTGATTTCAAAGTGTGACAAAGGAAAAACCGTGAAAGATACTCCTTATTTGTCTTTGATTTTAGAGGATGCAACGGGTGTATTGGATGCGAAATTTTGGAATTTAACGAATGCGCAGATTGAGCAGTATAAGGCGGGTCAGATTGTTGAGATATTTGGGGATTCGATCATTCATAGAAATGCCGTTCAGTTAAGAGTGAGAAAAATGGTGGTCTTAGAAGGCGAAGATATTTCAGATTATGTAAGATTAGCGCCTATGTCTCGTACTGAAATGGAAGAAGAAGTAAAGACTTTGATGAATGAGATCACGGACTCAAATCTATATTGTGTGGTTGAAGAAGTATTAGAAGAAACGAAGGATTTATTCTATACATATCCGGCGGCCACAAGAAATCATCATAATTTTGTGGGAGGACTTGCCTATCATTCAATTAGTATGGCGCGTGTAGGACTAGATATTTGTCGCCAATATCCATTCTTGGATAAGGGGTTATTAGTTGCGGGTATTTTGATGCATGATGTTGGAAAGATTGATGAGCTGAGTGGTCCAGTTCTTCCTGAATATACAAATGAGGGGAATTTGTTGGGGCACATTAGTATTATGAATAATCGTTTGGATCGTGTGGCTGAAAAGCTGGGTGTAAACGATAAAGAGTGTGTTTTATTGTTGAAGCATATGGTTTTGGCGCATCATGGAAAGATGGAGTTTGGATCTCCTGTCCTTCCTATGATTCCAGAAGCGGAAGTGTTAACTTTATTAGATAATCTAGATGCGCGTATGTATATGATGAAACAGAGTTTAGATACAACGCAGCCAGGTCACTTTGGTCCTCGTGTCTTTGCGTTAGAAGGTCGTATGATTTATCATCGAAAAGGAGAGAATCAAGAATGAAGATAGGTTTTGTATCATTGGGATGTTGTAAAAACTTAGTGGATTCTGAACAGATCATGGGTATGATCAAGAGGGGTGGTCATGAAATTGTGGCCAATCCTAAGGATGCACAGGCTATTATTGTGAATACTTGTGGCTTTATTGAGAGTGCCAAAGAGGAGAGTATCAATGCGATTTTCAAGATGGCTCAATATAAAGAGAGAAACTTAGAGAAGTTGATTGTGTGTGGTTGTTTGGCTCAAAGATATACAGAGACTTTAAGGGAAGAGATTCCTGAAATTGATGCGGTTATCCCAATTCGTGAGTATGATACTTTGGCTAGTCAGCTACAGAAGTTATTAGGTTCAGATACATTATTGGATAAGGCAGAACGTGTGATTACGGGAAATCCTTGGCAGGCGTATGTAAAGATTAGTGATGGTTGTTCAAATCGTTGTGCGTATTGTGCAATTCCTTTGATTCGTGGAGATCAAAAGTCTCGTACAATTGAGGATATTATGGAAGAGGTCAACTATTTGGCAAGTGTGGGTGTGAAAGAATTAACTTTGATTGCCCAAGATACAACGAAGTATGGTTTGGATAATTATGGCGAATTGATGCTTCCTGAATTACTACGTCAAGTATCTAAAGTAGAGGGGCTTCATTGGATTCGTGTTCTGTATATGTATCCAGATGAAATTGTGGATGATGTATTGCTGGCTATGAGTGAGAGTGAAAAAATTGTTCCTTATTTTGATATTCCTATGCAGCATGCGAACAATCGTTTGTTGAAATTAATGAATCGTAGAGGACCAAAAGAGGATGTATTAAAGGTTGTGGATAAGATTCATACAATGTTTCCAAATGCGACTTTGCGTACAACTATGATTGTTGGTTTCCCTACAGAAACGGAAGAAGAGTTTGAAGAACTTGTGGATTTCATTAAGGAAATTAAGTGGGATCGTATGGGTGCTTTCGCATATTCGAAGGAAGAAGATACACCTGCTTATGATATGGATGGTCAGATTGATGAAGAGATTCAAAATGAGCGTTTGGCTAGATTGATGGCGGTGCAGGAAGAGATTTCAAAAGAAAAGAATCAGGAAAAGATTGGTAGGGTCATTGAAGTTCTTGTTGAGGAAAAAGAAGGTTTGGTCGATCGTTATCGTGGAAGAAGTGCTGCGGATGCACCGGATGAAGTGGATGGTCAGGTCATCTTTACAAGTGATGAACCATTGGAGTTGGGTTCTTTCGTGAAGGTGAAGATTACAGGTGCCAAATCTTATGATGTTTACGGTACATGTGTAAGCGAATAGTTGGATTGGATCCCATTGTATTTGAGGATTCGAGAATATTGATTGTGGGTTCTATGCCAAGTGCAATTAGTTTGAAGGAACAGATGTATTATGCGAATAAAAATAATCGGTTTTGGAAGATATTAAAAGAAATCTTTCAAACAGAAGACAAGATTGAATTATTAAAAGCATCGCATATTGCACTTTGGGATATTTGTCATTCGTGTATAAGAAAGACGAGTGCGGATAGTGAGATCAAAGATATTGAGCCAAATGATATACAGGGATTGTTGGATAGATATAAGAATATTGAGAAGGTAATTTGTAATGGAAGGACAAGTCAGAATACAATGCAGAAGTATTTTCCGAATATTGAAACGGTATATTGTCCTTCGACTTCAAGTGCCAATGCACAGTTTTCGTTAGAACAATTGATTGAAATATATAAGAAGGAGTTTTATGAATAAACTATATTGGGCAAAAGTAAAGGCGGATGCGAAGGTTCCGCAAAAGCGTTATGAAGATGCAGGGTATGATTTATATCCTTGTTTTGAAGAAGATTATATGGTGATTGAGCCTCATGAAACGAAGTTAGTTCCATTGGGTGTAGCAAGTGCATTTGATCCAGAGTTTGTGATGATTTTAAAAGAGCGTGGTTCAACTGGAACAAAGGGGATTGCACAAAGAAGTGGCGTGATTGATTCGGGTTATCGTGGAGAATATATGGCTCCAGTTACAAATTTGAATACAAAGCGTGTGGTTATTAAAAAGCAAGATGTAGAGTATAAGGAAGATGCAATTATTTATCCTTATGAAAAAGCGATTTGTCAGGGTGTATTATTGCGTATGCCTCAATTAGAAAGTGAAGAAATTTCTTTTGAGGAACTTCAGTCTATGGAATCTGAGAGAATGGCTGGAAAACTAGGAAGTTCAGGAAAATAGTGAAATGGATCTATTGTCATAAGGACAATAGATCTTTTTTTACGCTTTTGGCTTTAGCCAGTTGAGCGCGAAGTACGAAACGACAAAACCACCTGCTATGCGGGTGGTATCAAAAAAATGTTATACAAAATAATCAC
>NZ_JAHQVB010000002.1 GCF_019052655.1 Holdemanella porci
ACGACCCTATAAAAATTTAAGGACTATGTTCGACCCTACAAGAATTTAAATATCCTTTAAATCTATGTTGTAGGGAATCCAAGGATTCCCTCTTTTTTACATTAATTTTCTGAAACTACTTGCATATTTCTCTTTCAAGGTTCATAATCACTTAAAAAGGAGTTTTAATTATGAGCAAATTAGTCGTACACGCAAAAATAATGATTGATGGAGTGAGTGATACACCAAAGAAAGATCAATTGATTTCAATTGAAGACGGAAAAATTGTTTCCATTGAAGAATATCATGAAACAAATGAAGAAGTCATTCATGCCAATGTCGTTACCCCTGGTTTTTTTAACTGCCACGTTCACATTATGGAACCGGTTGGTTAACATCTATTAGTACACACAGAAAAACGAAGAGGACTTGAAAATATAACGAGCCCTCTTTTGTTTTTACTTCTCAATAAGGAAGTCGTTTAAGTCATCTCGTACATGCTTAAGTTGGTCAATGCCATTACCAGTAATTGTGTGATTGATTATGACATAAAGACTTTTCATGATTACTTTACGAGTCTCCTCATCTTCTTTAAATCGTCTTTCGTTTTCCATATTTATACGATGTTGCTCCGTTTGCCACTCTAACATTTTGCGGTACCCATCTTCTAATGTAATAAGCCGTCTATTGTCCTTAGCGAATAACTCCTCGTGTTCTTTCAAGTCGTTATCATGCTTAAGTAACATTGCTCTGTGGTCGTCACTTGGCTTTTTAATTTGTTTGAAGATACCCCACGCAGTCCATAGAGCAGCAAGCGAAGTACATACCCAAAGCACTTGATCAGAATTAATTGTAAAAACCATGATCAAGCCTCAATTATTCTTCAGGTGTGTTTTCTACAAATCGTGTAAATGCTTGGTGCATACCTGTAGATGCAAGACCCATTAGTGCACCGTAAACAATTGTTTCTAAACTTGGTCCTTTAGCGACTGAGTTCAAACAAGCTCCTAAAATTGCTAAGATTGTTGGAATATACTTGTTTGGAATGAAGTCTAATGATTTTTTAATAATATACCCAACCACTAAACATCCGACAAGTACAACAATTTCAAAGTTTTGTGTTAATGCGTTGAAATCCATAATAGTTCACCTTTTCCTTCCTATCTTGGCACATTTGGATCAGTGTCAATTCCAGTATCGTTTGTCCATCCTGTTCCATTGTTTAATAAATATGGGAACTTAGCTCCTGGAATGACTCTTGTGATCTTTCCTGACCATTCCCCTTTATATACCTTTGAACCAGCTGAGTCATTTGACAAAGTATTAGTGCAGACTCTTGTTCCTACACCATATTTGCAAGTTGGTTTAGCTGGTGTTGGGGCTTGTGTCGTTTGAGTTGTAGATCCGTGTAATTCTGTTCTAAATGATACATATTCTTTTGCTGATGTAATCCATTTACCAGATTTAAGTTTATACATGTAAACTCCATCAACTAATTGACGTCCTACAACAGTAAATACTTCACCCTTTTTAACTGTTTCTGCAGCTGTTGAATCATCCCAAGAAGCTTGAGTATGTAAAACAATACCATCTGCTCCAGAATATGTTATTTCTACAAATCCGTTATAAGATTCTAAAGCTCCATTTTGAACAGCAGGTTTAGATTGTCCATTTAGAGCATTTAACTCTGCTTGAACCATGTTTAAGAATCTCTGCCATCCTTTATCTAGAGTTCTGTGTGGACAGTATTTAGGGCTGTAGTCTTGATGCTTAGTTACTTGAGCAATTCCCCATCCTTTTTCTTTTAATTTAAATGCAATGAATTTAGCAGCTAAGACTTCAGCAGCATCAAATCTTGTGCCACCAGACTTTGAGTAACAGATTTCAATAGCAATACCTTGTCTGTTACCTACTCCGTTTCCACCATCTCCTGAATGCCAAGCGTTTCTGTTTTCAGGAATACCTTGAACAATTTCTTTGTCATCGACAGCATAATGGAATGAAACCTCGTTATGATTGTTGATCATATACTGAATTTCGTTTCTAGCAGAAGCGTCATTTGCAGTGTTATGAACAACAATTCGAGTTGAATTCATGTCAAAAGGACATTTACAATAATATAAGTTAGGACTTACTAAATTTTGAATTACGTTCATTGTAATTACCTCCTATGAAATTAAATCTATGTTTTCAAGTTTTGCACGACGTTTCAGAATATCTAAATAACGATTCATGTATTCTAATTGCAAAATATAGAATTCTTTAGGGCATGTCGGTGTAAATTCTAATGTACCATCACACATCTTTTTATACATGACTAATAATTTGTCATAACGAATCTTTACCTGAAAATATTCAGCTTTAAATCTATCTTTGTAGTCTGCAGATTTCATTAATTCAATTGTATCTTTCAATTCCATAATATTTTCCTCTTTTCTGTTTGCTTTAATTTTTAAATAATGTAGAATATAAGTATCCTTTGCTAACCATTTGGGTTAGGCTAGCCGTGATTAGCCAACAAATCTCGCGGCTAGTTTTTTTATAACTTATTTACATTAATTAAGACATAGCCTTCTTTTAAGCCACTATCTTCTACAATATCTTGTACTTGAGTCATTCTGAAAAGGTCTGTTGGCACTTCCTCACCCTTTGCAGAAATCGTCTGTCTAAACAAAATATAATCACTCTTTTGAATATTTAATTCGCTGTTATCTAGAATGATATAGTTTCTATTTGTGAATGAATTAAATAGTTCAATACTTAAATTAATTTCATGTGTTTTTACCATTTTGAATATTCCTTTCTAAGCTGTGCGACGCCAGACATATATACCTATATATGGTGAAACAGTATAAAATGATTGGTTTCCTCCTTTTTTAGAAGTAGATGATACAAGTAATTTTGTTGCTGATGCATATTGTTTCCAATTATTTGGAAACGCTATAGTCCATTGAGGTGCATCAATTTGCGGGTTCCCTGAGGTATTCTGAATGTATACGCCATGTTCATGACTTGGCATTTCATCTGTGGTTATTGTATGTTTCCAACTACCGAACTCTTCGTGTTCACCGACTTGCCCCTTATACCCATCTTTACCTGTAGAATATCCGATACCAAACAAGCCTCTACCTTCAGCCATTCTAACCCATGTGCCACCCATAAAAGTTTGAGGGTTTGTATTATTCCAGCTAAGATAAATTGAACCAATTGGATAGCCTTTATAATCAGCGGTCATTTCTTTACATGATTGCAATACACCAGATGTTGGATTCGAATCAAACGGGCGAGTGTCAATAGAATGTGTCCAATGTCCATTACCTTCAAATAAATAAGTTCCATTACCATAACTATATGGAAGACGAACCCAAACATCACATACATGATACGATTGTGCCATGACAAATACATTAATTGCATAATCGTAATTATATTTAACTATAAAGGTCGCACCATATGCATTTGTTGAAGAAACTGAACTTTGCCAACTATCTTTAATAAATATCTCAATTTCAGTATTTTGATTTGTGCCAGCGTTATATCCGTTACCAGTAAGCACAGTAATTTTACATTCACTAGAATCATAACCAGAATCCCAAGTACCAAGTTTTACCCATAAGGTCGAACCAGTAAATACATCAAATCTACCACCAAAGGTTGTGATTTCTCCAGAAGTTATTTTTCGTCCATAAATATCTCCATAAAAATAGCTATCCATATTAACTTCAAATGCAGACTTTTCAGAAAACTTACCAATAGCAACACCGTCTTTATTCTTGTTAACATTTAGAACACGATAGGCTGTACTTACTTCTGCACTTGCACTAGCTGTTCTACCTAATGCATCTCTAATACTTGCATCCACAGCATAATGAGAACCAATAGAACAATTAGCAGCTAAAACAAAAGCCGTGCCAGATGCAAATGATGAGTTTGAAACACCATTGCAACTACACGACTTAGATGCTATTGAGTTTTTACCTGATACTGAAGCTATTTCATAATTAATAACAACTCTTAAATATGTACCACTTGCATCCTTTGTACCGTCAGATTGGCAACGTTCAACAGACATTGAGATACTAGGATATGAATAATCTACAACTGTAATACTTACTGATTTTGAAGCTTTACGCCCACGAGAATCTGTTACAGTACAAGTATAAGTTTGAGTACCAGTAGAAGATAACTGTCCGGAAGTACCAGAGCTTGAGTTAGTATACAAACCCGGACCAGAAATAGAATAACCTGAAATTGTTGAACCATATGATCCACTTGCACCACTGGCTGTAATCTTTACTTGAGATATACCTTTAACATAAATACCCCAGGAACTAGGAACTCCATTATCTATTCTTGTTGCTGTTAAACCGGATATATTTGGAACAACTGTCGACGGAACACTCAGATTAATACTCTTAGTAACTGAGCTACCTATCTGAGTTGAGCCGTTGTAAGTTGTAACTCTGACTGTTAAAGCACCACTCGTAGCACTAGGAATCTGACTTGCTAATGATAATGGTGGGGTAAACGAACAACTTGTAGCAGCGTTAGAACTAGCAGTAGTCCATCCACTGTTTACAAATTTATACTCTACCTTATGAGTAAATGAGCTTGATTTTCTATCAATAGTTACTGATACTCCACTGTTTAATTGATTACCACTTAATCCACTAATACTTGAAGCACGAGCAATTGTAGTACATGTTGTCCATCCAGTGCTACATGAAGAAGAACTAGGTGACCAACCTCCTGAAGTAGTAGGAGCATCGAAATATACTTTTACATAACCGCTTAAGCTACCATCAGATTTGTGAGTTACTGTGATTGATCCAGATACTGAACGAGTACCGTAGCCCATACCACATGTAGTAAATGCTCCAGAAGTAGCAAATAATGTATCTGTATTTTTATTGTTATCATGCCAATATAGCTTTAAATGGCAAGCATATGAATCGTATAAAGCATCAAACCCAACATTACTAGCACTTAAAGAACCATTAGCAGAAATCTTAGTGGTGTTGTTTGCAATATTTGTTTCGCTTTCAGACCAGTTAACACTTAATGTATATTTGTAACTTGTGTTAGCGCATCCTAATTGAGTACTATTACTAGCCATCTACTCACCTCCTAAATTAAAGAAAAGCCAAGATCACCTTCATCAACGAATAGGAAATTTCCACATCCAATTGATTGGGCAATAATGGCTTTTAAAATATATAGTTCTTTGTTTGAAATCCATGCTACTTTATCTTCATTTTGATAGAACGCTAATTCTGTATTTGATAGCTTACATCTAAATGGTTGTACTGAGTTACCTAACTCTAAATCCCCACCATTCCATCTAAGATACTGCTGTAATTCTTGCTTTGAAACGGTACCATTAACCGCATCTGTTAAAGTATTAATAGAAGTTTTAGTAGCGTTTAAACCATCTGATGTAACTTTCAGGTTACTGGCAATGGTAGATATAGAAGAAGAGTTTGAATCAGCTGTAGATTTTACACTTTGGACTAATAAGCTAATCTTTTGAGCAGTTTGGTCAATTAATGCTTTATAGCTCTCTTCTGTCGTCTTTTCAGAAGCTGCGATTTTATCATTAACATACTGCTCTTGGTCTTCGGGAGCTGGAGTCCAATCGGTGGCTTTGTTACCTATTTCAAGTTTGAAATTACTCAAGATGATATTTGGTGCAGTAGATAGCCGTCCTGTAAGATCATCAATAATAAACTCGATCCCTGGCAATCTATCCTCATTCGGGGTTCCAGTAGCATAACATCGTCCATTCTTATTTATGTGTAATTGCCATGTCGCATTTTGAGCAGTTACTCCAAAAGACCAATCGCATCCACTCGGTACATTCGAAGCATCACATGATATAGTGTATATCTCTCCTTTAATTAGCTTTTGATGTGCTTTCAAGTAGAAACATGTATCAGCTACTCCTGTACCAATCTTTATTGATAAATCATCTATTTTGGTTGTCTGGCCACCAGCTCGTATATATTGCATTAATAAATTCCTACCACCAACTTGAATCCCTTCAGGAGTACTTCCAACAGAATATGAAGTACTCTGAGTGTTATCGCTATAAGTAATTACTGTCCTTGTCCATAAATATGGTTTATCAGCAGTAGTTTTTGGAGGAGTAGATGACCATGTACCAGTCGGAGTTGAAGTACCATTTGACCATATTTGATAAGTTACTGATGTAGACTTAATACCTTTACCATCATTTACTCTAGTTAATGTAATTAAAGCCGTTGCTTTAATTGCCATATCTATCCCTCCAATTGAGCACTAAATGTAGCTTTGTTCGAAATGTCACCAGCACCGATTGTATAAGTCGTACCTGTCGCTACTGCAGTAGTTCCTCCATCTTTATACCACTTAATAGTTCCTAAACTAGATAAAGCAGAGCCAGTCACTTCAACTCCACCTTTATAAACGTGAGCAGTTAAAGTTGTAGCAATGGCAGTGTTTTTGAAGATTGTTCCACCGCTTGAAGTGATTGCCATTGTGATAGCATCCTTACCGTTTGTTCCATTGATTCCATTTGTGCCTTTGTAAGATACAGAATATGATTCAGTAGACTTTCCATCTGAATAATTTACTACTGTCTTTGTCCATAGATATTGACCGTTTGCTATATTAGGAACCGTAGGACTCCAAGGTCCTGTCGGAGGAGTAGTGCCACTTGTACCTGCTTGATATGTTACAGATGTTGAACTTACAGTAACACTTGTACCGTTTGAACCGTTCGTACCATTTGTACCTTTATAAGAAACTGAGTAGGCTTCTGTTGATTTGCCGTCTGAATAATTTACTACTGTCTTTGTCCATAAGAACTGCCCATTCGGTACACTAGGTACTTCAGTTTTCCATTCTCCAGTTGGCTTAGTAGTGCCGCTTGCACCGACCTGGTATGTTACAGATGTTGACCTTACAGTTACACTTGTACCATTTTGTCCTGTCTGCCCTTTAAATGCAATTGAGTAACTAAAAGTTTTGTTAATAGTGATATCACCATTTACAACGATAGGGATAGTGATAGTACCACTCTTAGTCAATGCAGATGTTGCAGTGATAGTGATCGTTGGCATTGGTGTCTTACCATCAGAAACCGCTGAAATTCCTGCAGGACATGTAATATTTCCTACCGTACATGGGACCTGCTCACTACCACATAATGCCATCACCTGTGTAGTAGTTGTCTGTGTACCATTTACGGAACTCGTAGTACCCAAGAACGTATAGTTGTCATTTGTTAATACGACGGAATAACCATCGGTTAAATCGATTACATCAATTTGATTTACAGCCTTAATTGCCATATTTTGTTTCCTCCTAAATATTTAATTCGCAGTTGAATACTGCCTTGAACTTTATATCTTTTGCATTGATTGTGAATAGGAATCCATTGTCGTTCAACCTAGAATCATCTAATGGAATATTCGTAAATTCTTCTTCGCCATGTCTTTTAATCAGCCATTGTAAGTATGCATCCTTCCCAAACACTTCTTTTAATTTAGTCGAATTGTCTATCGTGATGCTTCCAACGTATATCTTAACGATAAATATCGTCGCAACATCACTGTTCTTGAAAGTTGTGCCATTTGTAGATTCAATGCAGAGCATAACTGCGTCTTCACCATCAAGTTCACCACTGTTAACTTTATCTACAATATCTTGAGCTTTATTCAATGCACTCTCTGCATCTTTTTTCGCTTGCGTTGAATTGTTTAAGGCATTGTTAGCAGCATTAGTAATACTTTCACCTTCAGTTTTAGTAATGTAGGTTTCTGATACACTAAGCTTAATTCCATCAGTTGCTACTTTAATCTGAGCATCAGTTTCAGTTTTAGAATAATAGTTGTTGGCAAGATCTTCTTTTACACCATCGACTTTATTACTAGTCTCAGTAACCTTAGTAGCTTGAGCAGTGATTGCTTCATTAGTTTGAGTAATATTTGTTTCAGCTTTAGTTACGCGATTAGTTAATGCAGCTAAATCATCTTGTGCTTTCAATGCATCTGCAGAAGCTTGATTTGCTACCTTTTGTGCATCAGCTGCCTTAGTCTGCGCATCACTAGCAGCCTTATTAGCAGCGGTAGCCTCACCTTGTGCTTTCGAAGCAACTTCATTAGCTTTACTTGCAGCAGCATTAGCCTCAGCAACATCTTTCAAAGCTTGAGTAACATTAGCGTTTGCAGTATCGACTTTTTGTTTAGCATCAGAGATCTCTTGCTCAGTTGCATCAACACGAGATGTTACATTTTTTAAGTTTTCCTGTGCTTCCTTTAAATCAGTTTTAGCAGATTGCAAATTCTTATCAGCAGCTGTTACTTTCTCATTTGCTAAGTCAGCAGCCTTTTGAGCACTAGCAGCATTAGCAGTAGCTGTATCAGCAGCTTTTTGAGCAGTATCAGCAATAGTTTTAGCATTACTGGCAGCAGTATTAGCACTATCAGCAGCCGTTTGAGCAGCCTGTGCATCTTGTAAAGCTTTATCAATATTCTTTTGTTGCTCAGTAGTATCAGATTCAAGTTTCTCAACCTTAGTTACAGTACTAGATATCTCACCTGCGTTCTGAGTAATCTGGGTCTGAAGTTTTTGCTCTAATGCAACATTCTCAGTCTTAGTAGCAAAGTTCTTTTCAACTGATGTCTGTAACTCTCCTACTTTTTTACTAATCTCAGTAGTTAAGTCAGCTTTAGTATTCTCAGTCTCAACTTTTGTAGAATATGTTTCCTTGATTGTAGCAATTTCACCAGCTTGTTCTTCCAACTTAGTATTAGCACTAGCAATATTGTCATTAGCAGTCTTAACTTCTGCCTTCAACTTACCAATATCTTTATTAGCAGCAGTGACAGAGTCTTTAACTTGATTGACTAATTGCTGTGTTTCATCTGATTTATTACTACTTGCTTGAGCCAACTGTTTAGCTTCACCGGCATTTTGAATTGCGGTATTAGCTGCTTCTTGAGCTTTAGCAGATTCAGTTTTAGCCTCATTAGCAAGAGCAGAAGCAACAGAGGAATCTGTAATTGCACTACTAGCTTTTGTTTGTGCATCCTTAGCTTTCTCCATTGCTTGATTAGATTGATTTAAAGCACCATTAGCACTCTCAATTGCTTGATCTTCTTTTCTTGCTGATGGTGGAAATGTAATATTACCAATAACAGTAGCTTGATGGTTACTCACACTAACTAAAACTCTATCCCCAGCTTCAGCATTCACAACCTCAGAGATAGGAGTTAACATGTCAGAACCATCTAACATAACGCACTTAGTATTGCCAGCACCTGTAGTAATTGTTCCATGAACATATTGCTTTGATTCTGGTTTATCACCAACGTCATTGACAACTTTAGCGAATTCTTTTAATAAAGATCTATCTAAGTCCATTTCTCTCACCTCCAAAGTTTAGTAGTATATGTGGCAGTTTCCTGAATAGAACATCCAGTACCACATTTGATTGTTTGAGCAGTAATCTTAGCAATGACATTCTCTAAGCCTGCTCTTTTGTAATTTAACATCACAGCATCACCAACACGAACTGGATAATAAGAATGAGTAAATGTAACAGTATGCTCCATACAACTCAAACTCTTAAGCAATTGGTCAGCGTAAGAATCAATGATAGCTTGAGTAGGAGTGCCGCTAAATTTTGGACTACTATCTCTATGCACAATTTCCCTTCCTCTAACAACTGTAGATATAGGACTATTTGGATCATCATTCACAACACGAGAATGCAAATGTAGTTTGTCAGTAGAATATACAACCTCAACCACATTTGGAATACCATACAAATCTCTATCATCTTTTAAAGTTGGTAATAAAATTGAGCTGTTATCATCATTGAATTCTTTAACTGGTTGCAATGATTCAGTTGCAACAATTGGTTCGAATATAACTTGACCTAATTCATCCAACTTAATCTCATACTTTGCGTTAGCCACTAAATCAGAAAGAAAAGAGAGCCATGTATCATCTAAATTAGCTACAAAGTTAGAATATAACTTTTCTTCACTCTTAGCATTGACGATTGGGGCTCTCATGTGTTCTCTAAACAGATTACTAGCTAATGGCATTATCTTAGTATCTTTAAGAATAGAATATCCAATAGGTGGGTAAGACTCTTTCAACTCCATTAATGGTGTATAAGCATCAATAGAATATCTTTTTTGCTTACCATTAAACTCGGCAGAAGGAGTCTGTAACAAATATGTACCTAATGGAAACTTCGAAGTAAAGCCATTTTGAATTACTACAAGATACACTCTTACATAGCATTCATCCAAACTTTCTCCAACATCAAAAGAGGCAGAACCTAACGTCTGAACACTAGCATCTCTAGTGATTGAGCAAGATTCCACCTCTGTTAATTGTTTAGTATCTTTCCAAGTCGAAGGGTCAACAACATAGAATTCATAAGTTTGCTGCATTGACTCGTGCCAATTAACTTCATACTTTTGAACTTGTACATTGCCATCTAGACTTAAATCAGGCATGACTAAATCCCTCCTTCAACTCGTTTTACTGTTAATGTTACTGGTATGACAAGGCTATCATGTTTGTTAGTGAATGTAACATTGATAAAGGCATTGTAGCCAGTACCGTTTTGCTCTCTAACATACACTGTGCCCATCCAAATTTGTAATCTTCTAAGTGCATAGATTGTATCTTTGTCACTTCTTGGAATTTCACAAGTCCAGCTACCAGTAATGCCTTGTTGTGTTCCAAAGTATGCAACAGGACTCTTTCTTCCAATATACTCAACAAGCTCTGTGTCCACATCTGAACTTTCACTTGTGTCTGTATTGTAAGGTAGTCTGACCATTGAACCATTATAGAAAGGAATCTCTGGAGCAGTCTCAGCTAAAGAACCAAAGCTAGTCCATTCTTCATCCCATTGAATAATAATTCCTGGTTCATTTACCTTGATTGGAGGAATATCTGTGAATCCTATTACATTTGTGTTTTTGTTTCTTGCTACGATTCTATACCTCGCATAGTCCATAGCTGGATGAGGGTCTGTTACTGATACTGAACCATAGTTTGGAATCTCAGTAGCAATCTCAGTGAACTCGCCATTAAACTCTCTTCTATACACAGCTAATACAACATTGTCATGAATTTCGTAGTTTTCATCATAGCAGAATGGATTAATATAAGCACATACAGAATCTTTATTAATCGTAATTCTTGCATCTGGATAGAACGAAATCTCTTCCCAACTTACTACAAAGTCAGCACTTGTTGAAGCAGTTAAACCAGAATTCATTGAGGCAGTTACATTAACTTTGTAAGATTGATTGTTTTCTAATATACAATCCTGAGGCATTAATACATGTGTGAGCGTATTCTTAGTAGCTGGAGAGTTCTTAGAAAATACAACTTCACCAGCATTGACTATTACATTTTTGCCTGTTGAATCTTGTGTTCTGTAGCTGTTATTAGCCACAATTGAAATATTAATGTTAATTGCTTCTTGTGTACTTGGACCTGCCTCTACTTTGATTCTATAAGGATATGATGTAAGTGCCGTATTTCCTTCATTCAAAGTTAAAGTTACAACTGGTGGTGCATAAGTATTAATCTTGCGTTGAACTGACCAATCTGAGTATTCAAGTGACACACCTCTTGATCTAACACGCCATAGTATCTCAGCTCCTTCAGTGTATTTTGAAAGGTCTAAGTCATAAGTGTAAATCTTAGTTTCATTGTCCTTAATTTCTTCTTTTGAAGTATCTAAAGTAACAATATTAGCTTTACCGTTAATAGTTAATTCAATCTGGGCTTCGTATTGCTTTGATGCATCTTGGGAGTTGTGAGTCCAATATAACGTCATTGGGTCACCGATAATAGCAGAAGCAGTTAAAGACCATGTTGTTGGAGGTTCTGGTTTTGTACCTACAATTTTGTAAATAATATCACTCCAACTTGAACTACCTTTTGAGTTTACTGCTTGAACACGGAAATAGTATTCATGACCTTGCTCAATTCCAGTGATGATACAGTAGTTTGTCTCTGATGTTGCAGATTTAACTTCGCTACTTGCATCGAAATATAACTTATTAGTTGCATATTCAACTTTATAGCTAGTTGCCGTAGTGCATTGATCCCATGATACTCGAACAGATTTAGTTGATTCAATGCTGATCTTAACATTCTTTGGAGCAGCAGGAATAGCACCTACTTCACTTGAGTATTGAGACCATTCACCAACGATGTCTTTACCACCGATAACATTAATTGCTCTACATCTAGCTCTGTATTCTCCACCAGCTTCAATTGGACAAATATAGATTGCTCTAGCTGTCTTAACTTCAACTCTACCAGTCTTGAATACTCTGTTGCCCTTAACAACTTCGAACTCAACATAAGAAGCTTTTGCATCAGTAATGTTTTCAATCTTAGCAGTTAAGTTATACTTTTCAATAGATACAGAAGGAGCAGAAAGTTGTGCTGGAGGTAACTCTGAAACATTCATCTCAACAGTTACTTCTTCACTACTCCAATATGGAACATCCTGATCTCCTGATTTGTAAGTTTTAGCTACTGGCTTAACAGTAACCTTTAATTTTGTAGCATTTGAAGGAACACTATATGTAGCGTTATTCATCTTTACACTTGATGAACCACCATCAAACCAAACACCATTTACGCCATAATACCATTGGACCTCATAGTGATCACCATGCCCTGATATCATTACACCTTGGTCTGCCATATAATCCCTCCTTCTATGCTGGTTGTAAATTGCCTACTCTAATAGGGCTCATAATTCGGAAGCCTCCAGAATCAGATTCGTTGATGACTGCTCTATCACCATTTATTTCTAGAACTCTCCATTTGTAGTTATAAACAAAGGAAGGTATTCCAGCACCGTTGTACCATGTCGAACCTGATTTAACACGAACCCAGCTACCAACAGTAACTGAGCCTCCACCTCCACTTCCTCCAGAACTTGATCCAGAAGAAGGTGTAGGGTCTTTAAAATCCCACGATGCATAGACCGTAGACCCTGAAGACCCTTGAAGAGCAATTTTTAAATTTGATACTTTTGCCATATTACACTCTTCCTTCTATTTTTACAGCACGTACTAAATCACTTACTGCATTAGATACATTTGAACCATCATCATATGTAATACCATTGATGTTGTATGTATTTCTTTCTCCTAATTTAGCAATGTCTTTACGAAGTTTATTAATTGAGTTAACAATATCTCCATTTTGACCATTTTGACCTAATTTCATTGCTGTATTAATTGCCTTAAGATTTGCTCTTACTCCAACCGATTGAGTACCGCCAAACATGCTATTCAAATGCAATGTACCAGATTCAACCCCAGATAAATCAAGAATAGGACTAATTACTGGTTGCACATTCATATCGGAATCTAATAAAGCTCTAACTTTGTTAATAGAATTTGTTAATGCTTGTTTTGCGGTATCTGCCATCTTGGTAGAAGTAATTCTAGCAGATTTGAAGTTATTGATAATACCATTAGTGAAACCAATACCAAAGAAATCACCAATTTTATAACCTTCTTTTGATGGCGAGTGTTCGTCAAGGGCTCTTTGTGCAGCACTCTTAGCGGCATTTGCCATTGCTCTAGCTGCAACACTTGCTGCATATGAACCAGACCTAATTCCGTTTGCAAAACCCTGAGCTAAGTAACTACCAGCACTATGGAAACTACCATGATAACCACGTAAAGTACTAGATGCACCTGACACCAAACTTTTGACAGCAGAGGTTACAGATGACTTACCACCTTTAATTCCAGAAGCTAACTCTGTGGCAAGTTTTCTACCTGAGGATTTAAATTCTCCTTGCTTACCATTAACAGTTGATTTCATGCTAGATAATACAGTAGTCATTGAATTTGTTAATGTTGACTGTCCAGAACTAATTCCACTTGCAATTGAATCAACTATTGACTTACCAACACTATTAAGTTGCTTAGCTGCATTCTTGATAGGATTTACTAAATTATTTGCAATTGCTTCTCCAACGCCACTTAGTGAGCCTGCAGAAGAAGCAAAGTTTCCAAAAGATGTACCCAAATTAGATAGACCTGAAGTAATAGCTCCATAATCAATTCCAGATAATTTGACAACTGCATTAGCTACCATTTTAGTAGCTTCTGCGCCAGTGGTTACATCTCCAACTGTGCTGAAGTTCTTGATAGCATTTGCAACTTTGCCTAATTGAGTATCAATGTCAGAAGGAATACTTAGTCCTTGAAGCTTATTAATACTTGTAACAAGTTCACTAAATGGTCCTGTCAAAGAGCTTAAACTCCATCCTGCCATGAATAGCCAACTGAATTTCTGTAAACCATCTGCAACAGAACCTAACTGTGTACCAATATTTTCAGGTATGCTTAATCCAGTCATACTCTTCATAGCTTCAACTAAATCTCCCAATGGACCAGTTAATGTACTTAAACTCCATCCTGCCATGAATAGCCAACTGAATTTCTGTAAACCATCTGCAATACTTCCAAATGTCTCTCCAATACCTTCTGGAATAGTGATGCCAGCCCATTTGTTGATTGTATCTGCTAATTCACCTAATGGGCCAGATAAAGCACTTAAGCTCCATCCTGCTGCAAATAAGAAACTAAACTTTGATACACCATCAGCAATGCTTCCAAATGTCTCTCCAATACCTTGTGGAATTGTAACTCCAGACCACTTCGCTAATGAGTCAGCTAAATCTCCTAATGGTTTTGCAAATGTAGCTAAGGCATCTGCGCCCATTCCACTTGCCCAGAATTTATTGATTCCACCTGCTAGACTGCCAATTTGTGTTCCAAGGTTTTCAGGTACAGTAACTCCAGACCATTTTGTAATTGAGTCAGCTAAATCTCCTAATGGTTTTGCTATGGTTGCAATAGCTGCACCACCCAAACCACTTAATGTAAACTCCATAACACCATTTGCTAGGCCAGTCAATGCACTTTCAAAGTGATCTGGTATTTTTACATTAGACCATTTGGCTACAGAATCTGCTAAATCTCCTAATGGTTTTGCTACTTTTGCAATTGCATCTGCTCCTAAACCAGATAAAGAGTTTAAAAAACTTCCTAGTGCAATAGTTCCCAATGCTTCTTCCATAGCATGAATTCCATTTTGAATTTCATCCCATGACATTGAGCCAAACTTTTGTAATGCATCGGCTATCTCGCCTAAACCTTGAGACGCTAAAGTAATTGTACCTGCTCCAAGAAGTCCAAGGAATCCAGTTAATGACCCGAGTAATCCAGATGATAAAGATAGCTCGCTTAATACATAGCCCAAGCCAACAACACCTTTACTAATATCATCCCATTCCATTGTTCCAATTGTCTGAAGAGCATCTGCAATATCACCAAGTCCTTGAACTGCTAACAGTATTGAGCCTGCTCCAATTAAACCAGATAGCCCTGTAAGTTTACCTAACGCACCAGAAGCTATTGCAACTTCACCAAGTACATAACCCATTCCAACAACACCTTTACTGATGTCATCCCAAGGCATGCCTCCAATTTGTTGTAATGCATTTGCAATTTCGTCTAGAGATTGTACCGCTAGGACAATAGTGGCAGCTCCTACTAAACCAGATAGTCCAGACAAATTACCCAAAGCTCCGGCGGCTATAGACACTTCAGCTAAGGCATACCCCATTCCAGTTAAACCTTCGCTAATGTCGTCCCATGCCATACTTCCAATTTCGCTTAAAGCATTTGCTATTTCATCTAGAGATTGAACCGCTATTAATATTGATACTGATCCGATTATTCCAGAGAAACCTGCTATTTTGCCAAGGGCTCCAACTGCAATTGAAAGTTCGGCTAAAGCATAGCCCATTCCAACTAACCCTTGACTAATTGTTTTCCAAGATAATTTTCCTATACTTGCTAGGGCTTCTGCAATTTCATCTAGGGATTGAACCGCTATTAGTATTGATACTGCTCCAGCTAATGATTTAAATCCACTAGTTTTTCCTAAAGCTTTCATAACAATAGTTAACTCGGCCAGAGCTCCACCCATGCCAATAAGACCTTTTGCTATTCCTTCCCAAGATAATCCTGAGAATTTTTGCAAAGCATCTCCTAACATCTTACACGCTTCTGCCAAAGCAATAATTGCAATACTAGTAGAAATAGGAATTGGTGCCATACTAATAGCTTCAAATCCTTTGGTTAAAATTTTCATTGATATTGCCAATGCTATTAATGACTTGGCTAAATTATATTCGTCAATTTTAGCTAATTTCTGCATAGCACTTGCTAAAATATCAATTGCTTTAGCTAATGCCATAACTGAGATACCAGCTTTAACTAAGCCTGTTCCTTTAAATGAAGCAATTGCATTAGAAATAAATTTAAAAGACCTATTTAGCATTAAGAACATTGCACCAATAGCAATTACTGATTTAGTAATATCTGCAGCATCCAAGGCAGCAATACTTCTTAAAGAAGCTGCTAAGATTCCAAGTGCAGCTGCAATAGCAACTAATGAAGATACGTTAACACCAACAGTAAACGCTCTTAATGCATTACTAATTTCCCCAAAGAATGCTGAAATTTTTTTAGCTAATCTTGGCGTTTTACCTTCCCCTCCGAATATACTGTCAATAGTATCTGTAATACTATCAAATAGGTCAGTAAAACTCTGTATACTTCTGAATATTCCTCCACCAATAAGTCCTGCAAAAATATCTCCAATAGAAACATTATTAGCAATCCATCCAAACACTTTAGTAATACTATTCCAAATGCCATTCAATACATTGGAAATACCTTGACCTGCTTGAGACAACAAGTCACTAAAATTACCGATTTGAGATGCCGCACCTTTTAATACTCCAGCAATATCTGTAACCATCTTGCCTAAACTTCCAGCAATGTTTGATGTAGTGAATCCATTATTTAAAGATGTAAACATATCTCCTATTGCTGATGTTAGGCTTAGAATAATATCAATCACACTACCAAAAGCACCAGAAGTAAATACCTTACTAATAGCACCGCCGACTAATTCAAGTCCTTTCTTAGCCATATCAATTACTGAAAATAAACCTTTAAAAGTTCTTTTTAATTTATCAGCAGTTTCATCACTAATTTTTAACTTTGATGTAAGTTTTTCGAATCCTTCTGTCAAATTTAATAATTGTTTAGCAGTAACAGGTGGGAATATATCCCTAAAAGCTTCTTTGATAGGAGTGACAATACTAACTAATCCTTTAAAAATATTGCTAAATGATTCTATCAATTTAGTACGACCACCTAGGTTTGCCCATTCCTTTACCACTTTGTTTCGTGCTTCTGCACTATCAGTGATCATATCATTTAATACTTTGCTAACTGATGTCCACATTGTTCTAGCTTCTTCAAAGTCACCAATAATGGTTCTCCAAGTTTCAGTCCATCCAGAACCTAATGCTTCTTTTAAAGTATCAATTAACTGGGAGAATGTTTTAACTTTAGTTGCTGCTTCGCCTGCAGTTTTAGCCATATCAGCCATTTGTTTTGCTTCTTCTTGGCTATAACCTTGTTCAACAAATTTCTTGACTGCTGCTTCATATTCTTCTTGAGTATCTGCAGCTGTAGCAAACTGATCTAAAGTTTGAGTTAATACTTCTGCGGTTAGCCATCCTGTTTGTAAAGATTCACGGAATGATCCTTTTGCTGCAATAGCTGCTTTTGCTCCTGTTTGTAAATGCTCAGAAGTTCTAGTTAATGCATCTTGGAATACTTGACCACCCATTCCTGCATTTACTACAGAGTTCCAGTCCATTAATCGAATTGTTCCAGAGGCCAATGCTTGTGATAACTGATACATTGCAGTTGATGCCTGTTGTGATGTTGAACCAGAAACTGCTGCTAAGTTTGCTATACCTTTGATAGCAGATACTGATGCATTTAGTTTTACACCTGCTGCAGTAAATGTACCAATATTACGAGTCATCTCTGTAAAGTTATAAATAGTCTTATCAGCGTAGTGATTCAATTCATCTAACGCAGAGTTTACTATTTTGACGTTTGTACCCTCTTTTTGAGTATTGGCCAAAATAGTCTGCACTGCATTCATTTGCGTTTCGTATTCTTTAAAACCATCTTTAATTGGGTTAATAGTTACAGCAGAAACTAACTTTTTTCCCATGTTCATTACTGAATTTGTAATTCTGTAAATAGCTGTCATTGCCACAACTTCCATTGCAGAGAATTTTGCTTGTACAGTCTCCAGTCCAGTAGACATTGGAGAGAAGTCCACATTCTTAACTGCTGAAGAAACATTTTTTAGTCCATCTGCAGCTCCTTTAAGGTTAAGTTTAGATTTTAATCTATCCAAAGTATTCATTGAAGTAGCAACACCAGACTCAAATTGTTTGTTGTCAAACTTCATTGATAATACTCTTTCATCAATAACATTACTCACGACTAGTTACCTCCCTCCAAGCTGCATCCGCTAAATTTTCAAAAACAGGTTGTATGGCTGGATTGATGTAGTCTCTTCCTTCAACCCAACCACCAGTACCTGTACCATGTCCAAATTGTAAAATTATAGCTATTGATATACCTTTGTTAATGTATGAGTTACAAAAGTTAATCTTAGCCATACCCTTACCATCTTCAATTTCGTAGTACCAAGACCCCGCAGTTCTTCCAGAATCAACTGGAGTAGCTGACATAAGGGCCTTTACGCCTTCTTGAGCGTATTTATCTAAAATTTTTGCTCTAGATCCTAATTTTGCTTTTTCTAAGAATTTTGTGATCTTAGAAAAGTCTCCCTTATGTTCAAATCTAATCATAGTTTTTATCCTTTACTATTAAGCTTGCTTCTACGTTGTGCATTTAATTCCCTATTACGTCTAGCAAGTTCAGATTTACTCATTTTCTTAGGAGGTTGACTCTTAATACTACAAACTCGAATAAGAGTTATTAGTTTATTTAAATGCCATTTCTCACATTCAAATGGAATATGTAAAGCAACCATATAGTAGTAAATAAGTTCTGCTGTAATTTGTTCACCTTTTATATGATTGCTATTTTCTACTTCTCTAAAGGTTGTAGCAGTCATTGGATAATTAATGTAATTACTAATCTCCTTAATGTTCTTGTCACTCAACCTGTAGTAAAGTTTATAATCAACATTTGAACCAATTGTCATACATCTAATGTAGTCAATTATTTCTTCTGTCGATTTTTCTGTATCCGTTAAATATGGTTTACACCATTTGCTTTCCCATTTTGAAATAGAGACTAAAGAATGCTCTAACATTAAAGTTTGTGACTTTCCATATACAAACTCTTGTTTTGCTTCGTCCCACATCTCATCGGCAGGTACAGTTATCTTAAGCATTCTTATCACCTCCATTGATTATTACTGTAAGTTAGAAGGAACTACCACTTGAGTAGTTTGGGTATTTTCCATTACTGGAAGAATTCCATTAACAAACTCACTGCATTTATTAGCATCAGTAGCTAATTCCATGTATAGTTCAACAAATGCTTCTGTTTCTTCAAATTTCTTAGATAATGGAATTCCATTGTCATCTACTTTAATGAAACGTTTACCATCTGCTGACTTCTCGCCATAAGAATTTAAGATGAATACTTTAATAACTCCGATAAGTTCTTTTAAATTCTCAGATTTTGCAATCTTTTCAATAAAATTAGCATAGCCACCTTCTACACTTGCTTCCATTTCTGTTACTTCAACTTTGTTTAGATTGAAATAGCAGTCTTCTGCTCTTTGCACACCGTTATAATCTGTATAAGTAATAGTTTTTTTTAACATATAGTTCACTCCTTTATAAAAAATGAAAAGACCCCGAACATTAAACGAGGTCTTTATAGTTAGCTTTTATTAAGCTGCTTTCAAGATTGAAATAATTTCTTCAGGCATTGGTAATCTAGATTCTTTAGCTGTACCCTCAGATCCTGAGTCATTAGTTCCGTAAAGAATATCTTCGATTTTTTTTAATTTGTCAGGTTTAACTTTAGTTGAGTCAATTTCCAAGTGAGATGTAGGTTTGAATCCTTCAACATTTACTGGAGTAGTTGTACATTCCCAACTAAATTCGATAGCTTCTGGACTATCATTGATTGTTGAATATCCTTTTTCAGATGGAGAAGCTTTTGCACCATAAACTAAGTGTAATTTATAGCCATAATCTTCGCCTTTTGTATCGTTACCTAATACAGTTCTGTAAGACAAACCGAAAGCTTTTCTAGCTTGTTGTCCAACAAATACTCCACTGTCAGCAACAACTTCTTTTGTACCATCACATTCAGCAAATTCATCAGGATATGTGTATGCACTAATTGTGCATCCAAATTCTTCATTTGAATATAACTCTAAGTATTTGCTATCATTTGCATATAATGCAGTTGCTTCTGCTCCAGATGGGCTTTCAGTAACAGAACGTAATCCGTTCCAAGCTACACCTTTTGGATATGCTCCTGTCTCATCTTGAACAAATAACACACCCATCTTGGTACCAGTTTCATAGACTCTTTCACCAGTCTGGTCCCACACTAATCTTTTTCCTTGAGTCATTATGTTTTCCTCCTATTTAATAGTAAATTTTGAACACTGTATGATGAAGATTATCTGACTCGAACTTTCTAGAGAATCGACAAAGGGGGAAATGCGCGATTCTATCTGAAATTTCACTATCAGGGTCCTTATCAATAACAGTAACATCGTAGGCATGCCGCATTAGATAAATACTATCGTTGGCATGTCTTGTATCAATGTCACTTAGAGAGTAGACAATAGCCGGATACTTCATTTGTATGTTTTTTGGTGGTTGGAAATATACATTTCTACTTCCTAACGCTTCCACTAATTTGTCATGTAATTTTAGTCTATTGCTACTCATTGTATATTCCTCCAAGTGACAAAACTAAACGTGGGAATTGAACAGAAATGTTTTCCACTTTCCATTTAACTCCCATGTAAGTTACGTATTTCATGGCAAAATAATGTTCATTCGCAAATGGATCAGACACAATACTAATCTCATCGCTAACATTAACATTGTCATTAATACTGGCTCCATTTGTAGTTCGTATGCGTCTTGAATTTACTTCTCCATAATAAAAACGGCGCTCTATCGTATCAGTATATACTCCAGGGACCGTCTCCTTACTGATTGCAAATCCAATCTCTCCATAAAATTTTGCCATTTTGAATCTCCTTACTTAGCAGCTGCTGGAGAACCAACTTTGTAAGCTAAAGTGATAGCTGAGTATGGTTTAACCAATGCTCCTGAGCAACGAGTTTCAATCAAGTATTTCTGTTGGTTGTAGTCGATATCGAAGTCATCAAACATGTTGACTTCTCCACCTTTATCTGCGCCAACGTTGTAGTCAGCTAAGTTAACTACGATACCTGCAACTTCTTTTTGTTCTTTATCTTTAAAGCCTTCCATTACTTCAACTGTAACAATTTCTTTAACACGTAAAGTAGTTGCTAATTCAGCTTCAGTCTTGTAAAGTTTGTGACCGATTTTGTCTTCCAATAATAAACATTCAGTTACTAAATCTTCAGTGGTGAATAATGTTGGATTACCTGAACCTTTGTAGTCTTTACGGCTACGGATTACAGAGTCAATGAATGCTTTAGCTTTATCAGCTCCAGTTGCACCAGTAGAAACATTAACATCTGCTTTGATATTGTATAAATCTTCATCTAAAGCGATTGGACGAATGTTATCAGTTTTGATGTGGTCATCATCTGAAGTTAAACGTCCGTCACCGATTAAGATTGCACGTGCAATTTCCTCATCCAACATCATACGCATTTCAGATTTTAACCATGCGATTACATCGAAATCTGTAATGTCGATTACATCATCGCGGTCCATCTTTTGTTTTTTATAGATAGTTGTTGGAGTTGTAGTACGTTTCAATAAGCTGAATACTTCTTCTTTCTTCATCTTTCCTTTGATGTAACCTTTAGCACGTGCCTCATCTGCAGTAATATCTGCAAACATTGATTTAATACGTGAGAATGGTGTGTGGTGAACTCCACTCATAACTTTTTGTACCCATCCCATTTCTCGTTGGACGAATTCTGGTTTGTCAGTGAAGTTCTTAGCATCTGGAAATAAATAGTCGATGTTTTGGATTCCATATTCATTAGCATGTGCTAAGAAACTTTCACGCATACTTCCCTGACGTTTTGCGTCTTTAATGATTACTTCCATACCAGTGTGAATTAAAGTATCATTTTCTTCGTTCATTTCGTTGTCAAATACATTGTGTTTCATGTCTTCTTCCTCCTCGTTTGCAGAGCCTCCGCTCTTTTGTGAATCTTCTAATGCTTGGCCAATTAAGGCATAAACAACTGTTTTTTGTTCTTCGTTCAAAGTGTCAAACACTTCTTTAACAGTCTTGTCATCACTTTGTGTACTGTTTTTGTTTGGTGTACTCATTTTTTCTTTCTCCTTTTCCTCTTTTTCATCACCCTCTGGCTTAGAATCACTGTGGTATAGTTCAATATTGTCAGAGTCTTCATGAATGTTAATGATTGCAGCTTCATCTGAATCATCAGAGTGAGCTAGGATTGTATCAATGTACGCTCCTGGATTTGCACCAGCTAAAACCAAGCTAACTTCACGGATAGCACCATGTAAAACATCGCCTCCGTTTTGCTTTAATTGGTTTGCATAAATTGATAAGCATTTAACATCATGATTCTTGACAAGTTCCTTTGCTAATTTTCCAGATGGTGAATCATTGAATTTTCCGTATGCGTAAACTCCTGAATCTTCGTTCTTAAGCATTGCATGCCCTAAGACGTTATCTGGATCATCGTGCAAGTGATTCCATACTAGAGGAACTTCCATGCCATCACAGTCTGCGAAAGCATTCTTACGGATAGTTCTACCGTCTGAGCAACGAATGTTATTACGAGTAGCCCATCCACCAAAATCAAATTTTTCCATTTTGACGTTTCCTCCTTATAAAACAAAAAAAAAACAGTTCCAATTCATTTGAATACTGCTAGTAGTTTTTCTATGCTAATTTGTCTATAGAATTAACTAACTTGTTGGTTCTTCTCCTGAAAATTCACTGTTTGTCTCGTCTGCTCGACCTCCGTTTAATCTCTCTTCTACTTCAGCATTTGACTGACTGATGTTACTGTTAACTAATTCATCTGCCTTTGGATCAGAAGATGGTTTCATTCCAATAATCTGACGAATTTCGTTAGACGTTAGAATTTCATTTCGAGTAAACTTATCAGCAATCTCAGCAATATCATTAACCGGCACTAGGTTAAATGGATCTCTGAAGTATTTAATTGACTGCTTTTGAGTTCTTGCAGTTTTCGTTAAAAATTTTCTTTTAAATTCATCTGTTATGGCAGCAACTATTGGTTCTATGCTTCTGTTATAGTAATTAAGCATTACTTTCTCATCAGCAGTTCCATCCATCACAGCTTGCGTAATTCCTAGTTGACTGTATAACATGTTTGTTAAGTACTCGATTTGATTCATTAAGTTATTATCTACTGAACGGTTAAGCTGTGTAATTTTCTCAGTTCCATCAGTATATGCAATTCCATACTTAGAACCAGCTAACTGCATTTCAATGTCTTTACGTCTCTTCTCAGCTTGTTCTCTTCGAGCATCTGATTTAATAACATACGGTAATTGGATAATCATGTCTAGCTTTCCTGCTCCACTCTGTTCATCAATTACATCTAATAGATTTAACTTACGAATTAATCGTTGTAGTGTTGAGTTTGGTTGATTAATAATCTCGTATAATGGATTCTCAACAATTGCCACCATACTTTTTGGTAGAGTCACGTCTTCATGTCTACCTGTCTTTTCGTTGTAAAGGTTCACACGCACATGCTCTGGATACCACTCTACAATTTTTCCTGTTCTCAACTTTTCAATATCTATTGACCCATTTGTTGTTGGATCTAATTTTGTATCAGTTGGAACAATAGCAACTACGCCTTCATCTAATAGAGACATGACAATGTCTTTCTTTAGTTGTCTGCCTGTTTGGTCAATGTTAGCTTCTAAAGTAAGACAATTATTAAGACCACTATTGATTTCAGATAAATATCTACCATTCTCATCGAGCTTTACATGGCGTATGTCAATCTGAGAACAGTCTATTGCAATCCGTGTAAATACAGATGAAACAATAGATTTCTCGTTCCCATTTCGTAGTCTTGTTCTGAATGGTTGATATGAATACCCTCCATAGTCAGGACGATAAGTTGGGTCTCTATTAAAAAAAGCGTTCCAGGCATGTACTAGCCTAGAACTAATCGAATTTTCCATTTTGACGACTCCTTCTTTCGTGTTAGAATATATGCATTAAAGGAGATTCACATAATGCAAATTCCTAAAATAAATGTACCTGCGCAAATCAATAAAGTTAAATCAATTTCACAGGATGATTTAATAAAAGCTATAAATACTTGCTATGAGAAAACCATGCAAGGTCTACCTGGAGTAAAATCTAGTTATGACTTGGCAGATGAGTATCTAGCCAAATACCATGACCCAAAGATAGCAGCAGAAAGGCTTATTAATGCACAAGTTAAAAAGTGCACCACTTCTGGATTCGTTACCGGATTAGGTGGCTTATTAACTATGGCAGTAGCAATTCCCGCAGACTTAACTGCTTGTATCTTTGTTCAACTCCAAATGATTTCTGCCATTGCAGTTCTTGGTGGATATGATCCAAAAGACGATGAAGTCCGTACAGTAGCTTATATCTGCCTAACTGGAGAAAGTGTTTCTGAGGCACTTAATAAAATGGGAGTTAAGATTGGTCAAAAAGTTGGAACTAAATTAATTGATAAAATACCTGGAAAGTTATTGGTTGCAATTAATCGAAAACTTGGAGGTATGATTTTTACCAAATTCGGAACAAAAGGAGTTATCAATCTTTGTGATTTAATTCCAGTTGTTGGAGGAGTAATAGGCGGTGGATTCAATTATGCTACTACCAGAAAAATTGGAAAAATAGCTACAAAAGAATTCTTGAAATAATTATTCAAATGCATCAGGGTTTCGTTTAAAAGCAACTAATGCATCTATCAAGGCAGCGACAGGGTCAATCTTTTCGTCATGCCTTTTTTTTAATAATTTTCTATTACCGTTTGTGTCTTCAATAGTGATACAGTTACCCATTGCAAATCCAAACAATTGTTCATCAAAGATTAGAAGTCTTTCTTCTGAAATCTTCTTAATCTCACCTAACGGAACTGACTCCGTACGAGCTCCTTGCTGTACTTTCTCAACTCCAAATGGTCCGTTTTCAGTTACCCATCTTTGGACAAACGCTTCTGCATTGTATGGGTCAAATCCAAATGTTCGAACATCATACTCTTGCTGAAGAATGAATTGATCCAAGTCTTCATAGACTTCCATCATGTCTAGTGTTGTACCTTCCATGACTGCTAAACTTCCTTCTTTAATAAAGTCTTCATACTTCATTCTCATTGCCGGGTGCAACTTATTAAATGTTAATGAAGAAATATAGTTTCTTGTCTTAACTCCAAATCCACCATTAGATAATGGGAATAAGAATGTAAAGGCACAGAAGTCATCACCTCTTGAAAGGTCTGCACCAAGACTACAAGGCATCTTCCAAAAGCTTCGTTTCCTATGAGGTATAGTTTCATCATAGGTAAAAAAATAGGTATACCCTTCCATAGGTATACCAAATCGTTTTGCTAAAATATCGTTTCTTGCGGCTGGTGTTTTCTCAGCACGCTCAACATCTAATTGAATTGTTTCATAAGTTACTGTTTTACCAGTATTAGGATTTGCCTTAAGCCACATTTCAGGAATTCCAACTTCATCCAACGAATCTAGTTTGTACCACCAGATTGATACATGAGGGTTAATGTACTCGCCTCTTAGAATCTGTTCTAATTCCATTTTGACGCTATCACCTACACCATTACGAACCGTTCCTTCTGAACTAGTTGCAATAATTAAATAGTCGTCTAATTTAGATGCACCTTGTTCAATTGCCCCAACTACATCTTCTCTAATGTCTCCAGATAGCCATTCATCAACTGTGGCTAATTTACATCTTAAACCTTGCAGTGAATCAATGCTCATAGCTCGGACTTCAAGCAAACTACCTGTTAGAAAGTTTTCAATACCCTTCTTGGTAGAGCATAGCTTCTGACGATTTGCTCTTGAACCAGTTGTGTTTTGCAATGAACCTTGAGTTAGAAACTTAAACAACGGTCCTCTAGCTCTAGTAATAGCAGTTTTCAAAGGAGACATTGTTTCCTCAGCTTGCTTCATTGTTGGAGCTGTAGCTACTTGATGTGTTGTAGATGGGTCTACATTAAGTTCATAACCATGCATACTTGAAGCATATAATGATTTAGCAGCACCTCGACCAACAATCAAATACTGTTTGTTAATTAGACGTTTTTTGATTGTCTTTTGAACATAGTGTCCACCATGCCCATCTTCATTAGGTTCATACACGCTACGCTCAACATAGTAGTACCAACCCCATACTTGTTCACCCCATAATTTAAATGAGTCTAGCAAATTTAAGTCTGAACCATCGGTTAGGACTAATTCATTCTCACAGAATTTAATCCATCCCTCGACAGCTTTATCATCATAATAATATTTAGGACTGGCAATCAATGCATCAATCCTATTCATTTCCATAGACACTTGTTTACATACAGGTATCTCTCCTCGGATAACGGCATCTCTAAATCTGCCGTAATACTTTGGAACAGCAGTGTTAGATAATGCCATTTAATCACCTACTATATATTTTTACAAATTATCCTCGCAACTCTTTGATGGCCAAAGCAATTCCGAGTGCTGAACTAGTGACACCCAGAACAGTGCCAGTGGTTTCAAGAATATTCTTAGCATATTCTCTACCTTTAGAAGCTTTCTTTTGATTAAATACATCGTTATACTGACGCTCTAATAATTCCCTATTAATCTGGTTTCTAAGTTCCTGATCACTCATAGAACTAAGGTTCATTCTTTTGTTATTTCTTTTAGAATTATTATTAATATAGTTCTGATTTGAAACACGTAATGTATCATTCATCTGCCTTGTTGAGTCAACTACTTTTTTAGTTCGCTCGACATCTTCCTTTACATATCGGTTAGCATCTGAATTTAAATCACTTCGCCCATTTTTTTTGCTAGTCCTATAATAAGTTCTGCTCTCAGTGTCATACTTATTGTAACCTTGCTCTCTAGCATCCCTGGCATAACGTTTATTACCTGCTGCAGTTAAACTACCATCTTCATTCTGGTATCTACGCACACCCCATCTCTGACCTTTAATGCCATGGTGATATAATTCATTTGTCATAGTTATTCACCCCCATATAATTAGAACTTGCCAAAAGAATTTGTGATATTGTAATAATTTAGCATAGCTCTACCTGTCTCAATGTTGTCTTTATATCCTATATCTTTAAGTAATGCATCCTGATACTGTTGAGAATACTTCTTACCTATTTCAGATTTTCTTTCACTTGCCAGTTCACTAAGCATGTCATATCTAGCATTGTGCTCATTTTTACTATCTGTATACCATTTGTTATAAAAATTATCAGGTGTATCACCCTTACTAGAATGTTTGTCTGCTAAGTCACTGTATTGTCTATAGCTATCCCACTCTTGTTGTCTCTTTTCTGAATACTTCTTGTATAGCTCATCATTTTCAACTTCTGCCTTATTCTTATTTCTAACTTTCTCCCAATTCTCTCCAGTAATTCCAGAAAAATTAAATGGATTTCTACTTCTACGATAATCACGCTTAGCTTCTCTTATTGTTCTTTTTACTTCTTTCTTAGACATTCCATAACGAGCTTTAGCAGTATTTGCTAAATTACCATTCTTATTTTGGTAACGTCTAACTCCCCATTTCATTCCTAAAACACCATGGTGATAAAGTTCACCAGAAGTATTAATTGTATAATTTGCCATGATAATCCACCTCCGAACAAATGCGCCATTCATACTCATTAATCATTGCTTTGTAACTATCTAATGCTGAACCAGTTGGTGGGTCAAACTCAAGTCTAGTCTTCAAATATAGCCATGACTTGATTGCATTAAGTAATGGTCCATCTTTCATTAAATCGGTCCACAACGTTGACTCATCAGTAACAGAAAATGACTTTGCTTTATCAATTCCCATCTGACCTAATGCAAGAAAGTTACTATTAATGAATAGAATCAAGTCTGAGTCAAATGCACTATCCCAATTGGAAACACCACTGCACTTCTTGATAGACTCTAAGATACTATTCATGTTGATGTTGCTCTCATCCATATACCTGTCCTCCATTCTATTTCCAAGGACATGTGTCACCTGGAACTCTTTCTATAACCTTACTGTTTAGCTGACTTAGATTACCATAATGTATAGCCTTGTGAGTGTCATAAGTACAAGCTATAACATTCTCCAAATCAAACAGTGCAGGTGACCTATTAATTACATCTGCTTTAGTTAATGGATTGATATGATGAATATAAATCTTACCTTGTATTGGTAAGTCAGGCATTCCTAAATCACATCCATTGTCACGAGTAATCACCTTGTGTCTAAAGCTTCTCCATTCAGGAGAGTGATAAAAAATTTGGTTCAAATATCTACTAGATCCAAAAGTCTCATTGCCTACTTCATTTGGTGTCCACAGATAGTTGAACCGTTCTTCAAAAGTTTTAAGTTTAATCAACTCAGAATATGACCTATTCATCTCCACGATACTCCGTCATAGCCTTGATAGCTTCAGTAAATAAACATTCAATCTCTTTACCAGATTGAATAGCTTCAGTCTTAGCTTTTAATAATGCATTCTCGGATGCTAACTTTTCTAACTCCAACTGAGCTTGTACTGTACCCAATTTTAAGAAGTGAGTAACTACTTGAGATGAAGCTGTTCGGTTTCTAAGTTGTTCCTCTGCCATATCAATAGCATAACCAATCATTCTATTCTGTCTTTCCTCTGCACTAAGAGCTGCAGTTGGAGATTCTTCAGAAATATCAATAACTTTGTTAGACTTTCTACCCATAGTAATCCCACCTTTCCCTAGTCTTAATGTAGGCATACCTCACTTTGCATAACTTTAATGACAGTTCCTGAGTACTTTGCATGGTGCCGAAGAACTGAAAATTTTCTTAAGTTTAGAGAGGATAACAACACTATAAAGGAGTAAATAATGTGGCCAACCATTACTCAGAACCTGTCGTTAAAACTATGCAAACTCAAATATCAATTTTACCCCCGGGGAAAATATAAAGACCGGCGCGATGCGGGAGGGGGTGGGTAAAATCCGAGACCCCCCTCTATGCTTTTTATATAAAGCTAGTGCTGTCGCGTTAGTTTTTATCTTTCTTTTCTACTTTCTTGTAGATTTTAAGAGGATTTAGTCTAATAATTTCATCAATTGCTTCATTGATTCTTAAATCTTTTTCTTCTTCTGTAAAGAAGTCTGAAACATTTGCTATTCGTTGTAAGTATTGACAAGAATTGTAACCTTTCAAAACGTCAAACTCAAACCAATTTGTAAACTCAGTGAAAGGATCAAAAGGATTGTCAATTGTTGTTAACATTGCTTTCATAAAATTATGCTCCTTTCAAATACTTTGTTATTGTGGATGTAGAGACACCCATCATTTCAGCAATTTGTGCTGTTGTATAATTAGAATTAGAAAGTGCTTTGATTCTTGCAATCTTTGTATTACTCAAAGTCTTTTGGCTTTTTGGTGTTGCTAAATCACGTAACACGTCAATGTCTGCATTACTAAGAATCTTATGTAAAGTATTCTCAGAAATTGCTCCTGCTTGAATAGCTTCCCATTCTTTAGCAGTAATGCTAATGTTTCTTTCCGAACGTGTACTTGTTCCTAACTCTTTTCTGTACTTTTCAATAGTCTTTTGTGATGTCTTCTTAACATCAGACTTGTCTATTAAACCTTCTGCTTTCTTACGATTTAACTCGGCTTGGGTTAGTCGTTGTGCTTGTCTCTCCTTAGTGGCATTAAGTAATGCTACATTAAGCTTAGCATTTAAACTTGCTACTTCAGGAGCATAAGCTTTAGCAGCTTCTTTGTTGTATTTAATGCTACCCGCTGTCATCATAGACTTACGGGCCTCATTAGCCATAGACTTCATAGACGCGGCATGACGGGCATATAAAAGCTCCATGGGGTGCTGTGCCTTTGATACCAGGGTATAGGGGTCATTAGTCGCAGCCATCTTGGTAGTGCGTTCCATTCTAGTCTTGGTCTTGTATACAATGCTTCCATCTTTATTAGTAATTGTCTCACCAAATACTTTCTTACCATTCTTCAATGTTACATTACGAACTGGTTCATACTTCTCACGTTGTGCTGCATCATTAGGGTTATAGCTAACTTTTCCACCATCAGCAGTTCTAAGAATAATGTTTCCAGTATTAGCATCTTTCTTTCTAATAGGATAGTATAAATCATCAGCCTTCTTATAGATAAGAGCACCTTCTGGTTTGCTTGGATCATAATATTCTTTACCTTTCATATTAACTCTTGGTGTACCTTGAGTCTTTGGTATTGAATATTGACCTTTTGCTTTAGATAGAATAGTAGATGCACCGCCACCACTTTGGTATTCTTTCTTTAAACCGTCAATGTTATTATCTACATAAGATTGTTTGTAATCTAATTTATGCTTCTCTGCATCAATTACAACCATTGAATGCCTTACAGCTCTTGCTAGCTCATCTGGTTTAGCATTACCAATAGTCATGTCTGTAATAAGGTTAGATATAATTCCCATCTCAGTCTGAGTATTCTTCATAACCGGGAATTCTCTACCATTACGATAATAATGGCTCTCACCTTTTGCGTCAGTCTTAACTGTGTCGTACTGATATGAATCTTTAGGGTCAAATCCTTTTAATCCTTCTAAAGGCTTAGACCTAGATATACGAACTTTACCTTGCTTGTCATCTGTAGGAATACACATAACAGTATCGCCATCAAAGTCAGCTCCAGATAACTGTTCTGCTACCTTAGAATTTATACCAATTGCATCTTGAGGCTTTGTTCCTAATATAGATCTAGCTTGCTTCTGTCTGTTATTGACAGTAAGCACAGGGATTTCAAATATACCACCATGAGGATATCGAACTAATGCTAACTTTGTTCCATCTTGAAAGTTAGGTGCATATACTTCAGTTTCCTTCATTGTTGGAATTGCAGTTAATACTTGGTATCTCTGTCCTGGTAGAGCAGCTGCTTGTAAATGAACTGCAGAAGAGTCACATTCACTTGCAAATTTATTTAACAAATACTTCTTAACTGTAGGATTTGTTAAAGCCATAATATCAGCATATTCTTGAGCTTTGCTTTCTTTGGCTAAATTAAGTTGTTTCTCTGCCATATGAATAGACTGCTTAGCTAAGAACTGAGAAGGAACTGCATTCTTCCAATCATCCCAGTCACCTTCGACTGCACGATAATTGATAAGCCCTTGCTTTTGTTTACCATCTTTATCAACATAATGGTTCTGACCTTTAATAAGTGAACCAAATGGATTGTCTGGGTCTTCTTTTATTTTCTTAAGAACCTCAGTCATTGGTTTGTCTTTGCCTTTGTTAGTGTTGAATATAACATCAACACCCTCTGGCATGTCTTTACCATCATTATAGACAGCCATGCCTTTCAAATAATGGGTCCCATCTACTAATATACGTACTTGGGCATAAGTTTTCTCACCTTTAGTACCAGTAGCATCTGCCGGATCAGTTAAGGCTAAGTCTTTAACACCTCTTCTTAACTCAATAGTTCCGTCTTTGTCGATTCCACCATCTTCTTTATATCTAATCATTAATCTTTTAGAGTCTAATGATACAGGTGCCCCGACTGCAGGTCTCTTGTCAAATGATTGTCCATTATCTAAAGATTTATAATCAGTAATAGTCTTGATTTGGTCGAAATTATAAATTTCTTTATGTTCAACATCAGGAGCACATAATACACTTTGATTTGATTGTTGTCCTGGATTTGTAGCTTGTGGAATACCACCTTTGTAAACATGGTATCCTTCTTTTTGTAATATAAATAGAGCAGTATCCAATTTATTTCTTGGAATATTAAGCTCTCTTTCTACACCTGGTCCGACATCAATCATTCTCTTTTCTTTTAATTCCTCTTTAAGAAAATCTGCGGTATGCTGAGCTTTCATCATACGAGATTCAGATTTATCATTTAATAAAGAACGAACAGATGATTCATTAATACCCATAACTCTACCAATTTCAGAAGCACCCATAGGTTGCCAACCATTGGCTTAACAGTGATAAGGAACTAATTTACTTATCAACTGTTAGCTGACGGTTTCCGGGGTGCATACGGACAAATCCCGTCTGATTTCTAACAGGAAGTCAGACGGGATTTTCGCTTTATATTACGAATTATGGAGGACATACCATGAAAACCTTAATATCTTGTGCCTACAATATGGATAATTGCTGTGTGGAAGTGAAATTCAGCGACGGCAGTATGATTGCGATTGACACTATCGTCGTTGAGAACGAGATTGCTGACAATATGTATCAGCGGTCAGAGCTGGATTATTTGATCTACAACGCTCCTTTGGAGTATGCAGACCTTATCTTGAACGGCGATCCCGAAACCTATTTGAAAACTGTAACAGAATACAAGCCTTGGGATAGCTGACAACACGCTGCCCGCAGGAGAAAATCCTGCGGGCGTTTTTCTGTTTATATTATTTCCCTCCGTTGGATCTCAATTTAGGAAAGAAGATGACAATCTTGAAGCCCTTTCCCCACTGGGAAGCTGCTTCCAGATGAAGATTTAGATCGTCGGCCATCTTCTTAACCAGGTAAAGTCCCATACCGGTAGCCTTCTTTCTGCTGTCAGTAGAATCCCCGGTAAAGCCCTTTTGAAAAATGTACGGCAGATTATATTTTTTTACGCCAATGCCGTTATCTTCAACAGAAAGGATATCTGCGGTCTCCGAATGTATCACGGAAATTGTAAGCATGGGACTATCGCTGCTATATTTGATGGCATTGCTAACGATTTGTCCCAACATAAACTGAAGTCCTCTACGGTCTGTATAGACTGTTTCAGATTGCAGTTTGTTGAGAATGACAAAATGCTTCTCTTCAAGAAGTGGGGCATAGTCCTCCAGAACTTCACCCAAGCAGTCATTCAAATTGACATCCTCAAATCGGTAATCCTTTGTACTGCTCTTCAACCGGGCATAGTACAGCATCTGCGTGACATCCTCCTGAAGCTGACTGCGGACATAATCCAGCTTTGCTTGCAGGGAAGGAGAGATTTCATCGTTCCGGTTATCCAAGAGCATGGTCAGCAACGATAGGGGCGTTTTCGCTTCATGTGCCCAGCCCTCCACGTATTCTTCATAGTCCCGTAGGGCATCCGCCATATTGTTACTCTCGTTTTTGTATTCCCGTAAAACCGAAGCCAAAAATCGGACAGATTCTCCTTCTTTCTGACTAATGGCACTGAGCAGCCGTTCTTCATTGCAGATGGTAGGATCACTGAGGAAATCTCGGAACAGTTCCATGTGGGTGTTCTCCCTCTTGTTTAGTACAAACAGAATCGCTGAAAACAAAAAGATGCTCGTCAGAACTACTAACCCGATCAAGGTTTGAAATACCTGAATGTCAGAAATCCAAAGAATGACAGCGCAAAAGCAATCCACGCCCAGCAGCAACAGAAGCCAGGGGTAGTACCGTTCTATCATGTGCCAAAGCTGCTTCATAGAGACACCTCCGCTTCCAAACGGTAGCCCATTCCTCGAACTGCAACGATTCGCTGCTTCATTTCAAGGGCGGACATCGTTTTTTTCAGCCGGGTTAGGTTAACCTGCAAGGCATTTTCATCTATGTATTCCGTGGTTCCCCATAGTGCCATGCAAAGCTGCTCCGTCGTGACCAGAGCATCGCCGCCGGACAAAAGAGCGACCAACAGTTTTCCCTGATTTTTTGGAAGCACCACAGAGGTATTATGAATATAAAGCGTGTAGGTCTGCTGGTCTAACAGGAAATCTGGTCCCTCTATGAGATTGGTACGGCCTTCATACCTTTTGAGAATATTGGATACCCTGGCAAGAAGTCGATCTTTTCTGCACGGCTTCGTCAAATATTCATCGGCACCCAACTGGAACGCTTGCAGTTCATCCTTTACCTGATCTCTGGAAGTCAGCACCAGGACGGGGATAGCAGTTTTATTCTTTAGCTCCTGGCAGATTTGAAAGCCACTGATCTCCGGCAAGTTCAGGTCTAAGATCACAAGGTCAGGGCGGAGGGCTGCCAAGAGCCGAGCGGCATCTTCAAACTCGGTAATTGCCTCCACAAGATAGCCGTCCTTTTGGAGCATATCGCAGAGTTCTTCCCGCATATAGACTTCATCTTCCACAACAGCAATTCTTTTCATGACAGCACCTCCTTCCAAATTATTCTTCTCTCTGCGGCTGCATCAGTGTCAGCAAATACCGATCACTGGAGCGCTTGACCACTCTCATATAAATATATTCTATCACGCAAAGTAGTAAAATCATAGCAGCAGATACAAGCAGCATTTCAGACACTGTCCCACGGGTTCGGGACGAGAGTATCCCTGTAAATAACGCCCTGACTCCAAACAGACTGCTGACAGCCGCAACCAATACAGGAAGTCCCATAAACCAGGTAATTTGCTTTCCAGCAGACTGGCAAAGGGTTTCGTAAGTAGCTCCCAGGCGGATCAGGGTCTGGTATCTGCGCCCGGTTTTCTGCTGACTCATCAGGAACTGAACACCCACGATGGTGTTGGCAACTACCAGGAAAACAATCGCAAGATAGAGGGTAATATAACTGGATGCTATGGTGTAGAAAAGCTGACGACCTATATTCTGAAGATAGCTTTCATATTCAATGCCAGTTTCGTCCAGCTTCTCGTTCAAATCCAAATATGCAGTCATAAGGCTATTTCCATCCAGAGCCTGCTCACTGAGCACCGCATTGACATAGGTATCATACATTCCCTGGCTATAATATAGGAATGCTTCATCCGGAAGAATCAATGCAAAGGACAAGGTTATAGAACGGTCCGTGACCAAATTCACAGACTGAACCTCTCCTGTAAGATGAATCGGACTACCATCCAGTTCCACCTTGGGCTGTCCGGCCAATACTTGGTTCAGCATTGCGGTACGACTTACCGTAGTAAACTCTGTATCAATATAGACAGCGGCCTCCTTTTCGCCTAATTGGAGAGCCGGTTTGCCGGACAATTCCAACAAACGATTATAGTCCGATAAACAAATCAAATATGGGTATGTGGCATAACCAAGATTGTTCAGAAGGACATCCCGGTCTTCCGACTGGGGCAGGCTCCGAAGAGAGTCCATAACAGCGTCCATGCTGTAGGCATTATCATAATCTTCTGTGGTGCGAATACGCCCAACCCTCATTTCAAAAAGCTCTGAAAATTGATTTTCCAAACCGTTTTCTTTCAGGGCTGCCTTTATATTCGGAAGAACCTGCGATGAATCTTCTGCAGTATGATCTTCAAAAGTATAGTCGATTACATGGCCAGAAGACAGGCTATTCGTTCCTGCAATTCCTACGCCCGCACCAAAACAACACAGCGCCGCCAGAATCAGCAGGGAGCTGATGGCCATGGAGGTTGACTGATGAATAACATTCTCCTGAATCTGCCGGAAGGTAAATACATGAAGCTGCTTATTTCCTTTTCCTTTCTTAACAATCAAAGCAATCAGCGCACGCATCCCATAGAAAAGCAGCATCGTACCAACTATGCCCAACAGCAAAGTCAGTCCCATCATACTTACCTTTGTCCATGCAATTCCCTGAATCGCCATGTAGTAAGCCACTGCCAACATCACACTTCCGCATATAGCAGCCAGTCCATAGATAACAGATGGCATTTGCTTTTTGGGGCGGTTCGTTGGCTGGGATAGCAAAGTACCGATCTCCTGGCGGCTGATTCGTCCACTCAAAATCAGAAGTGCCGTCAGCTTAATTGCCAGAAATCCTGCCAGCGTCCATTCAATTGCAGACCAGGATAAAGAAAACTGATGACCGATGATCCCCATGCCTACCAGCTTGGCGGTGACAAGACTGACAATTTCTGAAAGCACCACAGCCACAGGTAAGCCTATGAGCATGGCAAGAATACTGGTCAGGAAATCTTCCGCCAGAAGCATACCAAACAGTTTACTTCTACGCATCCCCAACATTAGATAAACACCAAACTCATGCCGTCTGCGCTCGAACTGATACTTGCAGGCAAAATAGATCAAAAAGAACAGAATACCGAGGGTCATCCCATAAAACGCAGGAATCAGAAGCAGGAGTTTGTCAACTGCGTCACTCTCCATTTTCTGCAAAAAGAGCATCACATCTTGAGTGGAGATGGAAAGAATCATGTAAAAGGCAACAATAGAAATCACCAGGGAGCTGAAAAACAGACCGTTTTCCTTTCGGCTGCGGTGGCTGTTCCGAAGAATGAGATTAGAGAACATTTGCGCTGCCCCCTCCCAGTTGCGCCATCACCTTCAGGATGCGCCCGTAGAACTCCTGCTGGCTTTCGTCTCCACGCCGAAGCTCATGAAAGATCACGCCGTCCTGGATGAACAGAATGCGCTTGCAAAAGCTGGCGGCATTGGAATCATGGGTTACCATCAGGATCGTAGCTTGTTCGTCACGATTCAGGCCGGACAGCTTCTCCATAAGACTTCTTGCGTTCTTAGAATCCAGCGCACCCGTCGGTTCATCGGCAAGGATCATTTGGGGATGTAAGATCAGAGCCCTTGCTGCCGCAACACGCTGACGCTGGCCGCCGGACATCTTGGACGGAAACTTATCCAGAACATCAGTGATTTCCAGATAGTCAGCCAACTGCTTCAGCCGCTGGCTGCTTTCTGCTTCGGATACCCCATGCAAGGAAGTCGGGAGCAGGATGTTTTCCCTGCCAGTCAGGTTGTCCAGCAATTCAAAGTTCTGGAATAGATAACCAACTTTTTTGCCACGGTACTCTGCAAGAGCCTTTCCCTTGAGGGATTGCAGAGTATCGCCTTCCACCTGAATGCTTCCACCTGTGGGTTGAATCACAGTCGCAATACAATTGAGCAGTGTGGATTTACCGGAACCGCTGCTTCCCATAATGCCGAGAAACTCTCCCGGCATCACCTGGAAGGTGATCCCATTCAGTGCCTTTGTTTGACTTGGCACATTGCCATAGATTTTTGTTAAATTTTCAATATTCAAAATGGGTTTCATGTGAATACCTCCTATCATTTGTAATAAAATGATAGCATGGGAACACAGCAAATACCACTTACAGTGGTTGTAAGGATTCAAGATATAAGTGGCGGCTCAAGGGGGACGAGCATATATTTTGTAAGAGCATCAGGCGACAATGATAAAATATACCGGATCGCCTCCTTGGCAAACCAGTTCGTTTTAATTGTATCCCAATCAGCAAGTCGGATAATCTCTGCTGTGCCGTTCTCAAAATCAACTGAAATTTCGCCCCATTCGCCGTCGCAGTCTGCTTGATATTCGTAGATTGCGGCGGCGATTTTCTTTTTGCGCTTGGTTTTGGTTTTCTGTTTCAGCCGGACAGCATGGAGCGCACCTTCGGCAACCAGCAGTTCTGTCAGTTTGTCCACCGCTTTCCGGTAGGCTCGCTCTGCACCGCTGGCTGTGCTGCCCTCAAACATAATCGCCAATTCTTCAAAAGTGGGGCGGTTCTTCCATGAGCCAACTCGCCCGCAGGTCATACAGATTGCTAACCGTTTTTCGAGCAAGGTCTGTTCCCGGTAATTCAGCTTCTCAAATGCCCGCTGTACCTTTTCTGCTTGTATGCCGTTCCAGAGGATGTCGGTATAGTTCCAGCTATCGTCAAGGGCTATATCCTCGCCTGTTTCCTCGCCGTCCTCGTCCGTTATATAGAACGGCTGCTGGTTGCGGATTCCACGGACAACTTTCAGATATTCTTCCGCAAGAGCAAGGTCGCAGTTATACTTCTTGGAAAACTGGTTGACCGCATCTTTGGTGTTATGGTACAGCCACGCCATTGATCGCACCATTTTGTAATTGGTCAGAGAGGATACCGACCATTTTTCTTCGCCCATGCGGAAACGGAGCATAGAATCCCAGATGAACGGATAGATGTATGTAGCATACTCCGCACCCTTGGCAGGATCATAGTCCATCAGCTTTTGGAGCATTTGCTCCCGGCAGGAGATCTTTATATCGATAAATCGGTCTGTGTCGTACAGATTGCCGCCGTCCACACTGAGAAAGCCTTTGATGCGCTTGTTGAGCTGCGTTTCGTAGTGGTGCAGAAAGAACGAAAAATATAGCAAATTCTTTTCCCGCAAAGCAGACAGGATATATTCATTCAGACTGTCCACCGCTGGCGGTTCCGGTTCCAGTTGGAAGATGCGCTCTGCCACATAGGGGATGATGCCGTCACCGTGTGGATTAACTTGGTGCTTCGGTATGTATCCGGTCATGTTCCACGAAAAATCATTTAGCATAGCGCACCTCCCTTCTAAGTAATCAGCGGGAATAATTAACCATAATTCCAAGTTTGTCTTGCAGCATTTATATTATCCAGAAGAACAGATGCAGGATTTGCCTCGTAATAGTACGTGCTCATATCCAAAATGCCTTCTTCCATTTCACCCCACTCTGCTGTGCGAGAAACAAAGATTCTATTATATACACACCAATCGCATGTGGTGGTGAAAGCAGCAATATCTGCAAAGTCTTTTGGAAATACAATTCTTCTTCCATTTGATGTTGGCTTAAGATAGTTCTCCATTATTTCTTTGAAATTCTTCAGATCATAATCCGTAGCGTTTTCCAAAGCTTTACAGACAATCAATTCTTCGTGCGTGAATTCTGTAAGTGTTTCTAAATGGTTTGCAAGAATTAGACCATAAATAACGCAAACCTTTGGGCATTCTGCATTTACGGTTTGTTTGAACAGATTGGCTACGATAATAGCCTTTTCCGGGCTGGAGTTTACATAGTTGTAAAGCTCGTTCAATCTTCTTTCGAGATTAAAGCCAGATGCAAGACCGTTCAGTAGATGGCCGAGTTTGAAGGTATTGTATTCAGATAGAAGATCATTTCCTATTCCGCCTACAATTCCCGCAACTGGGTTTACTACGCCCAACACACCAATAGAGCCAGAACGGATTATTTTGGTCATAGGATTGTCCATAACCCGGCTAAGCGCATTCCCAATATCAGTTAAATCATATTTCTGTGCCATTACATATTCCTCATTTCGTCCGTAATTTTGCTTCTTTCTTCAAAGCAGCCTGTCCCATCTCTTTTTCGTAATCACCTTTGGCATAGGCGACATTGCTCAGCGCTCGAAGCATTTTATCCTTTGCCAGCTTTTTCATAACCTCTGCAAGATCAGCGTCCAGAGTACCACGCTTCACATAGCGGTTTATGGTGTTCAGCCGTTTCTCATAAATCTGTTTCACCGGATGATCGTCCGCAAGCTCCCGTTGTTCTCTGCCTTTCAGGTTGCCGATCTGTCGGCAAGTGCGGTGCAGCTTGTCCCCCGGTGCATAGCCGCCGCAGTATTTGGTGTGCCTTGCGTTGGTGGTGAGGAACCACTTGCCGCAGATTTTGCATTTTTTCGGGGCATGACCAACACATAAGCCCTCAAAAAGATCAGACCGGAACATCCCTACAAAGGATACATAGTGCATCCGCTTGACCAGCTTCGCAACTTTTTCGCCGGGACGGATGACCGATATATACTGAACGGAATTATTCAAAGTAGACATCCAGGCATTGCCCTCCGTGATAGAGAACTCCGGCGGAAAATAGTCGCCGAACATTTTTGCAAAACCCTCTGCGGTGCGTTCTGCTTCATTGCCGTCTGATTTTTCTGCAAAATCAAGCATGGCCGTTTGGTATTCCCCAAGGGAGTATGCCAGATGCCCGAAAACTGCGGTATAGCGTTGGAGCATCATCGCATCGGCAAAGTTCTGGATTTCTTCAAATTGCAAAGAATTGGTTGCGGCTTTTATGGCAAACTCCACATATTTCAGCGCATTGTCCACAGTAAAGACTTTTTCAATCCGTTCTCTGTGCTTTGAGATATTCATATAGGAGAACGGCGGTGTTTGACTGAGAATATCAAGCATCGTCAGAGCAGCTTCCGTTGCAATAGGACAGAGTGCAGAAGCATCCTGTCCGGCGTTTAATATTCCAAGCAGCAGATTGATTTTCTCGCATTGCTCGTTCATCTTTGCGATGGTATCCGCAGGGACATTCAGCGCATCACAGGCAAGAGCGCCGACAGGAAGTGTTTTTCCCTCATATATGACCGTATCCTGCCAAAAATCCAATGTCATCAGTTCTTGGTTCATGCTTGCCCCTCCTGTCCTGTTTTTTCATTTTCTTAATTCTATCATGCTAATGTAAAGAAATCTACATCTATCCATAAGTTGTCCTGTTTTTTGAAACGGGGTTGTCCTCCGATTAGCCTGTTTTTTGAAAAATCCGGCATAACCATAGTAGAAGGAGCCAAACCCCTGCCAATCACGGCGGGTGTTTCGTGCTTTCTAAATACTATGAACGGAGGTTTTTCTATGACAATCTATGAAATCATCAAGGCGGCAATCAGCGTAAAGCAAGCCGCAAAACACTACGGGCTGAATGTCAACCGCAATGGTATGGCTTGCTGCCCGTTCCACAACGACAGGCATCCGAGCTTGAAGCTGAACGAGGATTATTTCTTCTGCTTCGGCTGCGGAGCCAAGGGGGATGTAATCGACCTTGTGGCAAGACTGTTCGATCTGAGCAGTTATGAAGCAGCGCAAAAGCTGGCTGCGGACTTCGGGCTTGACCCGAAACCGCCCACTGCCGCAGCTATGGTCAAGCCAAAGCGTCCCTATATCCGTCAGTTCCGGGAGAATGAAATGCTGTGTTTCCGGGTGCTGACGGATTATCTGCATCTGCTGGAAGATTGGAAAATACGATACGCACCCAAGACACCGGAAGATGCTCTGGATGACCGTTTTGTGGAAGCCTGCCAGATGCACTGCTATATCGAATATATGGCAGATGTGCTGACGGTGGGTGATCTGGAAGAACGGGTGGCATTGGTGGACAAGCTGATGCAGGACGACAAAATTGCTTTTCTGCAAGAGTATACCGCACGAAAGAAAAAGGAGGTGGCGCACCGTGGCGAAGAACCGGAAAACGCCTAATATGAATTTTCCTGTCTGGTTTGACGGGCAGAACATCAACGAAGCTCTGTTTTGTGAAGAATTTCTGCATGAGCGCAGAATCATCTTCGCAAACGGAGCTTTTTTCACGCCCGATGGTCGAGTGACGGATAACCTTCCTCTGCGTGGGGAGATTTACGACAAGCTGAAATTTTGTGCCGTGAACAACATCCCACGGAAGATCACCAACATTCTGGAAGTGCTGAAACTGGAAGCGCAAGTGTCTGACTTCCCTCCGGAGCAGGATCGCATCCATGTTGCCAACGGTACGCTGCTCTTGAACGGCACTTTCACCGAAGGCAGACCGGCTATCGTGCGAAGCCGTCTGCCTGTCGGCTATAATCCCGATGCTCCTGCACCGGTGATCTGGCTGAACTTTCTGGATGGGTTGCTTTACGCCGAGGACATTCCAACTTTGCAGGAGTTTATCGGCTATTGCCTGATTCCCTCCAACAAGGGGCAGCGCATGATGGTGATTAAAGGCAACGGTGGCGAGGGTAAATCTCAAATCGGTGCGGTGCTGTCCACCATCTTCGGCACGAATATGAAAGACGGCAGCATCGGGAAGATTTCTGAAAACCGTTTTGCCCGTGCCGATCTGGAACACATCCTGCTGTGCGTGGATGATGATATGCGGATGGAAGCTCTGCGTCAGACCAACTATGTAAAATCCATCGTGACTGCACAGGGCAAAATGGACTTGGAACGCAAGGGCAAGCAGAGTTATCAGGGCTGGATGTTTGCCCGGTTGCTGGCATTCAGCAATGGTGATCTGCAAGCCCTATATGATCGCAGCGATGGTTTTTACCGCAGACAGCTTGTGCTGACCACCAAAGAAAAGCCCATGGACAGAGCCGATGATCCTGACCTTGCAGAGAAGATGAAAGCTGAAGCCGAGGGTATCTTCCTGTGGGCATTTGAAGGCTTACAGCGGCTTGTTGCCAACAACTTTAAGTTTACGGAGAGTGACCGTATCCAGAAAAACCGGGAAGCGGTCAAGCGTGACAACAACAATATCTTTGATTTCATGGAGTCGGAGGGATACATCCAGCGTAAAGCGGATGCGTCCATCAGTTCCAAGGATTTCTATGAAATCTACCGGATGTGGTGCGAAGAAAATTCCCTTGCACCGCTGAAAGCCCGCAGCTTCAGCGATGCCATGATTGCCAATGCCGGGAGATTCAATCTGGAGCATTGCAACAACATCACCAACTCTGCCGGACGGCGGGTGTGGGGCTTTATGGGCGTGGAAGCTGTGGCAAGACCTCATATAAATGGATTTTACGATGTTTCGCCGTGTACGTACGTACCGGAGGACTGGCGGGATTGATTTTGCCAGTCATGCTCTGTACGTATGTACGCAGCATTTACCCCTGTTTTCTTCCGTTATAGGAAACAGCAGCTTTCAAAGCTGACCTGTTTTCGGGCATTAAAAATCAATGGTAATGGAAACAGCAAAGTTTTTGACCGCAGGACGAAACTATTTCACGAAATCGTGCTTCTCTGAACCGTGTACCCTGTTCACGGAACAATGGGTGTTTTCACTGTTCCAGACCAAACCACACAAAACGGCAAAGTGGGATATGGTCATATATGGACAGGACATCACAAGCGAAATTCTGAACGGATTTCGGAGATTGCAGATTTTTCACTGTTCGGTGCATCCACTCCACCTTGGAGCGCAGAGGTTGCACCGACACATGAACTGAATTATGGAGGATTTTATCAATATGAATATACGCAACGAAATAAAGGCACAGATCATCCGTGCCGGGATGACCATGCAGGAAGTTGTTGACCTGCTCTCGGACGAGTACGGATGGAGCGACAGCGTTTCCAACCTGTCCGCAAAATTACAGCGGGAAAGTATACGATACAAGGAAGTATTGGAGCTTGCCGCTGTGCTTGGTTACGACATCGTATGGCAGAAAAGACGGGAGAAGTGATACCCCGGCAACAGCCCTCCGCATCTCCCGTCCCCATAGGCGCACCGCAGTGCTGCCCATGGACAGGCAGTGAAAGATACGGTTTTCGCTGCCATCGTCTGCAAGAAATGTTCCGCAGAACAGCTTCATGCAGACGGGCTGACCAAGGTAAAAGGCGCAGACATTTTGCCTTGGTCAGCAGAGGTCACCGCAGTGACCGCATTCCCCCTCGGGAGAGCCCTCGGAGAGCCCACGGCACTTTGTAGCCAGCATGGATGAAAGTGTAATAGTGGGTTATTACACTTTGAAAAAGTGCCGTTCCTCAGCCCTCCGCTGTCTGCAAATCTTAAAGAAAGGACAAAAATCTATGGCAAGAAATGATGGAATTGATCGTACCTTAGCCAGAAATCAGGACTTGGAAACTCCGGATGATGTGACAAAAGTACAGGAACACAATGAGCGTGAAAAAGACCGTTATTCCAATGTGGACATCGTGCCGGAACGTACTGCGCTGAATGTTCACTTCAAGTCTCCCACTGACGATTATGTAAAAATGTTTGAGCAGATGGAGCAGGACAAGATCATCTCCACCAGAGGGCTGAAACCGGATGCCGTCAAATATGGCGAGTTGGTTTTCGATGTGAACTCCGCTTATTTCTACAACCACGGCGGCTATGAGTTTGCAAAACAGTTTTATGCCGATGCCTATAAAGCCGCCGTGGAGATCGTGGGCGGTGAGCAGTATATCCTCTCCGCTGTAATGCATGCCGACGAGCGCAACCGGGCAATGTCGGAAGCTCTGGGTGAGGATGTGTACCACTATCACCTTCATGTGGTTTATATCCCGGTGGTGGAGAAACAAATCCTGTGGTCGAAGCGATGCAAGGATGAATCCCTCCGGGGAACGGTAAAGGAAACGATCACACAGGTCAGCCGCAGTAAGAAGTGGGAATCCAAACCCGTTCTTGATGAAAACGGAAATCCTATGTTGAACGCAAAAGGGAAAAAGATTTTGAAGTCGTCCTACAGTGTGCTGCAGGATGACTTTTTCAATTTCATGCGAAACGCTGGTTATACCGATGTAGAGCGTGGAGAATGTGGCAGCACCGAAGAACATCTGACGGTGACACAGTTCAAGGTACAGGCCGAACAGCAGCGTTTGGAAGCTGTGACCGGACAGGTGGCACAGGCCGAGCAGAGCTTAGCGGATGCCAAAGCTGCCACGGAGAAGCAGAAAAAGAAACTGGAAGCTCTGAAAAAGGAAACTCAGGCTGCTAAGTCTGTTGCTATGACTGCACATGAGATTGAGTCGATGGGCAAGAAAAATCCCATTACGGGAAATGTTACCATGACGGCGGATGAGTGCCGCACGCTAAAGGATTATGCGGTCAGCAGCTTTGCGGAAAAGTCTGAGAAGCTGAAATACAAGCAGAAATTCGAGCAGGCAGATAAAAACGCAAAGATATGGAAAGACCGTTTTGAAAAACTGAACAAAGACTATGAGGAGCTGAAACAAAAAGCCCAGCCTTTCCTGGATGCGATTGAGATTGCATCTGAAAAGGTCTGGGCTTTTATCAATGCCATCCTCGCCAGGGGAAAGGAACTGTATGAACACAAACACCCTGCCCGCAATCGTGGACAGGACATGGAAATTTAAGAAAGGAACTATTTGCCTATGAAGAAAACCGTAGATGAAATTAACAAGATGATTATGGAAGATGCCCCGATGGAAGAAATCAACGATGCCATCGGCTATATTGATATTTGCTCCTGCTTCGATCCGATTTTTGAGCCGCCTATTGATTTTCTGGAAGAATGCCGCAAGCGTTGGGAAGCGGCACAGTCCTCTTTCTGCAAAACCATTGAGTGCAAGATCGGAAACACATGGTATGTGATTGAAACGGAGTGTGATGGAAATGAGCCACTTACCGACAAGGTAAAACGGCTCATTTTTTCTGACAAGGGGGTGATTTGTTAATGACTGCGACACAAAAGCATGATATAATTCCAATATGCACAACGGTACTGTCGGCTGACCAACCACCGAAGGAGGATATTATGTTGGATCAGCAGAAAATTACCATTCTCTATTGCCGTCTGAGCAACGAGGATGCCCAGGAAGGCGAGAGTAACAGTATCGCAAATCAGAGAGAGTATTTAACCCGATATGCCCGTGACCACGGGTATACAAACCTGAAAATTCTGGTGGATGACGGTTATACGGGGACGAACTTCAATCGTCCCGGTGTGCAGGAAGGCTTTGAGCTTGTCAAGCAGGGGCTTGTGGGCTGCTGGCTGGTCAAAGACCTCAGCCGCTTTGGTCGTGACTATCTGACTGTTGGACAATATACGGATATTATCTTTCCGAGTTATGATGTCCGCTTTATCGCTATAAATGATGGCGTAGACAGCAACCGGGGAGACAGCGAGGGCTTCGCCGCAATCCGTAATCTGTTCAACGAGTGGTATCCCCGTGATACCAGCAAGAAAGTCCGTGTCAGTTTGCGGCAGAGAGGAACCAGTGGGAAGCACATGGGCAAACCGCCCTACGGATACCGCTGTGACCCGGAGGACAAGGATCACTGGATTCTGGATGAAGAAGCGGCTCCGGTAGTCAAGCTCATCTTCGACCTTTGCATTGACGGCAAAGGCCCGGAGCAGATTGCAAGGATTCTGGAAGAAAAGCAGATTATGACCGCAAAGGCACTCTATGCCAAGCGAAAGAAAAAGCCGATGCCGGAAAGACCGTACCACTGGGGCAACCAGTCCATTGCAGGGATTTTGGAACGGCAGGAGTACACAGGCTGTACCTGCAACTTCAAGACTTATTCCAAGTCCTACAAGCTGAAAAAGCGGATTCCCAATGAGCCGGAGAATATGTTTTATCTGCCGGACACACAGGAAGCGATTGTATCTCAGGCACAGTTTGACAGGGTGCAGGAACTGAGGAAAAACAAACGCCGCCCCGCAAAAGCGGAACGGCAGGGATTGTTCTCCGGGCTTCTGTTTTGTGCCGATTGCGGCGGCAAGCTCCACTTTGCCACAAGCAAAAGCTTTGAGGGCAAGCAGGATCACTACGTCTGCAACAACTACAAGAGCAACCGTGGTACTTGTACTGCCCACTATATCCGGGAAGATGTGCTTCGTGAAATCGTTCTGGAACGCATCCGGGCAGTCAATGAGTATATCCGAAGCGATGTGGACGGTTTTCAGGAGGAATGGCTGCAATGCCGCAGGACTGACCAGGAGCGCAGCATCCGGGATGACAAAAAGAAGCTGGAACAGGCAAAGAAACGCCTTGCCGATCTGGATGTCATCATCGCCCGGCTGTACGAGGACTATGTTCTTGGAAATCTCAATCAGGACAGATACAGAAAGATGTCTGCGGACTATGAAGCGGAGCAGGAACGGTTAAAGCTCGAAATTGAAGTTATCGAAGAATGGGTGGAACAGCGGGAAGAAATGAACGACGGTCTGGATGCCTTTATCGCCCTGACACAGAAATATGTGGATGTGGAGGAGCTGACACAGACCATCGTGAACGAGTATATCAAGAAAATCATCGTCTATGCCCCGGACAAATCCAGCGGCAAGCGCAAGCAGAAAGTGAAGATTTTCTTCAACTTCGTGGACGATGTAGATATTCCCGTTATTTCCGAGCCTATCATCACGCAAACAACCTATGAACACAGAAAAACGGCGTGACCTTCGGGTCACACCGTTCTCTGCGACAAAATAGTTACTTGTCACTATTAAGCCTTCTCTTCATTACCTTTTTCTTTTAATCTTTTTGCAGTATTAACACGATAACATCTATCCTTGTACTCTGCATATGACTTTTCTCTTCGGTATTGAGTAGTTGTCATATTGTCACCAAATTCTTTTTTAATATTTTCTGGTGTTTCAGTCCAACCACTAGCTTTTAGCTTATTAACACGAACTAGAAAATCAGACCAATCTTCATGTTGATATGGGTCTTCTCCTGAACCCCAAGGATATCGACCACTTCTTCTTGGCATTCCGTAATGAACAATATAATCTTCATCTTCTTGGACACCAAAATATGATTGAATAGGAGGTTTATCTTGATACATTGTCTGAGCCCTCCTTTGTTTCTTGGATTATTCTGTCGAAATATATGATCTTATCCATGATTGGAGAAATATCTTCTTCAGTAGGATTGCAAACATTAATTTCGTTGTTTTGATAAATACGAAGTTCGAATGAAATATCACCTGGACGGATTCCGTAGTTTAAACAAAAAAGAGCGGCATAAATTAATAGCTGCTCCATATGTGCTGGTGATTTACCAGTCTTTAAATCATGTATTCGTAATAAGTTGTTTTCGAAACTAATACAGTCTGCAGTTCCAAAACAGTATTCTGAGTAATATAAAATTACTTCTGGATCCATTCGTAAATCAATTGCATCGTTAATGTAAGCTTGTAAGTTAGGATATACAAAATCTAGATCTACAGCTTGCACCGGAATATGATTCTTGAATAGCCATTTACGAACTTCTTTTTTGTCATTCTTTAACAGTCTTACATCATTAGCTCTAACTTTAGAACCATCCTCAAATGTTCTTGCAGAATATAACATGTACTCTGCCCACTTAATGTGTTCCTCTGCAAACTGATGTAAATCTGTTCCTGAGTCTTGAGCGAAAGAATTGAAATATCGCTCCATCATTTTTTGGGCATCATAGTTAAGCCAGTAGTTTGAACTTGGACTTAAGAAACTATGCTTCCCTCTTAACCTTGAATAATTTTGCCAAAGCATTTAATACTTCCTCCTTATTTTCAGGGCAGATAAATCTACTAAATGACATATCGTTCATTAGCCCTACATAGTAATCCTGATTTGGTTGATGACTCGAATTCAAAGTTTTCTTACATTCAAGAGTTGCCCATTTGTCAGAATATAAAACAAGCAAATCTGGAATGCCTTGAATGTAACTCGAATCATTCTTCATCACGATGCATCCTGGAAATATATTTTTCAGCTCTTTTATTAGCTCGCTCTGAAATTTAGACTCCAGCATTATGATTCCTCCTTTTCTGTTTCAGTTCCTCTTTTAAAATGCTAAAAGGATAAGTGCATGACCATTAAGTCAAAAATGCACTTTTCCCCTCATAAAAGAGTATGATTCTCACGCGAACCCTAACTTGAGTGAGAAAATATAAATCTTGTGATGATTTAGTAGTTTTTATCCACCTTGTGTAAAATAGCAGAAAATACTACTATTTTGCTCAAAACACAAAAACACAAAAATTTTCTTAAAACTTCTTATATATTTATTTTTATTTTTAATAAAAGTTGGTAATATTTTTATGTTTTTATGTTTTACCCTCAAATCTCCTTTATATAAAGCATTTTTCGCTGCACAAAAATTGTAAAAAAATTGTAAAAAACATGTTTTTTTGGGACAAAATGTCAGGGGTACGCGTTTTTTAGTCTAAAATTTCACTCAAAACATAAAAATTTTTATGTTTTACACATTTTTGTGCACAAAACTTTGCAAGAAAAAATACAAGAATCTGGCCATAAAACGAACCAAAATCCTTGTATTTGTTAGAACTTCAAGTCTGGTACAAACTTCTTTTCAACGAAGTTTTTCTTACTATGGATTGCCCTAGATATAGCAATGTCAATACCAGACCTACTTTTTAAATGATAATAATATAAATCTACGTAAGGTGTATTCAATCTATCAATACGACCTCTAGCTTGCTCAAGTACTTTGTAAGAATAGTTCTGACTGTAAAATATAATAGTGTCAGTCTGTATACAATTCCAACCTTCACAACCAGCAGTGTACTGAACTAAATATACCCACTTGTCACTTTCTGGAATCTCTTGATGTTTGTGCCCATTCCATTCAGCTACTTCAAGCCAGTCTATCTGTTCAAAGATTCCTTTCAAAATATCAAGCTCGTAATCGAAGTTGTAGAAGATGATACTCTTTGGGTGCTCTCTCACAATATCAAGCAATTGAATCTGCCTATCTGGATAAGTATTCACAAGTCGTCTCAAAATATAACACATACTACTTGCTTGTTGGATTGGCTCTTGCTTAAATGGATCCCAACGATTCTTAAACACTTCCTTGTATTCAGTCTTGTTGTAGTCACAGAAAATATCAATGTCATGCCGTACAGTCTTTCTCAAGTAACTCATATCAACTAATATCCCATCTCTCAATCTAACAAGTCTTCTAGTGTTAACATACCTATCAATCTTTGGATACTTAGAGAATCTAGAATATATGACATGCTGATTAATAAAGTCTGTTCTGTTTCTATAAAACCCATTAGCAATAAACACAGGAATATAATCAGTCCAAGTGTCACCAGGAGTTGCACTCAATAGAATCCACTTATTGCTTTTAGCAATTGCTAAAAATGACTTAACCCAAGTCCCATTCCCAACCACTCTCTGCTCATCAAATATAAAGAAAGCATTCTGTACACCAACATACTTTTTAATGTTGTTCCAACTATCAATAACAATGTTTAAATGAATATAATTCTCCATCTTAAATGGCTTCAATTCATCTTCCCATTCCTTGGTGTCTCTCTTTCTGGCAGTTGTAATAATATACAAGTCCATTGGCCTTGACATCTTTGTGTATCTATTACCTTCAATACGACCACCATTCAATTGAAAATAATAATAGAGGCTGGTTCTGCTTTTTCCAGTTCCAACCCCTCCATTTAATATGCAACCATTCTTCATTTTTGATACTGCATCTTTTTGGTAGTCATATAGAAAATCCTTAGCCACTTTACATCAAACTCCTTACTAAATAAGCCCAATTTGGATTAACTGGACAGTATTTTTGACCAATTAATTCAGGTGTTGTCAGTCCAATAGCAAAGTAATTATGAGCTAAATTACTCACCATAGCTTCGACTCCTTCTTCAATACTTCCATAAATAATGGGAACCTCATTCACACTCATACCTCCAGGATTATTCCCAACAAGATATGCATATGAAGTAAAGTTCCCAGTTTCTAATCTAGCAATTCCTAATACAACAGAACTATCAATTCCATAACGATCACAAGCAGAGATTATTCGTTCTTCAATACTTCCGAAATATCCCTCTTGCCCTTCAGTACTTCCTCCACTTGTTCCAACTTCTCCACTGACACATTGTTCAGTACTCTTAGAATTGCAGAATATGTTGTTAGAATCACTAGTGCATTCTTCCAAATATAAACCGTTAGACTCACAAGTGCTACTGCTGCTATTGTCAGAACACCCACTTTCAACATTGCACCCGCTTGATATAGATTCTCTGATACAGTTATCCAAATGTTTGCTAAACTGTACATTAACAGAAACCCCAGAAGCAGTGTCCTTAGGATTAGTTTCACTGTCACTCCATACTTCGCGTGTTTGATTGTATCCTTTGCTATAATATAAAAATTCATCTTTTATTTCTCCTTCTATTGTCAATACACTACATCCACATAGTACAAATATACTTAATGCAAATGCTACTATCTTCTTACTTACTAAATTCATTAATACTCTCCTCTATGCGCTAAAATAAGTTTTAAACTAGGGCTATGAATCAATCCAATTTTGTGTAACCATGCTTTAATCCTAGCTGTTAATCTATTCATAAATATCAATAGTCTCCTTTGAACATTCTTTCAATAAAATGTATTAATTGAAATACAGATGCTACTAATAATGCTATTGGCCAAAATATCAAGAATGCAAATAGGTAGTCATCTGCATCTCCATCCATCATTTCCATTGCCATAATACTAAGTAAAAAACCTAAAAATAAATATATACAAATACAAAAAAGCAAAGTAGCTAAAACCATAACTATCAATCCTCCACAATGTTATACAATTCAAAGATTAAGTCTGGATTCTTGTCTAGTAAATATAAAAGCCTGCTACTTGAGTTACCAATAAATATCTTCTCATGTTCCCAACGATTAAGTGTTCTCTCTGTAATTCCTAAAATCCTAGCAAAAGGTTTCTGACCCATGCCTAATTTCTTCCTAACTCTTACAACAAATTCGCCATCAACTATTGCTCTAGTATCAGGCACTTCAATAGTAATTCCTCTGTACTTAAAAATATCATTCTGCATACATCTCAAGTCCTCCTTTAAAAAATAAAAGAGACTCAGCTTTTTACTAAGTCTCTTAATATATTAGAATCATAAATTCCCTTAATCACATTAATCTGAATATCAATGTGCTCTTCATCATCAATGTAACGAATAAGCTTAATCCTTGATACGGAACTCTTAAGTTGGCTCTCATCGAACTTCTTTAATAAATCTCCTGACATTGGAACATCAATAGTGTCATACAATTTGCCATACAATTTGCCATTTTTATTCTCAAAGAACTTCACAGTTACCATTCCAGTAAATTCTTCAATAAACTGCAAAATATCATAGAGTGCATCTTCCAACGTGCCGTCATCAACTCTTAATATACGTTCTTTAGCATATACATCACCTTTAGCATTACAGCATGGATGTTCAAATAACGGATACCATAATACTAACATTTCACATACACCCCATTATCTGCAATAATTTTATATCCTTCTTTATCAATCTCAGTAATCAACCAAGAATATGGAACCTTCTCTTCAATCCACTTACAGAAATCTCTCCATTCATCTAACTTATGATTCTTTCTGCTATGGTAAATATTAGCTAATACCTCATAATTCAACATAATATTACGAGTCTGATTATAGCTACTTGGTAGAAGCTGAATCATCTGCCACCAGTATTTTTTGTCTTTAGTTTCAATGAATCTTCTTCTATCCCTATTCAAATGGTGAATTAGATATTCAAGCCATTCTGCATTACTTACCGCACCACTTCTATCATCATCTAAATGCTCAATGCTAAAATCCGCCAAAGTAAACTCTTCAGCATGAATCTTATGCATAGTACTACAACTATTAGCTACAGTCCCAACCTTATATGTATCAAATTCCTTCCACCAATATAAAGGCGCAGTAATACGAACATAAACAGGCATCATTCTCATAAACTTACGATGATCAGTACCAGCTTTAGCAAGTTTCTTCATTAAGTTAACATCATTAGAACCTAATATAAGTTCCTTCTTAGAAATATAATGATTGTCGCATTCTATTTTTCTAAGACAACCATCACAATTATCCTTATATTCACATCGTTCACTATCGCTCTTATCCCACGAATTAAAAGCATTTCTCATACCTTGAATTATAAATTCTAACTGTTCTGGGCTGTAAAATACTTCGTTTTCAATCTTTATACTCATTTCATATTCCTCCATGTTACAAAATTTCTAGCGTCCCTTATTGTTGACGCATCAACATTTAGTTCCTTAGCTAATTCGTAAGAACTTTTGTTACTATTTCTAATTCAATATCTTTTAGTTCATCTTTTTCGCGCAGAGTATTTTCTATTCTTGCTTTTGCTACTATTGCTTCTTTTAATGAACGATATGCACCGTAACGGTTTCCTTTGTTGTCATATATTAAATATATAGGTATCATTTGAAGCTATCCCTCGTGTAATGGCAGAATGGACAATTAATACACATTTCTTGTAAATATCCAGTATTTTTAGTGCCACCGACTAACCCGCCACAAGTTCTTCCATATGCAATTCCTCTTTTTACCATTTCAGAATGGCATTTACCATAGTTGTAACTTGTACCTTTAATAATTAAGACTAAAATTATTCCTAAAAATATAAAACCTATTATTTTAAGCATCATTTCACATCCTCCGGCCAAGTGTAATCATCATCCAACTTGCTTTTAAACTTAACAGGTTTATGAGAATATAAATTCACAGGCTCTTCTAAGCAATCACAACAAGGTTCTTCATCCTCTTTTTTGTCACAAGCTACACACATATGACAATATTTATCAAAATATACTTCTTTTCTTTCATCTAAATCCATAAGATACATACTCCTTCTAACTGATTCTGCTTCTTCCTCTTCCCAATTTTCTTCCTCAAACTCATCAAAGTCTTGCTGAGATAAGATAAATACCCCAGCAAAACCAAACATCATAAAAATAAAGAGACAAAACATAAATTCCATTACTTTTTCGCCTCTTCTTTTTCTTTCAATTCAATTAAATGGTTCAAATAGTTCTGTGCTTTCTTCAAATCTTGCAATTCAGTGCCTTTATAAGGTGCTCGAACCACATATTTGATGACATTTCCTGAGTTAAAGTCCAACTTCCATGAGTCAATGAAGTCTCTAACCTCAATTCCACCCTTTGTATAGTGCACAGGATGGTTGATAATATCTTTTTCTTGAGCTTTTGCTTTTTCTTTTGCCATATCTTCCTCCACTTGCTGGTTTAATTTTTCGTACCAGTCTTTATCTAAACCTTCATGCCAGTTAACAAACTTCAAATATACTTCGTTGAACTTCTTTTTATCGCTGCCAATTTGTGGATATGCATCATGCAACCAAAGTAGTACTTTAGATATCAATGTTGGGTCATTCAAGTCGGCCACGTATGTATTAGATGTTCTAAAATCTGCTTGCTTACTGATGTGATCAATACAAATGTCTATACGAGCATCATAAAGTATTGGTCTGAAAGTCAAACTATAAGAGATTACTCCTGTAAAATCTTTAAACATCTTTCTGATTAAAGTAGCATTCTTTCCAACCATGTTGTGGTCTTTAACTGGATAAATCACATGGTCTCTATTCTTATAGTAAATTTCCATTTCTTCATTATTCATAGCATTCCTCCTAAATATTTAAAAATAATTTACGTTTCTTGTATTCTTCTTCAGCATTTTGGACATCAAGTATTTCGTAAAGTTCTAAGAAAATATTATCTAAATAAACAAATAAATTTCTTTCACAAAAATCAGGCAAAGAATAATGACTCCAACGTTTATCACCTCTGCGTAATTCAATATGTATAGCTTGATTACTTTGTATTAACTCGATCTTGTATGTAAGCAAACCTCTAGTATAGTTATCAAGAAAATCATCTAGATGAGCTAACATATTTCCTTTGGTTATCTTTTTAGTAACATTATGGTCTTCTGGAAATTGCCAATATCTAAGTCTTTTTTCTAGTTCATTACTCATTTTCTTTTACCTCATAAGAATATAAATAGTATCTACGTTTCTTGTATTCAATTTCTGGATCAGGTACCATCAAACATTTGTAAATTTCATAGAACATAGTTTCAAGTCTACATAAAAATGCTTTATCCAATTCTGAATGATATCTGTATTTACGATCTCCCCTTGATATGGTTACTGACACAAATTGCATTTCATTTTTTCCATGCGTAAGCTCATAATCATAACTTGCAATACCAGAAGTCATTACTTCTAGTAAGGTTTCCAAGTCTTTCTTGTTAACTTTATTAATATCAAACATCTACTTATCCTCGTTTTCTTTTGCTAGTTCTGCCAGCTTTTCAAATTCATCCCTCATTGTTGAAGGGACATCTTTGAAATTAACTTTTTTAGCTGGTCCTTCTTCGGTTCCATAGATTAATTTGTTATAAAACTTATCAGCTTCTCTTGATGCTGCTTGTTTTACTTCATTTTTGAATATACTATTTGCAGCAGTACTAGCTACAGAAAATCTTATTGCATCAACTACAGAATCTGGAATTTTTGGATATAATGACTCTTCTTCCTCTTCGGGCAACCACTTTCTGAAAATATCATAGTAGAAGCCGTTGTTTCCAAACAGCTTTTTCGTACAAGCCATAGCAAGTCCTTTTTCCGGATCAAATACATCACCTGGATTACATTTAACAACTGTCTTAGTGCCATCTCTCCAGAATACAATAGTAGCTGGGTTATTGAATATAACTTTAGTGATGTTATTCAAATACACTTTTTTCATACTTGAGTTATTACGTGTTAGGTTACCTCCATAATGTGAATTTGCAATTTGCCAATATGCAATCGGTGTTTCTAGATTTTTATTCACTTACTTTACCTCCCACAATTAATCTTCCTTGTTTCTGAGCGTGGTCATCCCAATCAACTACTTGAAAATATAAATCATTCATTCTCTTTTTAAGTCTTTTGAAATTAGAATTATCAACACTAATGCCCATAACACTAGACAAAATGTCGTCTCGTGTTACCATTTCTTTTGCATAATTCGTTACCCAATATCTTTCATTACTCATTTCTTTGTCCTCCATTCACGTTCTTTAATTTCTTTATGGTATGTTCTTGCATATGACATTGCATAATTCTTCATTGTTATATCTTGATTTATAGTGAATCTCAGCGCGTCCTCAAAATGCCTATGATCGCCTCGAACGGAAATATAAAAGGTCACCACCGTATTAGCTTTACTAAACACAGTAATGACTTTTGCATTCCCACCAAATTCTTCTTCATAACTTTCCTGAAATTTGACACGGCATTCCTCAACCAAGTCAATAAACTTATTTTTTGATCGCATATCTATTTTTCCTCTTGTTATTCATTAACTCTTTCCTTGCTTCCTCGTATTTTCTCATACAAGATTCACAACAAAAATACACAGTTCCTTCTCTATAAGCACGTTTGAAAAGGTATTGTGAACGCATACCAGTAAAGCTAAAACTTTCTCCACACCACTCACATGTCTTCTCTGAAACTATGCAGTTATTGTTATTTGCTCGGCTCATTCTTATACCAACCTAACTCGTACACCATTGCATTAATGGCCTTTAATATAGAAATATCAATACTACTATATTTCTCTAATCTTGGTGTATTAGGTTCTTTAATTAATACTTCCTTCTTTTCTAAATCAAAGCCTATACTAAATTGATTCAAACTGACAAACCAAATTTGACCTCTGATTTTCTGTTTACTAAACCCTGCTGCCGCAAATAATTCTTCCGCATGTTTTGTACGATTAATTTGTTCCTTCATTTTTCTTCTCCTTGATTATTACTTCTTGAATAGTTAGACCTTCTTGTTCTGCATAAAGCTCTAACAAATATAAAAGAGGACTAGTCTCCATAACTAATCCTCCAAATGAATTCTATGTAGTTCATTGTAAACGCCATTCATTAAACCTAATTCAGAATATAAATCTAGAATAGCTGCTAATAACTCATGCGATACTGGCATTGATTCCTGTACACCAGTTGTAATTGTATAGAACAAGAAATCTCCAGACATTGTGTCAATAGATAGATAAGCAGAATGAATATAATTCTTACTATTCTTAAACACCAATACTTCACCAGTCTCATCACTGCAAGTTTCTGACAACACAAACCCTAATTTCTTTAACCCTTTACCTTTAAACGAATGCCAGAATGGAATATCTTTTTTCATAATTAGTCCTCCTTTGATGTCATAAGTTTAATTAAAAGAATCATTGCTACTATAATATAAACACCTAGTACAGCTCTCCATGAGAAAATAAAACCAAAGCACCAAGATAGCACTTTGATAAATAAGCATAATCCGATATAAGGCGCAATTAATACAAATAACATAATTAATGAACAAAGTAAAATATCTAATAAATTTTTCATATGTATCTCCTTTACCATGACAACTTAATAATTGATGCAAACAAAAATATGTTCAACAGAATGTAAACACCTAATGACAATTTCCAAGTAAATATAAATCCAAAACACCAAGACAATACACCTACAATAGCTGACACAAACAAGTAAGTAACTGCAAATATAACAGTAATTACACCTAATACAATTAATAAACTCTTAAACTTTTCTTTATTCATATGATCTCCTTCTTCTAAAACAGTGACTAGAAATATAACTACCTAACAGGAAAGTTTTCATGCATAACTCTCACATCTAAACGACCTTGCTTCTCCAATCTTTCCAAATATTGGGTGTAAGCTTCACGTTTTTCAAATATACCTTTCTTGAATGTATAAATCATTCCATCTTGTGGGTGATAACATTCAAACGTATCTTCTAAAATATCATTCTCATTCAATACTGGCATGTAGCAATAAGGGTTCCATTGCATCCTCTTTTCTTGTCGATTCATGCTTTTAGAAATATATGTTAATGTTCTAGACATTGTAACAAGTGTTCTATTGATTTCTTTCAAATCCTTGCTTAAATCATTCACTCTTTTAGCCTCCTTTAAAAATATAAAGAAAAAGAGAAGAACCCCTATTTAGATTCTTCTTCTGTTTCTTCTTGTATTGATTTCTTTGATAATACTGATAAAGTCTCCAACGTTACCATTACTGTAACTCCTCCTAGTACTCCTCCAAATACATACAAGAATCCATTAATTAGTTTTTTCATAAATATAATCCTCTCTTTCATATAAGGGTATGCATACTACGCGACTAGAATGGTAAGTCATCTGAGTCCATGCTCTTTGGTGCTGGTGCTGATGTATTAATTCCAAATTCACTTTCAAATGAGCCTTCTCCAGACATTGCTACAATACGTAAGTTATTCAAGTTTGCTTTTGGCATCTCTTTGCCAGTACGTTTGTCAATGTAATGACCTAAGTAAATATCCAAGTCAGCAGTTTCAAATCTAACGTCATCAACCATCTTAACCATTGATTCATCCCATAAAGCATAAGTTCCATTTGCTTGATAATATACTTTAGGATCTTTAGGTCCTCCGTAATAGCGAACAAGAACTTTCAAGTAATTGTGTGTAATAGTTTCTCCAGTGCTAGAACTAATAGTTTCGACATGCTTAACATTTGTTTCTCCATACTTAGCCATTTGGTAGTCTACAATCTGATTTGCAATATCATCGGGTAAGTCTAAACGGAAGTTTCTGTTTCCTAAATTGTTGAATGGAGTTTGTGCTCCTTCAAAGTTTCTATTAGACTTTGTAATCTGGTTAGTTACCTTGTCTCTAAAGTTTCCTGGCATTTCTCTGAATGTTAATCCTCTTAATTTTGCTACTCCGTATTCTGTAATTTCTAATTTCATCTTTATGTCCTCTTCTTTCTAAAATATAAATTAAAACGGCAACTTATCTGATTTAATGCCCAGATCATCATCTGAAACAAACATCTCAAAGTCGCCGTATTTACTAATTACTTCTACTGCATCATCTACTAACTTGTTGTAATATCCTAAGTCAATGCAGTTCTCTAATTTATTGGATTTGACTACTTCACTTTCAAGCCAACGATATCCAGTACTTCCTGACGCTGCATAATTCTTACCGTCACATACACGATATAGCAAGCCACCATTATTACCTTCTTTGATTGGACTGAACTGACCAACACGTCCTACAAATATAAGGTTATGACCCTCTGGAATCTCTTTCTTTAGTTCTCCAATACTAGATTCAAGCTCTTCTTTAGAATATCTTTTGAAATTCTCTTTAGCTACCAATTTCTCATACTTATCAAGTAAAGCCTCTTTTTCACTAACATCTGGTAAGTTCTCATTGAAGTCCAAATATAAATCACCTTTAGATACTGCAAATGTCTCGCAAAGGTCTTTAAACTCAATATCTTCTTTTGTAAATAATTTCTTCTTTACATATGGTACTTGGAACTGCTTGCCAACAGTAACCCATTCACCATCTGTAGTCTGCCCTACATAAACTGCATCATTAATTAATACAAACTTCTTAAACATATGTTCAACTTCAAAGTTGTACCCGTACTCTTTTCCGAAGTCCACTACAAACTTATGAATATAATCATCTGCATCATTAATTTTGATACAGTCTGTTTTAATATGGCATACATGGTATCCTTTTTTCTCTACCTCTCGTTTTAATAAAGTCATAAATAAAGCCCCACGCTTTGCTACAATGTTATCAATATTGTTTGGATCTCTAAACGCATTAGCAAACTTAGCACTTGTTAATCCATAGATACTATTAATAACAATCTTTAGAGCTTGAGCTAAATCAGATGCCAATTCTTCTTTTAAGAATGGCTTCAATGCTCCATTTAGCATACTACTAGCTGTTTCAAAGTCTTTATGCTTAATCGCAACACGAGCTAATCTTAACTCATCTGCAATCTTAGTAAACTTAGGTCCAAATATAACTTCTACAGACATTGTAGATGGGTGCATACTAGATACATCAAGACATATTACATTCTCATACATTCCCTCGTCAGAATATACACGTCCACCTTCACCAATAGATTCACCTAAATATGTAGATGTTTGACCTTTTTTATTAAACTGGTCATATGTATAACCTTTGAAGAATGGTAATATACTTACTCCATCTTCTGGTGGGAATGGTTCATTAGGATCAAAATCTTTATATAATGGTAAACCATCTTTATCAAACCATCTATACTTGTAATCAGGTCCAAATTTGTCAATATACTCAGAATATCTTTCTGGTCCTACTGGGTCTGCTAAGAATCTATAGTTAAACTCTGATTGAGGTCTTCTATTGTTTCCAAATATAATTCTTTGAGACAAACTATTAGTCGTGTCATTGCAAGTAGCATTAATACCATGTAGATTCTTTACAATTGCTACTAATATTTTTCTTGCAATGTAATCACCTTGACGAGCATTGAATACTGCCTCTGTAGCAATAACATCATTCTTACAATACTCTGCAACAAGGTTCCACATGTCTTCAGGCACTGGTTCATCCCATTTCATACCTAATTCTTTATGGTGAATTCCTAATTTAATTTCCCACTTTTTCAAAGACATCTTCTCAGAACAAAAGTCATAAATATCAGTCTCTGAGATGTTGTATGCTTCTGTTAAATATCCAGAACCTTCATTGATCAATTGCTGACTTAAGTTGTAACAAGCTTTGATGGAATATCCTCTATATGCTCTTGCATAGATAATGTGGTTATCATACTTTCTGTTGTTAAACCCAATCAGGTCATAGTTTTCAATCAGTTCTTCAACTTGCTCTGGTGTTGGATTAATCATTGAAATTACTGGATTATCATCTCCAGGAATCTTATAACAAATAAGTAACAAGTTAGGGAACACTTCAATATCAAAGAATGCAATGTTTGGCTCATCCTTTTGCTCTTGCTCTGAAATATAATTCTTACCAACAAACTTCATGTTAGCTACTACTCTCATACAATATGTGCTTTGGTGAGTACTACGCATAGCAAACTGCAATACAGCATCTCTTAAGTCACTAACATCGTACCTTAAATTATTGTCATATGCTTCATTTAGAATATGATCAATAAAGTCAATGTTAGGTTTAGTGCCAGGATGAATCTCCTTAGCAAGTGCTCTCTTAATCAATTCAATAAGTTTCTTTTCATTCAATACAATCTTCTTGTCAATCACTTTTTTATCTCCTTTTAATGGAAGTCCGGACTGAATATGACTAATGGGAAGGTTATTACATTTAGTCAATTTACGTCTAAGAGAGCTTTTACCCGTAAATATCTTTACTTCAATCTGGTCGTCATAGATTCTACTTAATTTGCTAACATCTCCATCATAAATATAATGCAGATGAATGCCGGCTCCTCCTTTACTTACCTCTACATATGTCTTTGGAAACTTAGACGCAGCTTCTAGGTTCAAAGCAAAGTCTTTATTTCCATCTTTATCTTTTAAATCTAAATCAATCACAATATGATTCTCTGGGACTCTTACATAATGCAGTTTAGAAGTGTTTAATTCTTTCAAATATGATTTACACTTATCCCAACTCACAACTGGTGTTTCATTATCTGATGCATACTGAGCAAAGCAGTTCTTACAGTCTTCATCAAATATAGAATCCTGCTCATACAAGTCTAACCAATCAGGAGTACTAATTTTAGTTTCTTCTGGTGGCTTAGTTGTGAATTTATCAATCAAGAATGTTTCGTAGTAATTGCATACTCTTGTGCCATCTTCAAGTGTCTTGTGTTCATAGAATTCTTTATAGTAATTCTTAAACTCTTCTTTAAACACTCGTTTAGACGCTTGATATATGTAATTTGCATCTTCACAATACGCCTTATACAATTCCCATGCAGATTTCAAACTAATGCCATTACGACTTTCAAATATAATGCTATTGTCCAATACAAAGTTATAGAAGTCATTGGATGCTCCCATCATTCCAGTTGGAATATAATTGTCATAATAGTTAGGTTCTTCTTGGTAGACCTCTAGACAATGTTGAGCAATAGCACCTAATTCAAAGTCAATTTGTTTAGTTAAACGAATATAATCACTGTGCTTCAATTTATTACCAGTTGGAGACACATCAATTAAACGTCTGATTAAACCTGACTTAGCTTCTGTAATCTTTACAGGTTTGTTAGTACCCATAAATAAGAAAGCTTTGATACTTGCTACATACAATTTTTCATACTTAGCATTCATAGGTTGCATCTCATGTGAAACTAAACTATTTAATTTCGTATTGTCTTCAATCCTACTTAAGTCACCATCATGTTGAATACCTACAAGTGGAAATGACTTAAACGGTTCTAATGAGAAACTACCATTGCCACCAATAGACTTAGCATCAAATGCACACCAATATCCATCAAATAACTTTTGTATAATGTTCAATACTGTTGACTTTCCGGTACCTGCAGAACCATACAGTACTAAGAACTTCTGAATATGTTTACTGTCACCACTGACAATAGCACCAATAGCCCATTCAAGTTTGTGTCGTTCTTCCTCAGAATATAACACTGAGATTAGCTCATCATAAGCTTCAATAGATCCTCTCTCTAGAGAATATGGAAGTTTCTTGCTAGCATAGTCTGCTTTCTTACCTTCTGAATTACTGAATGCAAGGCTTTGGTCTAAAATATGATAGTTATCTCGTAATTGCTTCTGACAATACTTGTGCCATCTATCAATACTTCCACTATCTGCGTCCCACATGTAATGCACTACTTTATGTTCATCTTTAATTTCTTCTGCTTTTTTCTTAAGCTCTTCATCTACTAAACGAATTACTTCTTCTTCGTCTGTTGACCACTTCTTATCTTCTTCAACCCAGATTGCATAGAAGTCTCCACCGCGAATCATTAAGTCTGATGATTTCTTTACTACAAATTTTGGAGAAATATCACAAACACCTTTTTGATACTTAACTGCTATTCTTAAAAAATCTAGCATTCAAATATAACTCCTTTCTATACAATCTAATTACCTCAACTGTTGATTCAAATATCTTGTTGCTTGCCACCAAATTTCAATGTCTCTCATGTCACAGTCTGGATTATCTACTGTAAATAATCCTCCTTTGCCATTTGGTTCATACTCTCTATTCATGAATCTATTTAATATAAATATAACGGCACCAACATCAAAGTGTCTGTCATCAGCAGTCCCTAATCCTAGACTAGAAACCATTCCCCAGAACCATTGACAAGTCCTGTCTCCATAAATAGGGTTATCCATTACGTTCTGTTCAATATAAATGCTCAATGCAACCATCATTTCTAAAACAGAGCAAGGATAATTAAGAGAAGCACGAATCTCTTCATGTGAATATCCGTACTCCTCTGCAAAAGAAGCTCTTAATTCAACTCCAGCCATTAATCTATTCTCATCTCTTGGGCATCTTGGGTTTACAATAAACTCAGTTGTAGACAGAATAGTAAATAGCTTTTGATAAGAGCGTTTTAATACGCTATCATCACCACAAGCAATATTCTCTAAATAATCTAAGTATTCGATTGAAATATCATCTCGCATATGGATAATTACCGCCTACCAGTAAAATCTCAATTGCTTCTGATAAAGGTTCATTAATCACATACACACAATCATCCTCATACTCACCAAATGTATTTAATGCTTTTGTACCTACCAATTCGTCTGGATCAGTAACAATATCATCATTGTCATAAGTTAAAGTTCCATCACCTTCGTAGTAGTGCAAAGTAGTAATGTTGAAATTATCACCATCCACATCTGCAAACTCCTGAGGTGATACTACATATGGTGCTTTTTCTTGGATAATTGTCTGTGGCTTTTCTACTTCCTTAGAATATTGAGAATAATTTTCTTGATTAATAATATAATCATTGGTTTTCATGTTTGTTGCATTGATAATAGCTTGTCTTAAATTAGATTGTTTCGTTTCTTCTTTGACCGGTTCTGGAATATCTTCTGACTTCATTTCCAGTTGGTCTTGAAGTCCATTAATTTGTTCTTGCAGTTTATTCATAATATCTTTATAAGAGGCAACTTCTTTATTAATGTCTTGTTCTCTTACCTTATTAAAATAAAAGCTTGTAGCAAGTGCACTTAATACACCGCCACAAGCAAACACTGCTAAATATCCTAGTACTTTTTTCATACTATCTCTTAGCCCATGTAATTTGGTTACGAATATAACCATCAACATTGAAGTCTAAGATGCATGAAGGTTCATAACCATTATTAAAGTCAGTTGCATCATCACCTAAATATGTAATAGGTGTGATAGTAATACAATTGTGATGTTCTCTTACTTCTTTTTCAGTGTGGTCTTTGTAAACCCAACCAATATCATGTCCAGCTTCAGTCCCATCCATACCAAGTGCTTCATAAACATCATTTAAGAATACATAACCTCTTTTTTTCAATAAAATATTCATATCAGTTTCAACACCTTGAATAAAGTCTTTATTGTAATATGCGTTGTTTCTCCAATATACAGAATTTACTCTATCAAAAATACGAGTGAAGTCATTATCCTTATTAATTTTCTTAGTAGCTACATTCTTAGTTTCTTTCTTTTCTTCAGTTGAACCATCTTCTTTTTGGACCATAGACTTGATTTCTTTTGCCTTGATTCCATAACGCATCTCTTGGTCTACTTGTTCACCATACTTTTCCTTAACTCTTGCTCTATAGTCTTTGTGGATACTATCTAATGTTCCATAAGCCGCTGCTAAAGTTAAATTTCTCTTACGCATAATGTTTGTACTTGTGAAAACACATCCAATTGATAAACCACCTAAAATAATTGCTGGACCATAGCATACAAGTAAATCTTTAGCCATGATTCCATAAGCTACTGCTAAATCTTTCTTAACTGAATCTTCCTTGTAATCTTCTAATCCTTGCTCTTTAGCAATCTTTTCTGCTTCATGAATATCTTCTAAATTTTGCTTACCTTTTTCTAAGATTTCATGTGCTTTCAATGTGCTCTTACAAGCCAATACTGTTGCAGTAACTCCTAAACCTACACCTGCAACTGCTAAAATTTCTCCTGAATGTTCCTTTACTTGAAATACTGCTGCATTAAATGCTCTAGTAATAACGTCTTTCATAAATATAATCCTCCTTTAGTCCTTACTAATTTCAATTGCTTTTGGCATCAATAATATCCATTTGCCATTCATCTTTCTTTGAGTTCGAACACTTTCCAAATTATTCCAACCCCAATCTAAGTCTGCATAAGTCCATTGCAACTTAGCTTCACGATATAAAGCTGCTACTTCTACATACCCACGTCTTCTTATTTCATTCTTTAATAATTGAAGTACATAGTTTGCTTCTGCTTCTGTTGTGAATTCAATATTCTCGTAACTATATACATTTCTAGAATATAAGTCTTGAGGTGTTTGCACTGCATTCTGTGCGTATCTATTTGGCATTGTATATTGTTTTTCATATGCATAATATCCACCTTGAGAATATGGTGCATTACTTGGTCTATGATAATTCTGAATACTCTGCCCATTAAATAAAGTCATTTGAATCATGTTCTTTAATCCATTAGACACTGTATCCATAATCATGAACCCAATGTTTGCTAACCCATTCTTGAACTGGTCTTTTAATTGATTCTTGATTTGCTCTCCAACATAGTTAGCAACTTTAGATGCATCTTCTTGAAATACCTTTTTTTCTTTCTGTGCATCTTTAATTTCTACTTTGTCCATTGATTTACTCCCTTCAAAAATATAAAAGAGAATAGACCTTGTTAGATCTACTCTCCTTGATTAGTTAAAACTTGTTCGGCAACTTCTTCAACGTTTTCTTTGATTTCATCTACGTCAACTTCAGCTCCTGTTAATTTTTGGACTACTAATGTAGTAATGACTCCTGCTCCAAATACCAATGTAGTTTTTACAACTTTCTTTCCAATAGATTTGAAATCTTTCTTTGATTTCTTAACCTCTTGTAATTCGGTAGTTTCTTCTACTTTGTTCTTGTGTAGCATATCTTTTACTGCACCCATAAATCCTTTCTTTTCAGTTTCTGTTGTTTCAGTTAATTCAACATCTTCAACAACGTTTTGGTTAGTTTGTTCCATTTTAGTTTCCTCCTTTTTCTCATAATATGGTTTGTTTTTTGCGCGAATTGTTATGCATCTTCATCAAAGTTAGGTTCTGGTGAAAATACTGGATCAATAACTTTGGCTTTAATACCATCCTCAGTAACTAAGTCTCCATGATTGAAGTCAATCCAATATAATTCATTAAAGCAATTCCAACCTAACTCATCTCCAATAGGAATTTCATCAATCCCCAATAATCCAAAGAACTCATTAAGACTTACAAATCCACGTAATAGCAAGTTTCTATTCAAGTGATACTCTGCTAATATAACTCTTTCTTTAGTTGATCTAAAATATCTTTTTGAAATAGGCTCATAGAATACTCTATATTCTTCTTCAGTAGGTTCATCTTCAAATCCATTACTTGTAAGTGAGCAGAATGTATCTACCAAAATATTGGCATCTCTGGCTTGTTCAATGTTCACTGCTTTAATAACTTCTTGATGAGCATCCATACCATTAATCTCAATGTTCTTTTGCTGATACAACTTGTGAGTTTGGTCTGCCAAAATATAAGCACTAGCAAGAGCTTTGTAATGTTTGTCACTAATAAAATTAGAACCAGCAATGCAAGCCACAGTACCAATTCCTAATGAAACTGGTAAAACATAATACTTCCATGTCTTCTTTACTTTGTCTTTTGTAGTCTTTACTTCTGGTTCTTTTTGCAAAATATCATGTGCCTTTAATGTTGCCTTACTTGAGAATATAGCAGTAGCAACTACGCCTACACCACCAGTAATACTAAGTGCTAGTGGAATATATCGCTTGTAGTTCTTCATCTTTCTTTCCTCCAAAAATATAAAAGCTAAAAGCAGAGATTATCTCGACTAATAGCTATAACCACAGTTCCTATGAAACATGGGCTCTGATTCAAACTCAATTTCTGCACATGGACTATCATCTTCTGCATTAGAATACATGTAGTCTACTTTGATAGTTCCTTTTTGTGCGTCAAATACATAATCATCACCTAATTTTGTTTCTGGCAATCCAAGAGCATTATAGAATTCATTTAATGTAACCATGCCATTATTAAATAGTTCTTCATTCAAATCATTAACAGCTTTCTTGATAGTATCTACATCACTTCTAAAATATCTTCCACTATATACATCAAAGAACAAGCTATCCCCTCTGCCATATGCATGATAGACTTGTGCATCACTGATAGAATATGTATTCATATGATTTTCAGTTACTTTCTGACGAATCTTTTGTTCTTTCTTGTCGCCTACAACTTCTTTAGTTGCATTCTTGTATTCTTGTAGTGATGACTCTGCTAATTTATACGCAGCCATTGTTGCAACTGCATTGTTTGCTTCTGCTTTGTAACCACCAGCAATACCTAATGCACTTACTCCCCACAATACTGCTGCAGGAATATAGCAAGGAGCTGCCTTCTTGAATGTTTCTTTTACAGGCAAGTTATCTACACCTTGAGCTTTCTTCTCTTTCTCAAGAATATCATGCGCCTTTAGTGTTGCGTCTGCTGTCATGCATAATGCAACACCTGTTCCAATAATTCCTCCGACAAGCATGATTTTACTTCCATGTTCTGCCCATCCAGCAACTACTGCTTCCTTCATAGTTCCTGTAAATCCTTTTAAATCAATCTTTGGTAATTTCATAATTTTGTCCTCCTTTATACCAAAAAATAAAAGCAAATAGATTGTTTAACCTACTTGCTTAATTTGTTCAGCTGCTAATTTTGCTGCTTTCTCAACCATTCTTTGTTCCTTCATCATACCGATTACTGCACTTCCTAATGCAACACCAATCTGTAATCCGATGTATAAAATTTTGTTGTTAGCCATAATTCAGCCCTCCTTTTCATAATAGACTTTGCAAATTTCGCGAACTCAAAAAATAAAAGAGACTTAAACGTCCCTTCTATTAGAATATCTTCTGACAAAGTCCAGTTAAACTTTTGTAAGCTGTTTTACCTGGAGTATTTGTAATGATTTCTGGATTATCACCTAGTTCTAAATCCCATCCTTTCTTACATGCCCAAATTGATGCTCCTAATGCACCTATACTAACTACTGTTGTAATAACACCAATAGCATTTCTCCATTTGTTGTTTGATTTCTCTACTTCAATTCTTTCCTCTTCTAATTTAAGTTCTTGTTTCTTTAGACTTAATTCGTCCAATTTAATCTGAACATCTTCTGTTCGAGTTGAATTGTTTAGAGTATCATCCATAATAGTTCTGCTAAGTTTGTTATACTCCTCACATAGTCTGCAATAAGATTCATTAGATCTTGCATACTCTTCAGCCGATGAATCAAGTTTGGCATTGTACTCTGCAATACTCAAAATCTCTTTCTTCATACTCTCTAAAACTTCTTTCATAAATATAATCCTCCTTCAGTTTTATTCCATTACATAGTTTGATTTTCTTGCGAAGCCACAAATGAGGTATCCACTTTTAAAGTGATCCTTTTCTTGTTCTTTAATTTGTCTATCTCATTAACCTCAAATCTATAGACCTCCTTATTTGGATTTGAAATATCAATTTTCAGCACTCCATCATGCTTGATTCTCTGTTCAATATTAATAATTACTAATAATGCAATAATTGCTAAATATAAATAGTCCATGCTTTTACCTCCTAAATGAAAAAGAGAATGCACTGATTTAATGCATTTCTCTTTGTTCTTTGTTGAAGAATTTATCTACAGTTTCTCCATGTTTTACATAGAATTTTACTTTGTTGATTTGTGTTAGTATTTTATGGCGTTGTTCTGGAAATTTTGTCCATAAATATCCTCCAATTCCTGCAACTGGGATAATTACATCTCTTATCCATAAGCGTGCCTCTCTAGCTGCTTCAACATTCTTTCTTCTAATTTTCATGATAGAAATCCTCCTTTTTTCTTTCTTCTCATAATAGCCCTTGAACATCACGCTATTTCTTTTTATGCTCTGGAAATACCTCCATTAAAGCATTGATACTATTTGCCAAATCACTATATGCCTTGCTCTTAGTCTTATAATAATTAGACTTTGTAGAATATAACTTTCCTACAGACCCCATGATTTTAGCAAAAGCAACAAACAGAATAAGTTTATCTTCCATATGTAAATCCTCCATTCACAAATATAATTTGAAATCTTCGCGAACAGAGAAAAGAAAAGAGTCTAATTATTCATAGACTCTAATCTTATCTGCTTTTTTCTTCTCTTTGACAAAATATAATCCTGCTAATCCTAAACATGTAATTGTTAAAACTGAACCTGCAATAAAACCTTCTTTGTATCCCATACTAATACCATCTCTTAGACCATTCTCATATGACCAACTTCCATAGTCACACATACTCTTATATAGTCTATTGTTTCTAGCATTGTAAATATACTCTCCTAAGTAAGCTATTGTTTGTTCTCCGTTCTTTTTAATTTCTGTTTTTTCTGACATATTATTGTCCTCCTTTTCATAATACAATGTGCTTATTTAGCGAAAAGAAAAGAGACTTTAATATCAAGTCTCTATTCATAAAATTCATCTGCAGTATAAACGATTGATAAGTCAACCAATGTATCTGGATTTAATTCAGGATGTTGCTTTAATATTTCTTTTCCAATCTCACCAGCATTAATAAGTTCTAGACCATTCATTACTAAGGTGTCAACACTTGTATCTTCTCCTGTTCCTTTTAAATCAATATCCATTTGTGGAATATCATTTTTACCAAGCTTGTAACATACAATTGCTGTTCCTAATGCAACTACTCCAGTAACTCCTACTGCAATCTTGTCCGCATTATTCAAACTCCATTCCTTTAAATCTTTTACTCTTTGTGACAATTTCTTCTTCATATACTGTTCCTCCTTTGTCATAATATAAAATGTCTATTAAACGAAAAAGAATAGTACGGGACTCGAACCCGAATTCTATTGTCAACTAGACAATTGTTTTACCATTTAAACTAACTATTCTTCTCATAACATGACTTGTATTTTTCGCGAAGAAAAAGAAAATAGTCTGTTTCAAAGACTACTTCTCTTTCAAATCATCAATACTGATAAATGTGATTTTGTTATCTTGCACTTTCTTGTTGTGTAGTCTTTTAGCTTCCTTTAGTCCTCTGCCATGTCCAATTAAATATCCCATAACAATGCAACCAAATGCTGCCATACAATCTGTTACAAACATTCCTGTACTTGAAATAAACCAATCCATAATATTATCCTCCTATTTGTGATTCTTTTCACAATATAACTTGATGCCTACGCGAAAAAAAGAGAAGAACATAATGCTGTTTTCTATCTCAGGTCCATACGTCCACACATAAGTGTTGATAGATCCCATGCTACTTAAATCTAGATGCATTATTGATCATAACATTATGCCAGCGAGAACTGTTTCTTCTCATAATATAAATTGATTCTTACGCGAATATGCTATAATACTTGCGTAGGAGGTAATATATGGAAGCACTACTTTATACAAGAGTGTCCAAAGAAGATCAAGTAAAATTCGGTATGTCTCTAGATGCGCAACTAGAGAGTCTTAAGCAGTATTGTTCAGAAAATAATCTGAAAATCAGAAATATCTATTCAGATGAAGGTATCTCAGGAGGTTCAATCACTAAACGTAAAGCATTCCAAAGTATGATTGAAGAAGCTAAGCCAGGTGACATTATTCTATTCACTAAACTTGATAGATTTAGTCGTAACTTGTTGGATGCAAATATAGTTGTTAAGGAACTTACTAAAAAAGATGTATCAATCAAAGCAATCAATGAAGATGACATTGACACTTCAACTGCAGATGGTAAGTTTATCTTCAACTTAAAATTATCATTAGCTCAACGTGAACGAGAAAAAGTTTCAGAACGTATTAATGATGTGTTCGCTTACAAGATTAAGCAAGGTGAAATTGTATCAGGTCAAATCCCTTATGGATATATGAAGAAAAACAAGCACCTTGTTTTAGATCCAGTTAAATCTGTTTGGATGAGGGAAATGTTTGAGCACTATCTAAAATACCAATCATTGGTTGGTACATGTAAATGGTGGAACGAACAACATCCAGATGAAACAATTGGGTACACTGCATTCAAAAATTCTAGAATTTCTAATCCTATTTATTGCGGTAAGCATCCAAGCGGATTAAATGATAATTTTTGTGACCCAATCATATCAGTAGAACAATTTGACAAGGTTCAGGAACTTTTAAGTAGAAATATAAAAAGTATTAGAACAAACCATGTATATCTTTTTACAGGTTTAATGACTTGTTCTCATTGTGGTAGACGAATGGCTGGTTTTTATCGAAAATGGAAAGACAACAAACTTAATTATTACAGATGTTATAACCATACACAAAATGGTATTTGTGATAATAAGCATTGTATCTCAGAAAGAAAAATTGAAGAATTTGTGCTACAAGACATGATCAAAAAATGTAATGAAATTGCATCTGCATCTCTTAAACCTGAAAACACTGATGAAGTTAAATTACAAAACAAAAAAGCAAATACAGAGAGTAAAATATCACGTTTAAAAGATTTGTATGTTGATGGTGTATTGACTAAAGAAGAGTTTGATACAAAATATAAGCAGCTACAAGACGAAATTGAAGCAATTAAGCAAGAGATGAAACCTAAATCAAACAAACTACTTGAGTTACATGATGTAGATGTAAAAGAGCTTTACTCAAAGCTAAATCCAGAAAATAAGCGCGCATTCTGGAGAAAATATATAGAACGAATTTACTTTGATGGGCATAACTTTAAAGTGGTGTACTAATAATATAGCACCGGTTGGATTTGACTCAAAAAAAGAATTTTCTTTAATGGAAAAAGCTTTCTATGCCCAAAAACACTGTAAAGAATATTTAGAATCTGGTGTTACCTTTATTCGTGCAGTAGGTACAGAAGAAAACTATGACCTACAAATTAAAGAGGCCATTGACAACCATGTGATTGAAGGACCTCATATGTATTGTGCTGGTAAAGTTATTTGTATGACAGGCGGTCATGGATGGCAAGAAGGCATTGAAGCCGATGGTAAAGATGCATGTTTAAAAGCCGTTCGTACACAGCTTAGAAGCGGTGTGGATCTGATTAAGATGATGGCTACAGGAGGCGTTATGACCAAGGGTGTTGAGCCTGGTAATGCCCAGTTTACTGTGGATGAAATGAAGGTCATGATTGAAGAGGCACATAAGGCCGGAAGAAAAACAGCTACCCATGCCCAAGGATTACAAGGTATTAAAAACGCTTTATATGCAGGCATTGATTCCATTGAACATGGTTGTTTTTTAGATGATGAATGTTTAGAACTGATGAAAGAACATAATACATTCTTAGTCCCTACCCTTTGTGCTCCCCAATGCATTATCGATAAAGGTGTAGAAAATGGTGTAGCCCAATATATGGTGGATAAGACGTTAAAAGTCAAGGATGCCCATGTTGAAAGTGTTAAGAAAGCTTATGAAAAAGGTATTCAGATTGCCTTAGGCACAGATGCAGGAACGCCATTTAATTACCATTCAAATACAGCTTATGAAATGGAGCTTTTGGCTCGACTTGATATTTCAAACATGGATATCTTAAAGATGGCCACGATCAATTCCGCAAGATGTGTTGGAGTTGAAAAGGACTATGGTTCGATTGAAGTTGGTAAACAGGCTGATTTAGTTTGTTTAAATGAAAATCCATTAGAGAACATTTCAAACGTAAGAAAAATTAATAGAGTCATTCAATCCGGTAAGATTGTGGTAGACAACAATTAAAACTATAGGAAAAAGGTAGAAATCTTAAAACTTGATTTCTACCTTTTCATTTTGACGGATAACGCTGCAGTGCCATGCCTGTTAAATATGGCATCGGCATTTTATATATAGCTTTTTTGAATAATTCTTTTGTTTTCGGATCAAATTGTTCTAATTTTGGAAAAATTGTAATCAAATGTTCAGTCATACGATATGATTCAATACATTCAAGAATGCGTTCCATTTTTAGAAAATCAAATACATCTTCACTCTTTTTAAAATGATCAAATAATTCATGAACATCTGGATCCGCATCATCATACCCATTATAGAAAATAGACAGATAGCTTTCTGGTTTTAAAAACACAGGAGCCAGCAATTCATAGTCTAGACGCGTATTTGCGATCACATCCATATATGGAATTGAATCATAATACAATATAGCTTCTCCATAAGCATCATCTGGAATCAAATAATCAAATGTATAGTATGTCCAGAAATTAAATAATGGATTGGTTTCCAAACTTCTAAGATCCAAGCCATACTTTTGTGCTTGCCTTTGAACAACCATGAGATCAATAGCTCCACAACTGCGAATAAATCCAATTAAACAAAGTAAAGGTTCTTCTTGTTTTTCTTTTTGATCAAAATCCACAATTTTTAAAGCCTCAATAACACTTTCCTTCAGCTCGTCTGGAATTTCATTTTCAAATAATAAATATTTTCGATAAAGCGCCACCTTTTCAAATGGCATACTACGAACATCCACTTCTTTATAATTGTTTTCACGATTCGTTTTAAAAGTTTTAGTTATTTTACTGTACAAACATCTACAATATTTTCTGGTGTATATTGTTGAATAATTAGCTCAACCATTTGTTTACGAGTAATTTTTTCACAACTCACGTCATCCGGAAAACATATCTGAAAAAATTGACTGTACACAACTTCTTTTCGATAATGATTGATTTCTTGTATTAATGAGCTCATAACTCTCCTTTTAATTCATATTTTTTGGCAACAACGAGTAAATCTTTTGTCCGTAACTATAATCTTCAAATGCCTTTGAAACAAGTTTTTGGCTAAGCTGCATATCGGCCGTTGAAATAAAACCATCATAGATGATCATCCCATTAAATGGCATAATAGCAGTTTGAATCAACATAGGTGTTTTTTCGGCCGGAATAAATTTATCTAAGTTTTCATTTAAACCCTTGACCATATAGTTGATGCCTTCATCATTTAATACTGTATAGTTCTTTTCATAGACAGCCAACAAAAAGTTTTTGCGCATGCCATATTTAAAATCTTTTATAATATTCAAATTACGATATGTTAGATTTAAAGGATTCTTTTGAACATAGCCATCAATAAAACGATCTTTTTCTTTCCAGAACACCTCGATTAGATTGACCAATTCATCGGGTTCAATATAATTATTGGGATCAATTTTCTTATTTGGGATAATTTGTTCCAAAGCATTCACATAATCTAAGACGCTAAAATATAACTTATAGAATAGGCGTGTATCTTTTTGATCTAAATAAGCATACGTTTGTTTCTCATTTAGAGTACGAAACTTATCATTAAAAGATACGTGCTCATGTGCTTCTTTATAGCCTTTCATACTAAGTCCATAATAATTTGGTAATGAAATTTGTACAACAGCTTTGCGATAGCGCTTTGTCAAAGAATCTGAGAATCCATTAAAGAATGGAATTAAATCGATCTTTTCTTCATTCACAGTACCACGAAGCAAATTGTTGAACAATTCATCCTTAAACTTTGTGATGTCCTGCACTTCTTTTTTAACAGCTGTAAAAAATTTTTTAATATCTGGATTTGTCGCATCAAAACCATGATAAAAGATAGAAATGTAGCTGTCTCGATCTAAGAATTTTGGTTCGAATCTTTCGCGTTCGATACGACAATTGCGAATGTTAAACAATAGATCTTTATAATCCCAATATACATATTCATTAGCTAAACTATGATCAATTAATTCATAGTCTTCTTTTAAATACGCCCAGAAATTGAAGAGTTTTCCCTCAATAATGGCTTTATAATCGTATGCACAAGCACTACATACGGCTTGAATCAAAGATGGTTCAATGATGCCAAAGGCACGTATAATTCCAAGAATGACTAAGCTTGGTTCATCTTTTTCTGCCTTCTGATCTAAATCAATATCTTTAACAGCTAATTTGACATTCTTTTTGAATTCTTCAGGTAATTCTTTATCAAAATATAAAAACTTAGAGCTTAATGCATGTTTTTCAAAACGATATCGATCGTCTTCTAAGTCTTGGTTGCGTAATAATCTTCTTAATACCTTTAATTCCCATGTTGTGCAAATAGAAACTAAATACTCAGGGGTATAGGTTTCAATCATGCGTTCAAACATTTCTTTTCTTGTCATGGAATCATAGTCCCAATAATCATTTTGACATGTTCTTTTATAACAATCAAAAACCTTTTCTTTACTATAACGATTTGCATGTTCCAATAAGCGCACCAAAAAAAACTCCTCCTTTATATATCTTCAAAGGGATTCATCGTACCCTTTTTTCAATCCAATGAGAAGCCAAAACAAATGCTTTGGCAATATTTTTATTTCTCCTTGAGATTGTTATAATTATTATAGTATGATATCGAAAAAAATTGAACCTATGTGTTAGAATTATACCTAAGAGGAAGAAGTATGCGAATCATAGAAATTTTTAAACGATTATTTCATTGTAAAAAACCAATTGAGATCAAACCAAAGAAAAATGTAAATGCTCCAACGAAGATGAAACAAAAGAAGGATTTAAATCCACCAAAAAAGATGAAACAAACGTATGTTGCAAAATCTACCAATTATTTGGATGAACAATACAAATTATTTCAAACCATTCAGCCTGGATATCTTGTCTTTTGTCGTATGCCCGTTTGCGAAGATAATTTGGTGGATATAAATCACCCCCATCGTATTCGACCCTATTTGATCATAAAAAAAGATAAAGACTATTTATATGGCTATGCCGGAAGCACAAAGAAAAAGAATCCAAAGATTCAATATACTTTACAAGATGGACATAAAGATAAGGAAACAGGTGCCTTTAGCGATTCCTATCTATATTTAAACAATGTGTATCGAATTCCCATCCAGAATATCAAAGGAATTTTAAAACAAGTCTCAAGCAAAGATTTGATTCAAATCCAAAGAAAGATTCAATTATTGAAAAATAGTGATGTACATCATATTGTTTTATTTGAAAACATTGAATTTACATTTGAAATAGGAGATATAGTGGAATATAATACTTCCCTTTACTTTTTATCAAAAATTCAAGGCGATAAAATATATGGATATGTGTGTTCAAATACAAATGGTGATATCGAGTTAAAAGGTTTAAATCTATTCATTAATACAGATATAGAAAGAAAAATCGAGCCGAATCCACATAGTTTAAAATATATTTTTAATACGAATGTGAATCGTTATGTGAATAAACAGTTAAAGAAAGAAAACAAAGAAGTGTTGAAACTAAAAGAAGATGTTTACGTTTCTAGAAATGTACAATACTACAATTATTATCCACTAGGAACCATATTAAGGGATATCTACACAAATGAAGAAATTGTATATTTATTTAATTACCGCAAGCGCTCCTATTGTGCAAGGCTAGAAGAAATGTATAATGATAATTATTCAATTTGGCAATATTCTCCAAAATATTATTGTGTGGAGGATGAATTAACTGAAAATGGCATAAAAGAGATGTTGGAGGGTTTCTTAAGCAAGAAATCACGGAATAAAGAGATCAACAAACCTTTTATTCCAATTTTTGAAATCGAATATAAGAAAATAAAGAAGGTTTAGATAGTATGGCATTCACAATCGAAAGTGCAAAACAAGTTCTAGATGATTATTATGATTTGGTGCATTCCAAATATGAGGATGATATCCAGTTTATAAATGCCCTGGAATTTTTAATTCAAGAAACAAACAATCCAGAATATATGGTGGAACTGGGTGTCTGGTATTATGGACAAAAACAGTTTGATCTTGCGGAAGACTATTATTTAATGGCTGCTAAATTAAACTATGTAGATGCCTATGAATGTTTAGGCTACATTTACTATTATGGACGCGTGGGACAACCCGATTATGAGAAGGCCTTTCACTACTATAAACTTGCGAGTGATCAAGGAAATATTGTGGCAGCCTATAAATTGGCAGATATGTATAAGAATGGCTATTATGTACAAAAAGATTATCCAAAATATGTACAAATCATTAAGAGTTTATATCCTTTACTACAAGGAGCAACGAATACGTTTGATCCTGTTCCCGAAGTCTATTCTAGGCTAGCAAAGATCTATGTAGAAGAAGGTAATGAAGATCAAGCCATTCAATTGTTGTTGATTGCGAAGGAATTCCAGTCGCAAAGATTGATTTATTCGGACTTCTTTGGTGATCTTGCCATCATTAAACATATCGTACTCGATTTATATTCGCTTATTCAATTTGATTCAGACTACATAGATCTATTTGATCTATACTATGTTCTACAAAAGCCATGTAAACTCGCCTTAGAAATCAATGGAGAAGATTATATTATCGAAGCTAAATACGAGGATGATTTATTCTATATATCGATGGATGATAAAAACTATGAAGATGTCGATCAATTCTTTCAAAATGCAATTATTCATGATGAGCCATTATATAATCAATATGTAAATGTGAATTATCTAGAAATGTTAGACTAAAACAAAAGTGGTAATTACTCAAACAAAATGAGTTTTACCACTTTATTTTCTTGAGTAATTGAAGCAGTAATTGTTTTAATATCTCATAAATAATTAGCAGGTTTTCACCTCTAACTTGCATTTTGTGTTAGTACGCGACGTAATGCAACAACTTTAAAAGAGCTGTTACTTCAATTTAATCTCGAAGATAAATTTTTCTCCTTCAATCGTTTCATATTTCATTTTATAATTATCTAATAGATTACGAACAATATATAAACCTAGACCATTTCCTTTAGATTGGGTTGGATCTTGTTTATTTTGAATAAAGAAATAGCCTTGTTCGATTCCAATATGAATAGTATCCTTTTCATGCGTATAATTGATCGCATTACTAATAAGGTTAGACAAAATGATATTTAGAGCTGCCTTGCCAATATACATTGTTTCATTTTTTAAATCATTTTGAATTCTTAATTCCTTTTGGTGAATCAATACATCATATTTTTCAAGTACACTAGACAGGATATCTTTGATTTGAACCACTTCTTCATCGTCTTTTAGATTTTCTATGGAATATTCAGATAAGATTTGTTGTATATTCTTAGTTAAATGATCAACTAAATCAATACATTCATCAATATAAACATCTCTATTTTTATTTTTTCCCACATTGTATTTCATTTTTTTTAAGATGATTTTAAGACTTGCATAGGCGTTTTTAATTCGTGACTGGTCCTTTAAAGAAATTGTATTTTATTTTATCTAATCTTAGAATCTCTTTATTTTTAAATTCAAGATTGGAAATCGAATCAAGAAGTGTGTTTCATACAAATCATTAATTTGTGCCTTCAACTGCCCAATTTCATAACTCGAATCAGTTTCTAGACGAGCCTTCTTATCTAATGCCATCATTTGATCGGTTACACTTTTGATTTCAACTACATGATTTTTAATGGATTTGGCATACACTAAAGAGACAATAGCTGAAAAGCATAGGGATATAATTAAGGAGTAAGGAAGAAGTTGTAGACTTAGATTTTTAGCTTGGCTTTTTGATCATGATCATAAGATTCGCCATTAGTACAGAAACGATAATAATACTCATCAACAAGCCATGACTTAATATGAAGCATAACGTATTATGTTTAATTACACTAAAAGCACATAGAATGATTCCTGATGGAAAGGATATAAATACAAGTTCTAATATAAATTGAACAATGATTTCCATCTTACTTTTTCCTATAGACAACAAGACACCCATTTCATGTATGCGATCTCTTAACCCTAGAACCAATACCAAAGATAAGACAACAAGTCCACACACAATGATAGAACAAGATAGAATCTGAATCATGTGCTTCATACTTTGTATAGATTCTAAAGACGATTTATAGGCATTCGTATCTTTAGACACAACATATTCACTTGATGGATTTAAGGATTAAACTTGTTTAAGCCTACTTTCTTTTTTCGAGAAAACTGTCATTTTATGGACCATTTTCGTATCTAAAAAATGATAATCCAAAAATACGGTATTCTCACTTAAATCCGAAGATAAACCTTTATATGTTTCATGCTTCTTACCTTCAAAAATTCCTTTGATTGTAAAAGTATGAGAATTCAAACATATTGTGTCCCCTACTTTTAAATGATTTTTTTTAGCTAGATCCAAATGAATAAGAATAGAGTTTCTATCCTTAGAATTAATATTTTTTCCTGAAATTAAAGTAAATACTCCACTACGAAATAAAACATTTTTTGAAGTGTTATTTGTTCCAACTACTGAAACTACATTCTTATATTCTTCAGGTAAAGAATCCAGTGTTACACCCTGCTTAATAGAAACTGCCTTAGTATCTTCTAGCTTAGAAACAAAATCATATTCATATACAGAATTATTAAAATACTGGTTTTCAAATTCAGAACCAGCCTTTTTTTGTACTACAATCGAACTCAGACTCACCTCATTTAAAGATTTTCCATTCGTAAATTGGATGAAAGTATACTCAAGCATCTATAAAGACTTAGAAGAATAATCATAAGTATCAAAAACAAGATACTCGTCTTTACTTTCTTTCTCGTGATATATGCATAAGCATTATGTATCAAAAAAACCAACTCCTTATCCAAAAACATTCTTTCATCATTTATGAAATGTTTATGAAATTAAGTCACGAATTTAAAAAAATATATTCTTGCATAAAGCCAAATAGAAAAACCACTGGATACAGTGGTTTTTCTGTATTTTTCTAATGTAAAGACACTAGTTTAATCCTTTGCGTTTGGTGAACTAGTGTCTTTTACATTTTTCTATAATCAATAATGTAATTTTTAGTAATTCAACTAAAGCCAATATACCCATGGCAACATCAATGTACAGATAAATATACATAGAACACGTCCTCCTACAAAATCGGAATCTTTAAGAACTCAAGATATCATCCTTTTCATTCCAAGGGTAGCCATACTACATCCAGTCGCCAACCCCTATTATGAATCAATTTCAATTGTTTCTATTTCAGTGAATTAGACAAGATTAGTCTTGACTTTTATATATATCAATTGTTTAATAATCATACAGAAAGACTACTGGATACAGTGGATCCTCTGAATTATTTTATGTCGAAAGGCACTAGTTTAATCCTTTGGGGAAGGTGAACTAGTGTCTTTTACATTTTTCTATAATCAATAATGTAATTTTTAGCAATTCAACTAAAGCCAATATACTCATGGCAACATCAATGTACAGATAAATATACATAGAACACGTCCTCCTACAAAATCGGAATCTT